>JBOHYR010000037.1:0-21053 GCA_050737995.1 Rhodanobacteraceae bacterium
CGATGCCCATGCCGTTGATCATGCCGATGATGTCTTCGATCTGTTCCGGATCGACGATGTCGTCGGGCAGGTGGTCGTTGACCTCGGCGTAAGTCAGGTAACCCTGCTCACGGCCCTTGGTGATCAATTGCTTGATTTCGGATTGCTGCGAGGGGAGGTTTTCCATGGGGCACCCGGACCGACAAGAACCGCTCAGTATAACAAAATGGAGGCCTTTCGGCCATGGATCAAGGCCGAAAAAGCGAGACGGGACAAGCGGCTAGGGCATTCAGTCCATGCAAGAATCATCCCAGCTGGCGTTCTGCTTGGGTCATGAGACTTGCAGCCAAAAACTTGCGGGACCGTCATTCACCAGCCGCACCTGCATATGGGCACCGAAACGACCGGTTGCAACCCCGAAATGCATTGCGACCGACAGCTCGACCAGCCGATCGAACCAGCGCTTGCCTTCGGCAGGCGTCGCGGCGGTGGTGAAGCTGGGTCGCATGCCCTTGCGGGTGTCGGCTGCCAGGGTAAATTGCGGTACCAGCAGCAAGCCTCCGCCGACCTCGGTGAGCGAGCGATTCATCCGTCCGTCGTCGTCGGCAAATACGCGATAACCCAACAGCCGTTCACACATGCGTTTGGCCTGGGCGTCGCCGTCGCCCGGTTCGACGGCGACCAGCGCCAGCAGGCCGGTGTCGATCGCACCGACGGTTTCGCCGTTGACTTCGACCGAAGCGGAGGTGACGCGCTGGATGAGGGAAATCATTTTGGGGACTCGGGACTCGGAGAGCGTAACAACAATCTCGTCGTTCCGGGACTGCCCGCGTTGTTTGCGGGCAGAACCAGACTGCGTGTGCAGGATTGCAAACGCGAATGCCGCAGGCAGCCCGAAGGGCGAGCGCCACGGATGGCGAGAGTCACTCCATTTTGACGTAGCCTTTTCGCCGGGGGAGCAAGATGGATTACGCCTCGCTCCTGCGACGCGCCCTTCGGACCATCGGCTTCGCTGTGGTTCGCTTCGGCATCTCTGCCTTCGCAGTCCGGCTTTCGCCGGGATGGCGACGTGTGGCTGCCGCAATCTTGGTTACACTTCGGCAATGCGTTGGTACACCCGTCTCGCCTATGACCTGATGTGGCTCGTGGCCCGTCTTCCGTTGCGTGCATTCCGCGCGCTGGGCGCAATGCTGGGCTGGCTGTTCTGGACGACCGGCAGTCGCAAGCGGCGAGTCGTGGAAGCCAATCTTGCGCTGGCACGGCGCGACCTGACTGATGCTGAACGTACCGAACTGGCCCGCGGTTGCGTGCATGAAACCGGCATCGCGCTGGTCGAGGTGTTCGGCATCTGGACGAATCCACGCCGCACCCTGGCGAGCGTGCGCGAGGTGCGCGGTCGAGCCTTGTTCGATGCCGCGATTGCCGCGAAGCGTGGTCTGGTTTTGTGCGCGCCGCACCTCGGCAGTTGGGAGGTCGCCAATTACTGGGTCGGCGCGCGTACGCCGTTCGCGACGTTCTATACCCAACCGCGTCATGCGCAGGCGGAAGCGCTGTTGCGCAGGTTGCGGGGGGGTGGCGCCAACATCCAGTTTCCGATCGACGACATCGGTGTGCGCCGTGTGTTTCGCCATCTGCGCGGGGGTGGGGTGGTGTCGATCATGCCGGACCATGTGCCACGCGCTGGCAGCGTGGTGGCGCCGTTTTTCGGGGTACCGGCGTTGACGATGACGTTGCTGCCACGTCTCGCGCAGCGCACTGGTGCCACGGTGCTGATGTTGTTCGTGGAACGCCTGTCGTCAGCGGGGGGGTTCCGCGTTCATTTCCGCGAACCGCCGGCAGCGCTCGTCGATGCCGATCCACTGGTCGCATGCACGGCGATGAACGCTGCGATCGAAGCCTGCGTGCGCGACGCGTTCACGCAATACCAGTGGAACTACAAGCGCTTCAAGGCGCGCGCCGGTAGCGGCCTTTCCGACGACGCCTATATCGCCACGGGCGTGGGCACCTGATGCGCTGGTACGTCGCTGCGACCTGGTGGACGTTGCGTGTGCTGGGCGTGTTGCCGCTGCCGGCGCTGTATGGCTGCGGCAGCGCACTGGGACGGCCGCTGTGGTGGCGAAAGCGCGCACGCGAACGCGTTCACACCGAGGTGAACATGCGCATTGTGCGGCCCGATCTCGACGCCGCCCCGCGCGAGCGGCTGGTGCGCGAATGTCTTGTCGAAACCGGTCGCGCGGTGACCGAGATGGCGGCGGTGTGGGGCCGCGGTGCCGAGCGCGTACTCGAGTTGGTGCGCGAGGTCGACGGGCTGGAGCATTTCGATGCGGCGCTGCAGTCGGGGCGCGGTCTGGTCATTGCCGCGCCGCATCTCGGCTGCTGGGAACTGCTCAATTACTGGCTGTGCAGCCGCACGCCGATCGCGATCCTGTACGCGCCACCGCGCGATCGTGCTTGGGAAACCTTGCTGGTGCGCGCGCGCGGCGGCCTCGAGCCCGAACAGGTGCGCGCCGACGGCGCGGGGGTGCGCACCTTGTACAAGCGCCTCGCCGCCGGCGGCGTGGTCGGCATCCTGCCCGATCAGCAACCCAAGCGCGGCGAGGGCCAGTTCGCACCGTTCTTCGGGCTCGACGCCAACACCATGGTGTTACTGCCGCGCATCGCGCGACGCACCGGCGCGGACGTGCTGTTCGCGTTTGCCGAGCGCCTGCCGCGTGGCGCGGGGTTTCGCATCCGCATCCTGCCCGCGCCCGAGGGCATTGCCGACGCCGACTTGCGTGTGGCCTGCACCGCGCTCAACCGCGGTGTCGAGCAGTGCGTGGAACTCGCCTTCCCGCAATACCAGTGGACCTACAAGCGATGGGCGGAACGGCCCGATCCGTACGAACATGATCCGTATTGGCTGGCCCGAAATGGGCTGACGCATGAAGGATAGAAAGCGTGGAGGTCGGACTGAGCGTTGCGAAGCCCAACCGGTGTCACTGCGTTCGTCCCTGAACGCGGTGATGGCTGGGGTGATTCGTGAAACTTCACCATCGTGGATCATGGAGTTCAGAACGGCCGTCCATGGCCTGACTGTTCACAACAGCCGCTTCGGAAGGACAATCTACGCATGACTCCCATCACCTGCATCGAAGACCTGCACGGGATCTATCTGAAACGCGTGCCACGGATGTTCGTGGATTACTGCGAGTCGGGTTCGTGGACCGAGACGACGTTGCGTCGGAATCTCGAAGATCTGTCACGCGTCCAGTTGCACCAGCGGGTGGCGCTGGGCGTCGATCAATGCAGCCAGCGCACCACCATGCTCGGACAGGATGTCGCGTTGCCGGTCGCGCTGGCGCCGGTCGGTTTGTGCGGGATGCAGCACGCCGATGGCGAGATGCTGGCGGCGCGCGCGGCGGCGGATTTCGGCGTGCCGTTCACGCTCTCGACCATGAGCGTGTGTTCGATCGAGGACGTGGCTGCGTTCACCGGGCGCCCGTTCTGGTTTCAGTTGTACGTGATGCGCGACCACGTTTTCATCGGGCGTCTGATCGACCGCGCGAAAGCGGCGGGTTGCTCGGCGCTGGTGCTGACACTTGACCTGACGGTAATGGGCCAGCGCCACCGCGACATCAGGAACGGATTGTCTACTCCACCCAAACCCACGCTGCGCAATCTGATGAATCTTGCCGCGCATCCGCGCTGGTGTGCGGCGATGGCGCGCACGCGGCGGCATCAATTCGGCAACATCGTCGGTCACGTCGAAGGCGTCAGCGACGTGTCCTCGCTGGCGGCGTGGACCGCCGAGCAGTTCGACCGCGGCCTCAACTGGAACGACGTCGAATGGATCAAGCAGCGCTGGGGCGGCAAGCTGGTCATGAAGGGCATCCTCGATCCCGACGACGCGCGCCGCGCGGTCGAATGCGGCGCCGACGCGATCGTGGTGTCGAATCATGGCGGCCGTCAGCTCGACGGTGCGCCGTCGACGATCAGCGTGCTGCCGGAGATCGCCGCGGCCGTCGGCAACACTTGCGAGGTATGGTTGGATGGCGGCGTGCGCTCCGGGCAGGACGTGTTCAAGGCGCTCGCCTCGGGCGCGCGCGGCGTGTTGCTCGGCCGTGCCTACGTGTACGGGCTGGGCGCGATGGGCGAGGCCGGCGTCACCACGGTGCTGGAGCTGATCCGGCGCGAACTGGACCTGACGATGGTGCTGTGCGGCCTGCGTTCAATCGCGGACATCGATGCGCGTGTGTTGCATCGGGCACGGTATTCGCCTGATGGAGTGTCTTGAAGCTGGCAGGTTGGGCTGAACGCAGTGAAGCCCAACAGCGACGGCCGATCTCGTTGGGCTTTGCACGCTCAGCCCAACCTGCGCGCTCAGCGCAAGACCACCAGTGTCACGAGCAACGCGGTGAGAACGAGATACGGAATCGACCACGCATGAAAGCGCCAGCCGATGCCGCGGCTACCGTCGAGTCGCAGCGCAATCAGGTTGGCGAGCGAACCGATCATCAAGCCCGACCCGCCGACATTGACCGCGGCCGCAAGCAGGGTGAGCTGCGGGGCGTAGTGCTGGAGCAGTACCGCCGCCGGCACGTTGCTGATGAATTGCGAAAGCAAGATCCCGCCCGCATACACGACGCGCGGATCGTCCCATGCGAGCGCGCTGGCGTGCGCCTGCACGGCCGGCAGCGCGGCGAGATGCCCGAGACCGACGAACATCGCGGCGAAAGTCGCCAGCAACATCCAATCCACACTCCCCAGCACGCGCCGGAAGAACAGCACGCCGAGCGCGATCACGACCAACGCTGTCGGCACCGCGAAACCCCATTGCAGCGCGACGACCATGACGGTCAGCAGCAGCACCGCACCCGCAAGCAGGCGCGTGTCGATGCGTGGTCGTTTCATGACTGCTTCGGACAGCTTCAGGGAAGTCGACGGAAACGCGAACCAGCACATGACCAGCAGCACGGCCAGCAACACCGCGGCGGTCGGCGCCAGCGCCGCAATGTACCCGAAGAACCCCAGCCCCGAGTGCTGCCACAGCAGCAGGTTCTGCGGGTTGCCGATCGGGCTGAAGGTCGATCCCGCATTGACAGCGAGTGCCTCGAAAATCACCAGTCGCTGGCGTGGAATGTCTGCGATGCGATCGATCGCGAGCGTCAGCGGCACGACAAGGAACAGTGCGACGTCGTTGGTCAGCACCGAGGCCATCACCGCCGACAGCACGACCAGCACGAGCGCCAGCGTGCGAACACCGTGCAGGCGCGCAACCAGACGCAGCGCGAAACGTTGCACGTAACCGCTGGCCCGCACGCCTTCGGCCAGGATCAGCAAACCCGTGAGGCCGGCGAGGGTGGGCAGGTCGAGCCACTGCAGATAGTCGTGTAGTGGGTGCGGATCGGCGATCGCCAGCGCCAGCATCAGCACCAGCAAGGCCTGCAGCAGGCGATCCCGTAGGAATTTTTGCAGGAACGTGCGCGCGGCGGACAAGGACGGATTCCAGCGGAAGGCGCCATCCTGCATCATTTTCCGGCCGTCGGTAAAGGGCCGCCGCGGCGCACGCGCCATTCACGCAAGGCGGCGCATCCTCGGTAGTCATGTTGAAGCGGGTGCGATGGCAGTTGCTGGTTCGCGGCATGCTGGTGCTGATCGCCGTTTGCGCGGTGATCGCATTCTTTCTGTCGGGCGCGCAGCACCACCTTGATTTGGCGACGCTTCAACGCAGCCGCGAACTGCTGCAGACGTGGCAGGCCACTCATCCATGGCGCCTCGCATTCACGTTCCTCGGCGTGCTGATCGTGATCGTGGCGCTGTCGTTGCCTGGCCTCACCGTCATGACGCTGGCCGCGGGTGCGATCTTCGGTGTGATCGAGGGCACCGCGCTGGTGTCGTTCGGTTCCGCGATCGGTGCCACGCTGGTGATGCTGGCCACGCGTTTCGTGTTTCGTGATGCGATCCGCAGCCGTTTCCAGAACCGCTTGCATCGTGTCGACGCAGGCATCGAACGCGATGGCGCGTTCTACCTGCTGAACATCCGGCTGGTGCCGGTGTTTCCGTTCTTTCTGGTAAACCTTTTGATGGGACTGACCCACATCCCGGTGCGCACCTATTACTGGGTGACGCAGGTTGGCATGCTGGCGGGCACCCTCGTTTACGTGAACGCCGGGACACGCATCGCCGCGGCGAAATCGCTGGCGCAACTCATATCGCTGCCGATGATCGTGTCGCTGGCATTGCTCGCAGTGCTGCCGCTGGCGTCGCGCTGGATCATCAAGCGGGTGCGGCACTGGCGGCACCAGCGGCGCTGGCACCACACCGGCGGCTGATCGTGCCTAGATGCCGGCGTACCACTGGTAACCCTGATCCTCCCAATAGCCACCCTTGCCGCTTTCGATGTCCGCGAAAGAGGCGACCAGGTCGATGCGGCGCAGATACTTGGCCATCTTGTAGCCAAGCTGGCGCGGTACGCGCAGGCGCAGCGGCGCGCCGTTCGGGATCGGCAGGGTCTTGCCGTTCAATTCCCACGCGAGGAGCGTCTGCGGGTGATACGCATCGTTGAAGCCCAGCGACTCGTAGTACGCGTTGCCATCGTCCATCACGTCGTAGCAACGGAATACCACATAGCGCGCCGCCGAGGTCGGCTGCGCCATCTTCAAGATGTGCGACAACTGCACGCCGGTCCATTTGCCGATCACGCTCCAGCCTTCCACGCAATCGTGGCGTGTGATCTGGGTGCGGTTGGGCAGCGCGCGCAGTTGGCCCAGCGACAGGGAGAACGGATGCGCGACCAACCCACCGACGGCAAACCGGTAATCGCGAAAGCCGTCGGCCGCCATCGCACGGTATTCCTTCGATTGCGGGTCGGTACTGCCATTTGGACGGAACACCGGCGAGATGTCGGCCTCTGTATATTCGCGTGCCATGGCGTTGAGCGACAACGCGCTCTGCGCGGCGTGGCTCAATGTCGTGGCGCTGCCCAGGACTTTCGGCGCCCAGTCGGTCTGCGACAATTTGTCGCAACCGCCGAGCGCAACGGCGCCGGTCAGCGCCAGCGTGTCGCGCAGGAAACGCCGGCGTCTATTGATCAGCTTCATCGCGTGTCCCGGTTTCGATGGCGTAGCGGCCGGTGATGATCGAGCGCAGGTTGTTGCCGGTGCCGGTCACGATAACCTCGAAGATGTGAATCAGGAAGAAGGCGATGAAACCCATCGCGAACAGGAAATGGATGCTGCGCGCCGATTGGCGGCCACCGACGAGGTCCACCAGCCAGCCGAGCACGCTGTCCATGCGCGGCGACATGGCGAGGCCCATCAACACCACGCCGCCACCAAACCCGAAGATAACCACGAGATACGCGATGCGTTGCAAGATGTTGTAGCGTGCCGCAGCCTCGCCGTGCGGGTGCCGGAGCAGGGCGTGATCGACGATCGAGCGTCCGATGCCGCGCCAGTCGCGTCGGGTCGGAATCAGATCGCGCGTGAGATGTCGGGTCCATAACGCATATCCGACGAAACAGATACCGTTGATCACGAAGATCCAGGCAAAGAAGAAATGCCAGGCGCGCCCCATCGCCAGCCATTGCGGACCCGGGATCGTTGCCCATGTCGGGAATCCACGCATCGTCGGTTGTCCATTCACCTTCGATACACCGAACCAGCCCGTGGTGTCGAAACGATGCGAACCGAGCACGGTCACACCGCGCAGTTTGCCGTTCGCGGTCTGAGTGGCACCCAGCGCCAGCCACGGATGATCGAAGTGCGAGCGCTGGCCCCAGTACAGGGCAGGATGCGCGTTGAAGATTTGCAGGCCACTGCCAAGCAGGATCAACAGGCAGATCGCGTTGATCCAGTGCATGATCCGCAGTGGAAGGGTGTGCCGGTAGATCACGCGTCGAACGCTGCGCGATGACCGCTCTGCTGGTGCGGGGGCAGGCGGAATCGCGTCTTGGGGGATGCTGGCCATGGTCGGCGGCGATTTACGATTCGGGGTGCAAGATTACTCCGATAAGGCCGGCCTGCGCGGGGTCGATTTCACCGCGCGGCACAGGCGGCGATATGCTTGCGATTCAACCATTCACGCACCTATGGCGCCCGCGCAGCGCCCCCCGGCTTGCCGCATCCTATGGGCTACGCGGGGCACATTCAGGAGAATTCCCATGGCACTCACAGACAAACGCATCGTGATCACCGGCGCTTTCGGTTCGCTCGGTACCGCTGTCGTGCAGGCCACGCAGGCGGCAGGTGCGAAGGTTGCCGCGATCGATCGTGCCGGCGCGCCCGTAGCGGGCAGCGACCTCGGCGCGGCGCATGTGTTCGGTGATGTCGACCTCGCCGACAGTGCGCAGGCCAAGGCGGCGATCGACGCAACGGCGAAGGTGCTGGGCGGTCTCGACGCGCTGGTCAATATCGCCGGAACGTTCCGCTATGAAACGCTCACTGACGGCAGCGCAGAAACCTTCGACCTGTTGTATCGCATCAACCTGCGCACCGCGGTCGCGGCCAGCAAGGCGGCGCTGGCGCATCTCTCCGGCGGTGGACGAATCGTCAACATCGGCGCGGCCTCGGCATTTTTTAAGGCCGGAACCGGCGTTGCCGCCTACACGGCATCGAAATCCGGCGTGATGCGCTTCACCGAATCGCTCGCCGAGGAACTGAAGTCGCGCGACATCACCGTCAACGCGTTGCTGCCTTCGATCATCGACACGCCGCCCAACCGCAAGGACATGCCCAAGGCGGATTTCGCAAAGTGGGTCAAACCGCAGCAACTCGCCGACGTCATCGTGTTCCTGTTGTCCGATCAGGCATCCGCGATTACCGGTGCGCTGATTCCGGTGACTGGCAGGGTTTGACGCCGCCGACCAACGATCGAACAAAGCCCTCCCCTTCAAGGGAAGGGTTGGGTGGGTATGGTGTCCGAAGCGAAACGAAACCGCGTTCCGTAATGACTACCCCATCCCCCTCCCGACCTCCCCCTTGAAGGGGGAGGGGATCAGCCGGCATCGAGGTGATATTTCGTTGCGGTTTCCACCTCGTTCTTCGAGCCAAGAAACACCGGCACCCGCTGGTGGAGTTGTGTCGGTTGCACGTCGAGGATGCGCGAGCGGCCGGTGGTGGCTGCGCCGCCGGCCTGCTCGACGATGAAGCTCATCGGGTTCGCCTCGTACATCAGGCGCAGCTTGCCGCCCCTGGACTTCACCTTCTCGTCGACGGGATAGATGAAGATGCCGCCGCGGGTGAGGATTCGGTGGACGTCGGCGACCATCGATGCCACCCAGCGCATGTTGAAGTCACGGCCGCGCGGGCCGGTTTTTCCGACCAGCAGGTCCGCGATGTAGCGCTGCACCGGCGGTTCCCAAAAGCGCTGGTTGGACATGTTGATCGCGAATTCCGAGGTATCCGCAGGAATCCGGGCATCGCTGCGCGTCAGGCGGAAGCTGCCGAGTTCGCGATCCAGCGTGAACACGTTGACGCCGTGGCCGGTGGTGAGAACGAGTACGGTGCTCGATCCGTACACGCAGTATCCCGCTGCGACCTGGCGCGTGCCGGGTTGCAGAAAGTCTTTTTCGCCCGGCTCGGTGACGCCCTCGGGGCATCGCAGCACCGAGAAGATCGTGCCCACCGAAATGTTCACGTCGATGTTGCTGGAGCCGTCCAGCGGGTCGAACAGCAACAGGTAATTGCCCTTGGGATAGGCGTCGGGGATCGGGTGGGGGTCGGCCATTTCTTCCGACGCGCAGGCGGCCAGGTGACCGCCCCATGCATTGGCTTCCAGCAGTATCTCGTTGGAAATCACATCGAGCTTCTTTTGCGCCTCGCCCTGCACGTTGCCGGTGCCGGCCTCGCCGAGCACGCCGCCCAGCGCGCCTTTCCCGACCGCGATCGAAATCCGCTTGCACGCACGCGCGACCACCTCGATCAGAAGACGCAGATCGGCATTGATGCTGCCGTGGCGGCGCTGTTCCTCGATCAGGTGCTGGGTCAGCGAAATCGGGTCCATTCGGATTCCTCCTCGGCAAGTCCTTGCATTGTTACGGCTTCGGCGACAGGCTGCCACCGACTGCTGACAGCACGCTGTCAGCATGGGGCCGGAAGACTATGCACGCATCTCGCGTTCGCGGCTACCGTGCCGCGACCCCCCCCACCCTTTTTCGGGAGCAGCCATGAACGACGACCCAACCCTGGTGTTCTTCCACAATCCACACAGCCGTTCCTGCATGACCCGCGCGTTGCTGGAAGAGCTTGGGGCAACGTATGAACTCTGCCCCATCGACTTCAGGCACGACGAACAACGTTCACCCGAGTACCTGAGTGTCAACCCGATGGGCAAGGTACCGACGATCCGACGCGGCGACGCGACCGTAACCGAGACGATCGCCCTCTACATCTGGCTTGCCGACCTGTTTCCGCAAGCCGGTCTGGCGCCGGAGGTAGATGATCCGCAGCGCGGTCCGTACCTGCGTTGGCTGGTGTTCTACGCCGCCTGTTTCGAGCCCGCGATCGCGGACAAGGCGTTGAAGCGCGAACCGGGGCCGCACGTGCAGTCGCCTTACGGTGATTTTGAAACCGTATTGAAAACGATCGCCGATGCGATCGCGCAAGGTCCGTATCTGCTGGGCGAACGCTTTACCGCCGCGGACGTGATGTGGGGCAATGCATTGCGCTGGACGACCGGTTTCGGGATGGTCGAAGCCACGCCCGCCATCAGGCAATACATCGACAGGGTCATGGCGCATCCCGCGCAGCAGCGCGCGCAGAAGGCGGACGAGGAGCTGGCGAAGGAAATGGGCCTTGCGTAAACGGGCGCGACGCCTTGCGCCGCACGCGGCAAAATGGCTGCATGCGCCGCGCCGACCGCCTGTTCCTGATCATCCACGCCCTGCGGGGACGCCGTACCGCGCTGCCGGCAAGGCATCTTGCCGAAACCCTGGGTGTATCTCTGCGCACGGTTTATCGCGATGTCGCGGACCTGCAAACGAGTGGCGTGCCGATCGAGGGCGAGGCCGGTGTCGGGTACGTGTTGCGCAAGGGCTCGGACATTCCGCCGCTGATGTTTACCGCCGAGGAACTGGAAGCGCTGGTGGTCGGTACGCGCTTCGTGCGCGCGTTTGCGGGTGAACGTCTGGCGCAGGGCGCACAGGCGGCGCTGCTCAAGATCGATGCAGTACTGCCCGCGGAATTGCGCGGACGTGGGAAGCGCTCGCGGGTGTTCGTGCCGCAGCGCTGGTACGAGGCGAAAGCAGGCATCGTCGATGCCTTGCATGAAGCCATTGCCGCGCGCCGCGTATTGAAAATCGAGTATCGCGATGAGGCTGGAAGGGTCAGTACCCGCGAAGTCGAACCTCTGTGCCTTGCCTGCTGGGGCCCGGTCTGGACGCTGGGCGCGTGGTGCCGGATGCGCCGCGACTTCCGCAATTTTCGCCCCGATCGCATGCAATTTACCGCCACGGGCGAGATTTTCCCCGACACGCCCGAACATGGGCTGGATGCGTATCTGGCGAACGTGGGTGCGCCGCGCCAACTGCCCGAGTGAGCGTGCCGGAGAACGCGGACTTCGGATTGCATGTACTTCTGCATTGAAGTAAAGTTATATAAAACTTTATTCATGCACTAACTATGAAATCGCATGCCGAACGTATCGAAGATGTCCGCGGCCACCACGGGCGGGAACCGGAAGCCGGCCTCGTTGCGCCGGCCTTGCGCGCGTTCTTCAGCCTTGCCGATCGCTGGAAACTGCGCGTCGCCGAACAGCGCAAGCTGCTGGGTGATCCGCCGGAATCGACGTTCTACAAGTGGAAGCGCGAACGCGATGGCACCCTCGGCCGCGACACGCTGGAGCGGATCAGCTATCTGCTCGGCATCTTCAAGGCGCTGGCGATCCTGTTCCCGCAACCCGATCGCGCCGATGCGTGGCTGCGCAAACCCAACGATGCGCCTACTTTCGGCGGCAAAACCGCGCTGGAACGCATGTTGTCCGGCAACGTCGCCGACCTGTACGTTGTGCGGCAGTATCTTGATGCGCAAAGAGGCTGACGCCGTTCCCTTCTCCCTCTGGGAGAGGGTGGCCCGAAGGGCCGGGTGAGGGTTCGGTTCTCGTTCGATGCGACGCGAGTGCGTACCCTCACACCTGCCCCTCTCCCGATGGGAGAGGGATTCACATTGTCACAGTTTGCAGCGCTTTAGCCATGCCACCGCACGACCCGCCCCTCCATCGCCTCCGCTGGCAGCGCGCTTATCGCATCGTGCCCAGCCGCTATCCGCCGGTCGGCGTGTTCGACGCGATCGCCGACCCCAGGGATCTCGATGCGCTCTACCGGATCGAGGCGCTGACCAACCCGCGCCTGCGCGAAGAATGGGGTGAACTATCGAACGTGCCGAAAGGACATCGCGTCAGCGGACCCGGCACCACGCCGCTGATGGCCGCGTTCACCCACGTCAATCCAGAAGGGAGCCGATTTTCGGATGGCAGATACGGCGTGCTCTACCTTGCACACCAGTTCGAAACCGCGGTCGAGGAAACCGTGTATCACCGCGAGCGGTTTCTCGCTGCAACCAGGGAGCCGCCGATCGACATCACCATGCGTTGCTATGTGAGCGGTGTGCACGGCACGCTCAACGACATTCGCGATGGCTGGAAATCCGAACACGATGCAGGTAGCTACTCGGCTTCGCGCAAGCTCGGAGCGAAGCTGCGCAAGGGCGGTTCAAACGGTCTGGTGTACGACAGCGTGCGCCGCAAGGGCGGCGAATGCGCAGCGTTGTTTTATCCCGACGTTGCCAGCCCGTGCGTGCAGGGCAAGCACCTGATCTACCGCTGGGACGGCGAACGCGTTGCGCAGGTGCTGGAAGTCAGCGCGGTGAAGCGCAGGAAGGCGGTGTATGGCGAGTGACAACCCGCCACGCGTGCTGAAGAAGTTGGTCTCTCGTCATTGGAGGCCGGCCAGTGGCTTGTTTCTGAGAGCGGCGGCCATGGCATCCAAATTTCGATCAGACGCCTCGATGTAGCCGCCCTTCGAGAAGTCCAGCTTCTGGCCGACCTTTGCGTTCATGGCTCTTATGAACGCGGATCGGTAAAGAAGGTTGATCATCAACTGGCCTGCTTGGCCGCCAGACAACGGTTTGTTGCCGTTTGTGACCGTCGCCGCGTCTACCACATCGTTCCAGCCTTGTATGAATGCGGCGGCTTCATTTCGCATGACTTCGGTCATAAAAGCGTCTTCGTTTGCTGCCCGGTGCGCCGCCTGCTCCACGTACTGCGCATCGCGAAGGTGGTATGCAAGGTGCCCCAGCACAAAGACCGTATTATTCGGCAATACCTCGTTCGGGGTCCGTACGTCGTATGCCATCTGACTTTGCTTGCCGAGGAACACTTCCGATAACACGATGCCGTTCGCGTCGAATGCGGCCCCGAAATCGGCTCCGTGGTCGACTGCCGCCACTTCGCCCGATTTCACGGTGATGCTTTTCAGTTTGCCCGAACTTGCCAGGGCGTTGAGTTGGCCTAGTAGCGCGGGACTTGCGTGGATCGCTTTCTCGATCCGGGCGACATCATTGGCCGGCGCGCTTGATGAAAGCTTTTGCAGAACGGCGTCGAGCGAAGGGTTGGCTACCGGAACCGGTGTAGCCGCATGCGCGGTTACGGTAAACGCATACGCCGTCAGAATGCAGAGCAACATCTTGTGCATGGTCATCCCTGCAGGTGATCTGGAGTTGCAGAGGGAGCCGTTAAATGTCGCCGGTTTTCACCCAACCCTCCCCGCTCCCGCGATGGATCACGCGGTCGCCGGTCTGGGTTTCGCCGGCGGGGAAGGGTTCCTGTTCGGCGAGGCGCGCATAGATAGGTGTAAAGTCAGGTTTGGTGGCATCCATCAACTGCTGGAAGCTGTCGATCACGAAGTAGGTTTGCTGGTAGGTGTCGATCTTGTACTTCGTGCGCATGATGCGTTCGAGGTCGAAGCCGATGCGATTGGGCGATGCCGATTCGAGGCAGTGAATCGATTCGCCCTTGGAACTGACGATGCCGGAACCGTAGATGCGCACGCCTTCCGGTGTGTCGATCAATCCGAACTCGACCGTATACCAGTACAGCCGCGTCAAGTTCATCAGCGCGTCGGCACCGAGCTTGTGCGCCTTGACGCCACCGCGGCCGTAGGCCTGCACGTAGTCGGCGAACACGGGGTTCAAAAGCATCGGCACGTGGCCGAACAGGTCGTGGAACAAGTCGGGTTCGGACAGGTAATCCAACTGCTCGGGTTTCCTGATCCACCAGGTCACCGGGAAGCGGCGGTTGGCGAGGTGGTTGAAAAAGATTTCATCGGGCAGCAAGCCTTCCACGCCCACGATTTCCCAGTTGGTGCCGGCTTTCAGCACCTTGTTGAGGTCCTGGAACTTCGGGATGGCGTCCGGCGTCATCCCGAAGCGCTCCTGGTTTTCCAGGAATTCGTTACACGCGCGGCCCTTCAGCACTTCACTCTGGCGACGGAACAGCGCGGCCCAGACCTCGTGGTCGGTCTCCGAGTAGTTGGCCCACGGCTGCGCGATGGTGTCGGTGGTATAGACCGGGATGTAGCCCCGGTCGGTCTGCTGGTGCTCGACGCGGCGTGGCGTGGTGTTCATGGCGATGTCCTTGCTTTCTTGCCACCCAGTGTAAGCCGTAGCGAAGGAGGCTGCGCGCACTGCCGGACTCACGTTAAAGTAACGTCTTCGAACGAATGTGAAGGGCGCGGCGGCAACGCCGGCTCGTGATGCCTTGGGTGCTCTGCGTTGCGCGTGGCGCTTTCCGTTGCTGCTGCTGGTCGCGCTGGGTGGATCGTTGCTGGCGATCCCCCTGTTGCCGCATGGCCCACGCCCCGGCACCGCCGGCGCCGCGTTGCTGCGCAACTGGTCGCGCATTTTCCTGCGGGTTGCCGGTGTGCGCGTGCAGCGGATGGGCGAGCCGCTGCACGACCCGGTGATGTTCGTGGCCAACCACGGCTCGTGGATGGACATCACGGTTTTGCATGCCGTGCGGCCGGCGGATTTCGTGGCCAAGGCCGAGATCGGACATTGGCCGCTGGTGGGCTGGATGGCGCGGCGCGGCGGCACGATCTTCCATCAACGCGGCAGTACCCATTCGCTGGCAGCGGTGATGACCGTGATGAGTGATCGCCTGCGCGCGGGGCGCAGCATTGCGGCATTTCCCGAAGGGGGCACCGCGCCGCCGGGGACATTGAAAACTTTCCATCCACGCATCCTGCAGGCCGCGCTGGATGCCGCGGCGCCCGTGCAGCCGGTGGCGCTGCGTTATCTGCGCAATGGCCGACCGTCGCTGGAGGTTTTGTTCGCGCCGGGCGAGAGTTTCATGCACAACGTGTTCCGCGTACTGGCGATGCGTTCGCTGACTGCCGAGGTACATTTCCTGAAGCCGGTGACATTCAACCCCGAAGGCGGCCGCCGCAGGATGGCGGAAACCGCACGCGCCGAAATCGCACAGGTGCTTGGCCTCCCGGCATGAGAGAACCAGTGGAATACGACTTCCAGCCGTCGTGGTGGTTGCGGAGTCCGCACCTGCAATCGATGCTCGCGTCCAGTTCTCTGCGCCGCGTGTTGCGCGGGCGGCTTTCGCGGCGGCTTGAAAGCGATGCGCATTGGGTGACGCTCGATTGTGGCGACGGCGTGCGCCTGACCGGTTGCCACACGGAGCAGACACGGCTGCCGCAATCGCGCGGACTCGCGGTGTTGTTCCACGGCTGGGAAGGCAGCACGCGTTCGACCTATTTGTTGCAAACCGGTGCACGCCTGCTCGACGAGGGCTGGGATGTGTTCCGGCTCAACTTCCGCGACCACGGCGGCAGCCATGCACTGAACCCCGGCATCTTTCATTCCTGTCGCGTCGATGAAGTGGTCGGCGCATTGCGCGCGGTGCAGCGGTTGTATCCAGTGCGTCCGCTGACCCTGACGGGTTTTTCGCTGGGCGGCAATTTCGCGTTGCGGGTGGCGCTGCGCGCTCCGGATGCTGGCGTCGACCTCGCCCACACCATCGCCGTGTGCCCGGTGATCGATCCGCACGCGGGCCTGTTCCAGCTCGAACATGCGCCGCGCATGTACCACGACTACTTCATGTGGAAATGGCGGCGCTCACTCAAACTCAAGCAGCGGGTGTTCGCGGAGAGCGAGCTTTTCACGCGCCGGGACCTGCGAGGCACACTGCGTACACTTACCGAAGCCCTGGTGCTCAGGCATACCGATTTCGGCAGCCTCGACAAATATCTGGACGGCTATTCGGTGGCGGGCGACCGCCTCGCGGGCCTCAGAGTGCCGACTTCGATTCTTGCCTCGCGCGACGATCCCGTGTGTCCGGCCTCCGACTTGGCAGGCATGGCGTTGCCCACGTGCGTCGAGCTGACTGTCACCGAACGCGGCGGTCATTGCGGTTTCATCCGCGACTGGCGTCTTGGCAGCTACATGGAAGACTACATCGCGGACAGGCTGGGGCGAATTCCTGTCGCGCAGCAGGCATAATGCGCGCTTCGGGAATCTCCGAAGCATCCTCGTTGGGGGACGGGTCGCGGACGGGTCGGCATCATCCGAACCCTCGCCACGTGGCGTCTGTCGCGCCGGTTGCCCTGAGATTCCCCAACGGGAATGGGTATGCTGAAAGATTTGCTCCAATTGCATCGCGACGGACGTCTCGATGAAGCCGAGAACGGTTATCGCCAACTGCTGGCCGAGAATCCCGACAATGCCGAGGTTCTGCATCTTTTGGGGATTCTGCGCGGCCAGCGTGGTGACTTGTCCGAGGCGATGAAGCTGGTGCAGCGCGCCGGTGAGATCGATCCGCACAACGCAGCAAGCCGGCATACCCTGGGCGAGATGTACCTGAGCGAAGGCCGGCTCGACGACGCGCAAGCTGCCTACGACCAGGCTCGCCTGTTGAACCCCAACCTCGCGGCCGCGCACGGCGGTCTCGGCCACGTCGCGTTCCTGCGTGGTGACATCGATGCGGCAGAGAGTCACTTCAAGGTCGCGCTGCGTGCCGATGAGAACGACGTGCAGGCGCTGACCGGTCTCGGCAACATCGCCCGGATGCGCGGCGATTCGCAACGCGCGCAACAACTCTTGACCCAGGCCGCCGAACTCGCGCCGGACGATCCGCTGATCCAGACCAGCTACGCCCAAGCCATGCTGGATGAGGGCATGCTCGATTTCGCGGCCGAAGCGCTCGACAACGCGCTCACGGTGAAGCCTGCTTTTCCGCAAGCACGGGCGTTGCGTGCCGAGGTTTATGTGCGCAAGGGCGATGTCGCGAAGGCGTTGTCGATTTACGAGTCGCTGCTGTCGCGTGGCGAACAGGTCGCCACGGTGCGCGCTGGTCTCGGGGATATCGCGCTTGCCCAAGGTCATTTTGACGATGCGATCGCGCAGTACGACGAAGCCCTGCGCGACCAGCCCAGCCTGCACCACGCGGCGATCCGGCGTGCCCAAGCGTTGGCGCGAAATGGCCGCGCCGCGCAGGCGATCGACGACATGCGCTGGCATGTCGCGAGTCAACCCGATGGCGCCAAGGCGCACGTCGAGCTGGCGCGTTTGCTGACGCAGGCTGGCCGGCACGACGAAGCGCAATCAGTGTGGACCACGGCCGTGGCGCGCTGGCCCGACGATGTCGATCTCAAGGCGCAGCATGCGTTGGCGCTCGACGGGGCTGGCCGTACGGATGAAGCCTTGGCAATGGCCGAGGCCGCGGCCGCGTCGAAACGACCGGCGCTGGCAATGTTGCGCGCACGCGGTGCGCTGGTGGCCGGCGATCCGGCCGCGGCGATCCAGCGTTTGCAACGGATCGACGATGCCTCGCTGGAGGGCAAACCGCCGCAATTGGCGCGCCGCCGGCAACGCCTGCTCGGAATGGCGTGCGATGCGCTTGAACAGTGGCCCGATGCGGCCCAGGCCTTTATGGAGGCACAACGCCTGGGCCACGGCAGTCCACCCGAATTGCCCGCGCTGGACGAAACGACGCGCGATAGCCTGCAACGCTTCGCCGCCGAACCGGAGCTCGCCAACCCGCGCGGTGAGGCGCCGGTTTTCCTGTGCGGATTGCCCGGTTCCGGCGTGGGGCAGGTCGCAGCCCTGCTGGCCGACCAGTCCGGCTGGTTCGTGCGGCGCGAACGCTTCGTGGGAGTGCCGGATTTTGTAAACGCGCCGTTCGATCCACGCCTGCTGCAACCGTTCGATCAGGCCGGCTTGGGTCTGCTGGCGCGGCGTTATCGGCGTCCCCTCCAGCGCGCCGCGGTGGCGGACTCGACTCGCGTTGTCGACTGGGTGCCGGTGCTGGATGTACGGGTGGTGCCGGCGATCAAGCGCGTCTTGCCAGGCGCGCGACTGGTCGTCGTGCAGCGCGAACCCCACGACATGCTGATCGACTGGCTGGCCTTCGGTTGGTCGGAGGGTTTCGCGATGCCGGATGCGTTGGCGGGCGCGCGCTGGCTGCGGCTGGCCGCAACCCACCTTGCTTTCGCCGCCACGCTCCTGCCGAGTTTTCGGGTCGACCCCGACATGCTGTTGGCAGCGGCCGGCGGGGACATGCGGTTGCGGCTCGGGGTGTTCCTGCATCTCGACGACCTCAAGCTCGGCCCGATGACACGCGGCGCAAGAAAAGGCCGTGGCGGCTTGCCGGTCAGCTTCCCGCCCGGTCACGCGGCGCACTACCGCGAGGTGTTCACGGAAGCTTTCGCCACCCTGGACAACGGCTCCGCGTTCGCTTCGCCATAACACGGCCGCAGATAGGCTTGGGCATTCATGCCTGAGGAAGAGCCGTCATGTCCGGGTTGCCGCGCCGCGCAGTCATCCTTGCCGTAGGCTTGGCGGCATTGTCGCTCGAGGCTCACGCGGCGGCGCCGCTGGCTACCCTGACGGTGCCGGCCGGGTTCCACGTCTCGATCTACAGCGACCAGGTACACAACGCCCGCGAGATGACCTTGGGCGCGAAGGACACCGTGTTCGTGGGCTCGATGCGCGAAGGCAAGGTCTACGCGCTGACCGGCATCGACGCGAACGGTCGCGCCAAACACATGTACGTGATCGCTAAGGATCTGGAGATGCCGGTCGGCGTTGCCTTCCACGACGGCGCGCTGTACGTGTCGGCGGTCAGCCGGATCCTGAAATATCCCGACATCGAGGCGCATCTGGCCGACCCGCCCAAGCCGGTGGTGGTGACCGACAAGCTGCCCGGCAAGACCCATCACGGCTGGCGTTTCATCGCGTTCAGTCCTGATGGCGAGCTGTACGTCCCGATCGGTGCGCCCTGCAACATCTGCAATCCCGGCCCGGATTTCGCCAGGATCATCCGCATGAATCCCGATGGCAGCGACTGGCAGACGGTCGCCATCGGCATCCGCAACACGGTCGGCTTCGACTGGCAACCGGGCACGCATACGCTCTGGTTCACCAACAACGGCCGCGACCTGATGGGCGACAACATTCCCGATGACACCCTGAATCGTATCGACAAGCCTGACGAAAACTTCGGCTACCCATACTGCCACGCCGGCAACGTGCTCGATCCGCAATTCGGCAAGGGCCATTCGTGCAGCGAGTTCGCACAACCAGCCCTCAGGCTCGGCGCACACGTGGCGTCGCTCGGCATGCGTTTTTACGTCGGGCAGATGTTCCCGGAAAACTACCACGGTGCGATCTTCATCGCCGAACACGGCTCGTGGAACCGATCCAGCAAGGTCGGTTACCGTGTGGTCGTGGCGTACGTCGGCAAGGACGGCAAGGTCTCCGGTTCGCAACCGTTCCTGACCGGATTCCTCCATGGCCAGAAGACCCTCGGCCGACCGGTCGATGTGCAACCGCTGCGCGACGGCAGCCTGCTTGTTTCGGATGACGACAATGGCGTGATCTACCGGATCACGTATGAACCGCCACCGAAGTAGCCTGCCGTCCAGAGTGTGGCGCGGCTTGCAATGCCGACGCCCGGCCCCCAGCGTTAAAGTGTCTGCAAGGAAAAATCGTGATGCAGCTTCGCAGCGACAGTTTCGATCACAACGCACCGATTCCTGTCGAATTCGCGTTCGGCAAGCCCGGCGACGCCGGCGAGAAAGTCGCGCTTGCGGGCAACCGCAATCCGCATCTCGCGTGGGCGGGCGCGCCGGCCGACACGCGGTCTTTCGCACTGGTGTGCATCGACAGCGACGTGCCGAGCAAGGGCGATGACGTCAACCAGGAAGGCCGCACCGTTCCCGCCGACCTGCCGCGCGTGGATTTCGCACACTGGCTGCTGGTGGACGTTCCACCGACCTGCACCGCGATCGCGGCTGGCAGTTGCAGCGACGGGATCACGTCCCACGGCAAGCGACATCCTGACGGCCCCGCCGGATCCCGCCAGGGGCGCAACGATTTCACCGGATGGTTTGCTTCCGATCCGGACATGGCGGGCGACTATTTCGGCTACGACGGCCCGTGTCCGCCCTGGAACGATGCCTTGCTGCATCGCTACCGTTTCCGGGTGTACGCGCTGGACGTGTCGCGACTCGAGTTGCCGCCGGTGTTCGGTTGGGGGGAACTGCAGACGGCGCTCCGCGGTCATTCGTTGAGTGAGGCCGACATCATCGGCACCTACAGTCTCAATCCCGAGGTGACAGATTCTTAAACAAAATGGAACGGGCCGGATGCACGCGTCTCCGCATCCGCCGCCTGTGCCGCCACAACCCCCGCCGGACCGTTTCGGGAAGACGATTCGGCCAACCCGCAGCAAGAGTTTCACCGCGTCGATCCGGCGCGTTATTCAGGAGAAGGACCATGAGCAACGACATCAGCAACGAGGCAGGACGCAACACCAGTGCACACGAACGCATCGAACGCACGGCAACGCGCGTCAAGGACGGCACCAGCAGTGCCGTCGGCGGCGCCAAGGAGAAATTCGACAGCGCGGCCGATCACGTCGAGTCCGGCTTGCATCGCGCCGCCGACGCCAGCGCACGCGGCGCGCATCGCGCAGCCGACAAGGCTTCGGAATGGCGTGATCGCGGTTCTGAGCTTGCCTCCGACGCGCGCGAGCGCACCGACGCGGCGCTCGGCAACGTGCGCGATTTCGTGCGCGAGAAACCCGTGCAATCG
>JBOHYR010000038.1:0-8694 GCA_050737995.1 Rhodanobacteraceae bacterium
GGTCGCCTGACGCCAGTCCCATTGGCCGGCTGCGCCAGTCCACCGTTTGCTATCACCACTTGGCTGAACGTCGAAATCAACGTCCGCTCCTGGCGGCGGCTGTCATTCAACCGACCACGTCCGGCCAACTCCGGCCAGTCGACGCATCAATGGACATGCCCGAAAGCTGCCGCTCAACCAAGCGCAACAGCGCCGCATTCGGCAGGTGGTTCTTGTGCGCGCGGCGCTACCGGCAACGCACCACCGTCGTCGCTGCACGCTTTCCGCAAAAACCGCGGCCGGTCAGCCCCCGCTTGAACTGGACGCGGGCAGCGGCCGCCCCGGCAGCGGCAGACCCGCCTGCTTGCACAAAGCCGCAAATCGCGGGTCGTGTTGGTAGGCCAGCACAAGAGGGTCGATGAGCAGGTTGTTGAAGAAATTCGAATCGCGTTGCTTCAAGGCGCGCTGCAGCCACCCGAACATCTCATCCGGCTGCTTGCGCAGCGCGTACAGGTCGGCGACGCCATAAGGCTGCGTCTTGCCGTACTTGGCGAGGTAAGCGTACAAGGCAGCATCGGCGTGTTTGCGATCGGGGTTGATCTGTTGCGCCATCGCGCGACTCCACGGCCCGCCCACCGGGTCGGTTTCCTGCTTGGCATTACGCACTGCGGCGGCGGCATCGCCGCGCAGGATGTCGATGTCGGTTAGGTTCGCATACACACCCGGCTCATGCGGGTGCAACGCAAGTTCCTTGCGCATGGCCTGCTCGGCCGCATCGAGCTGGCCGCGCGCTATGTCGATGTTTGCCAGGTTCACATACAGGCCCGGGAAATCCGGCTGCAAGGCCAGCGCCTTGCGGGTCGCCTGCTCGGCAGCATCGAGCTGGCCTTGCGCCAACAGGGTGGTGGCCAGCCAGTAATAGAAGTCGGGGCGCAGCGGATCGGTGGCGATGGCTTTGCGATACAGTTCGGCCGCCGGCTGCAGTTGCCCGAGGTTCTGATATCCGCCGGCCAAGAAATTCATGACATTGCCATTGTTCGGCGCCAGCGCGTAGGCCCGCTTGTATTCGGCCAGCGCCCCCACGGGATCGTGGTCGAGCTGCCCCAACAGGGCACCGCGATCCATGAGGGTATCCGCCGCGTCCGGCGCCAGTAATTGCTGCTTGTCCATCGCCACGCGGGCTTGCGCGTAGGCCTGCTGCTGCGCGTCGCCGGTCAGATACAGCCCACCCAGATTGGCCCAGGCATTGGACAGGTTACCCCAGGCATAGGCGTAGTTCGGATCGAGCGTCAGCGCCTGCTGGTACAGCGCGATGCCTTGGCGAAATTCGCTGGCCGAGCCTGCGCGCCGGATGAGCGCGCGCCCTTGCAGCATCAACTGGTACGCCTCGACATTGCCGCTCGGCGGCTTGTCGTCGATGCCGAGGGTCTGGCCCAGCAGCTTGACCTTGAGCGCCGTGGCGACCGCGTGACCGACCTTGGTCTGGATCGCGAATACGTCCTTCAGTGGCTCGTCGTAGCTGTGCGACCACACGCTGGAGCCGTCCTTCGCGCGGATCATGCTGACGGCGACGCGAATGCGGTCGCCCTGCTGGAACACCGAGCCCTGGATCAGGTGGGCCACGCCCAGTGCCGCGCCGATCTGCGCCGGGCTGTCTTTCGAATCGCGGAACTTGAAGCTGGAATCCTTGCCGATCACCTTCAATCCGTTGATCTGGGTGAGATCGGAGATCAGTTCCTCGGACATCCCATCGACGAAGTATTGCTGTTTGGGATTGCCGCTTTCGTTGGCGAGCGGCAGCACGGCGACGGATTTGTCCGGGACCTTGGCCAGCTCGGCGGCAAAGGTCTTGGCAGTGGCCGCACTCGCCGCGCTCGTGACATCGTGGTGAAGCACGAACGTGTTGGTCGCCAGTAGCACCACCGCGACCACCAGCACCGCGATGATCCAGCGGTCGAACTTCTTGCCAGTGTGCTGAGTGATCGAATCTTCCGGTGCAATCTGGCTTTCGCGCTTGAGACCGCCCGGCGTGAGCTCGTAGAACCACGCAAACGCAAGCCAGAACGGAAAACCGATGATGCAGGCAATCAAAAACCAGCGTGCAATCCAGTTGTAATCGCCGAACAAGGGTAGCAACTGCGCCAGCCCTTGCGACAGCGCCCACACCGCTGCCGCGTACAACGCGCCCGCACGCAACACGTTGCGACGCTTCAGTTCACCAAAGAACGCCGCTGCCTTCAAGCCATCGCCCCTGGGTTGCAATCGTGGAACCGCGGTGGTGTCGAGTGTACTGCCACAGGAGACGGCGCAATCCGGCGGCAACTGGCTGTGTGCCGCCTTCACGCCTCGGTGATATAAAAGTCACCGGTTGACGGTCTTCCTACAAGCGGACGTTCGCCACAGGCAGCAACGGGTCGAGAGCGCCCGTCCGACGATTAACGGTCGCAGAGCGGCCAACAGAAGACAGTCGCAACCTCAATCTAAATGCCGAAAAGCGACCGTTCGACATGAAGGCTACAGCGTCGCACCCCACGAAGGATTCCACTGGAAATCCGGTGCTGGCTATGCCCCAGTGCGACGGGTATTCGTCGCCAAATCCGTGGTCGCTTAATCCCCGCTTGAATTAGCCACCGCGCGCACCGGCTGGGGCCGGGAGCGGCAACCCCAATTGCTGGCACAAGACAGCGAAGCGCGGGTCGTGCTGGTAGGGAAGCACGAAGGGGTCGCTTAGCAGGCCGGCGAAATTCGGATCGTGCTGCATCCAAGCGCGCTGCAGCCAGTGGAACATATCGTCAGACTGTTTGCGCAGCGCGTACAGGTCCGCAACATTATAAGGCTGATTCTTGCCATTCCTGACGAGGTAATTACGCAATGCTTCATCGGCCTGTTGGCGATCGGAACCGATCTGTTGCGCGAGTGCCTGTGCCCACGGTCCTTGCACCGGATCGGTTTCCTGCTTGGCGTCACGCACAGCAGCAGCGGCATCGCCACGTATGATGTCGATCTGCGCCAGAATTGCATACAACTGGGGATAATCTGGCTGCAAGATCATCGCCTTTCGCACTGCCTGCTCGGCGGCACCAAGCTGCCCCTGTCCCAACAGCACTTGAGCTAGATTGTTATACCAGTCGGTGCGCAGCGGATCGGTAGCGATGGCCTTGCGCATCAGCTCAGCGGCTGGCTGTAGTTGTCCAACGAGCTGAAACCCGCCAGAAAGAAAACTCATGATGTTGCCATCGTTCGGCGCCAGCGCGTATCCCCGCCTGAACTCTGCCAGCGCACCCACGGGATCGTTGTCGACGACCGACAACAGGTAACCGCGATTTACGTGAGTAGCTGCTGTGTCCGGCGCAAGGGCGTCCTGTTTGTCCACCGCAACCTGGGCCTTTGCATACGCTTGTTGGCGCGCATCGCCGGTCAGATTGTACGTACCCAGATTGATCCAGATAACCGATAGCGAGCCCCAAGCGTAAGCGTAGTTCGGATCGACCTTGAGCGCTTCCTGGTACAGCGCGATGCCTTGGCGATAGTCGGCTTCGGTGCCGTGCCTGGCGGCAGCGCGTCCCTGCAGCATTAGTTGATAGGCCTCGACATTGCCGCTGCGCGGCTTGTCGTCGACGCCGAGGGTCTGGCCCAACAGCCGGATCTTGAGCGCCGCGGCGACGGCCACGCCGATCTGGGTCTGGATCGCGAACACATCCTTTAGTTGCTGGTCGTAGGTGTGCGACCAAACGACGGTGCCGTCTTTTGCCCCGATCAAGGTGACCATCACTCGCAGGCGATTGCCTTGCTGGCGTACCGAACCCTCGAGCAAATGGGCTACGCCTAACGTCGCGCCTATTTGCGCGGGGCTGTCTTTGGAATCACGAAACTTGAAGCTGGAATACTTGCCTATCACCTTGAGCCCGTTGATCTGGGCGAGGTCGGAGATCAGTTCCTCGGACAGGCCGTCGGCAAAGTATTGCTGTTTGGGATCACCGCTTTCGTTGATGAGAGGCAATACTGCGATTGACTTCTGCGGTAGTTTGGCCAGCGTCGCTACGATCGCTTTGGTATCGGCCGCATCCGCAGCACTCGTGACATCGCGGTGCATCACGAACTGGTTGGTCACCAGCAGCACAATCACGATGGAAAGCACGGCGATGATCGCGTAATCGAGCTTGCGTCCGGTACTGCGCGCAATGGATTCGTGCGGCGCGACCTCGCTCTCGCGTTTCAGCCCTTCCGGTGTCAGCTCGTAGAACCACGCGAGCGCGAGCCAGAATGGCGCGCCGATCACGACGGCAACCACGATCCAGCGGACGACCCATTCGGGGATATCGAAGAATGGGAAAACCTGCGTGGCGATCTGCACCAGCAGCCACGCGGCCGCCGCATACAGCACGCCGGCACGCAGCACATTGCGGCGCTTCAGTTCCCACCAGCACGTCCGTAGCTTCGCCACGACGCTGTCCCATCCTGCCGGAGACAGACCGGCCTGCGGAGTGTGGTCAATCCCGTGCGGTGGCGCAAGTCCGCGTCCATCGATCATCAGCATATGTGAGTTGAGCGACATGCGACGCACGATCGATTGCACGCACACAACCTTCGCGAGCCGGTATTGTGGTCGTCGCTGATCACAAGAGTGGCCAACGGCCAGCCTTCCTTGAAGCGGACTATTGTGACCTGTCGAACGGGTCGAACACTGACCAGCCATCGATCAACCGTCGCTATTCGGCGATGACCGGTCGTCCGCAATCTCGGCTGACATCCCAGATAGTGGACATTCCCAAGCTGCCACTCGGCAAGTTTGTTACGCCCTTGGGCGGCCCTTTTCCAGCATCGTGTATTACTGGGATGGCAACGCTTCCAAGGTGGCATATGGCATCCGTCACAGTGACGTCTGGCACGCGCGTCCGTTCCACTTGTGGCTATTGTGTACTTGTCAGCCACAGCTACTACCGCAATGGCACCATGCTTCTGCCAGGCTTAGCGTTCGCCGCCATACAGCACTTCGGTTTTCGCCCATAGCCTTAACCGCATCAAATATCAAGCGTTGGCGTGTTGCCTTTGCCGTGCGTTTCCCCGAACTCGCAGGAGGGTGTCATGTCTCGAGAGCGTACGCTGAAAGTCGTGATGGTCGTGAGCGGCCTGTTTTTTCTGGCAGGCATCTATCCGCTCGTGATGTCGCTTTGGGCCTGGCAACATTCCAACGACATTGTGCCAATGTTCCTAAGCCTGTACGTCACGCTCGGGGTATTTCTACTGATCGCGGCAAGGAATCCTTCGGAGCATCGCAGCCTGATCTTGTTCGCGGCTTGGTCCAGCTTCGCACATGCAGGCGTCATGTTGATTCAGGCCTACAGTGACGTCGCTGGTCGTCCGGAACTGTACGGCATGGCTGCCATCTTGGTCCTGATCGGCGTGCCACTGATCGCTCTGGCGCCAAGGAAGAGCTCCTTAAGGCTGGCGGCCGCATCCCAACTGTAGGGTCCATGCCGAAGCTGTCACTGCTCGTGAACGACGTCGAGTGAAAAACAACGCCCCGGGCTCCGGGCGCGGTCCAGCCAACTCCGGTCAGTCGTGGTCTCAATCACGTCGCCCCAGAGCTGCCGTTCGCCGCACAGACGATCGCGTTGCATCCAGCAAGCGGTTTTCGCGTGCGCAACGGCACTGACAACGTACTCACCGTGTTCGCCGCGCGTATTTCGCCAAACCCGCAATCTCTCGATGCCGCTGAAGCTAGCTGGCAGATACCGTTGCCGGTGCCTGACAACTACGCTGCGACGCGTACGTCTTCGCGCTCAAGCTTTTCCAGTTGCGCGAGATCGGCAGGCGTCGCCGGCTCGAGTTCGTCGGCGCCGACCGAGCGGATGACCCAAGCGTGGTCCAGAGCCCGATATACCAGGATCGTGATCCGATCAACGCCAGTCCGCACAATACGGCCTACGGCGCGGTCCTCGTAACCGGAGCCGCCGCGTCCCTCGCGCACCCAGACAATGGGGGTCGACTTCAGATGATTCTTCTTGGACAACATATCGCTACACCTCTGTGGGCTGCCAGCAGTGCCGGAAGCGCGCTTATCTAGATTGTATGATGCGATGCACCATATATTGAACGATTGTCCCTGTTTAACGGGAGTCGTTGCATACTGCAGCGCAGTATATGGGTCTCGAAGCAGGCGATTCAAGCATCGCGCACGCGCCGTTGCGGCGGCGCACAATCCACGCAGTCTCCGACGCTAGGCACGGTCCGCGGATTCGCCTGACGATGCGCGTGTGCACCTGATCCGCAAGTCATGGGAGGATGCCGAAAGCCTCGGTGAGCGGGGGGTGGGTAGCAGCGTGTCCCGATGGCGCACGTCAGAGCTCGGGCCGCGCGAGGTTCAAACCGCCCGAGCAATAAGGATCGCGAGCCTGCAGCCGGCCAAGAGCGGCCGCAGGGTTCCCTAACGAACTTACCCGACAGCGGCCGTTGATAGGTTGCCTGGTTCCACTTGGTGCAAAGTATGGTCTTGCCGCCGCATCAGACGCGCGCCGGCGCCACCTCTGATTGGGACGAACGGGGCATGTTCCGGGGCAGGGTTGTCATCGCCGCGAGCGCCAGCACCGCCATTGCCGGAAAAACGACGATGCTGCCTTCCGGGCCGACCGAGCCACCGCTGAGCCATGCGGGACCCGTCGCGTGCGTGATAAAAAGCTGTCCCGTTGCGGCCAACCCGCTATCGGCTGTGCCGAACAAGAACGTTTCGCTCCAGTCCCAGGCTGCGTGCAACCCGAATACCCACCACAGCGAGCCCGTCCGCCATACCGCGAGGCAGCACACCAACCCGAACGCGACAACTTGGGCGACACCGATCAGGCTCTCTCCGGAATTGGAAAGGTGCACGCCACCGAAAAGGAGCGACATCAAGACCGCCGCAACGATCGGACTCTTGCAGCAGCGAAGCAATTTGAAGAATGCATAGCCTCGGAACGCCAATTCCTCGCTTGCGGCGATCAGAAGAAAAGCCACGGCCCACAGCAATCCTGATTCGAAAAGCGGCAACGCGTGGGCACCGGAAATCTTGATACTCACCCCATGGGCGAGGTAGAGAGAGATCATCATGCCCGACAGCACCACCCCTCCCCAGAGAGCGCCTTGCCAGAAGTGGGCTGCCGCACGCGGTGCCCTTAAGCCATAACTCAGCCATGACCGTTTCGCGGTCATACCCATCACACACGTTGCAATCAGCACCCCGGCGCATTGCACCGCGCCGTTGCGCATGGCCCCGAGCGGGGTCAGCGGACCGTTCGTGCCCAGCGGATGATGGATCACGTCCGCCAATTTCCCAATCAACACCACCGCGGCCGTGGCAATGACGAAGAACAGCAGAATGGCCCAACCTGCGCGCAAGCCATCGGAACCGATCAAGATGCGCTTCAAGAGCGGCTGTCGTGCAGGTATAGACACGTTCATCGGCGCTGAAGGCGATATCTCACAGCGAAGCACAGTTGTAGGAGCAAGGCGCGCGCCAAGCTACCACATCCTGCTGGCGAACTCCGGACATCGAACGCGGTTTCGCTGAAGTCGTACCTTCGCTATTACCGCGATGATAGCTCGAGTGACCCAATTGCCGATTCCGAATCATTCGGCTCGCTAGCGCGGCGACTTCACGCGATGAGGCAGTGTGCGGCCAAGAGCTGGCAGTCGCTGCCTCCGTCAGGCAGCCGGATAGCAGCCGTTGAAGGGTTACCTTGTCGGCGCCAGGGGCAGCGCGAGGAAGGCTGATCTCCGCATCATCTGGGTCCGGTTACACAGCGTATGATTGGTCTGACTGGTCGTTGCGAAGTTGCTTCAACATCGTGGGCTTGCGCTAATTCCAGAGGCATGAAGCTCAAGATGTATAACCGGACCCATGGGCCCGTATATTCAATAGTTAGCCTGATCGAGCAGAGGACAGAGGTATGGCAAAAGTTAGCGTACGTTACATCGTGGACGATGTAGACATGGCGATTGCATTTTATACAGAGCATTTCGATTTCAGCGTCGCAATGCATCCAGCACCTACCTTCGCCATGCTCGATCGTGGCGATCTACGTCTTTTGCTTAGCGCACCGAGCCCACAAGGCGGCGGCGGTCAAGTAATGCCCGGTGGTACAAAACCCGAACCGGGTGGTTGGAATCGCATCTCTTTACAAGTCACCGATCTAAACGCCATTGTTGAAAAGTTGCGAAAAAATAACATCACCTTTCGCAACGACATCGTTCATGGCGTCGGCGGAAATCAAATACTTGTAGAAGACCCAGCGGGTAACTGCATTGAGCTATTTGAACCCAAACAGGGCTAACAAGGCACTGCAGCCGACCTGATAGTTCCTTCGGTTTAGTGGACACCCTGAACTAACTTTCAGGAGTGTCCCATGCCCAGACCAGGACCGCGAACGATCTCGCACTACAGCGAGCAGTTCAAGGCCACCGCCGTTCGCCTCAGCCAGCTTCCCGGGGTGCGCGTGCAGGATGTTGCCGCGTCCCTTTACATTCATCCTTTCATGTTGTCTCGTTGGCGCAAACTGGCACGTGAGGGTTTGATCATGACCAAGGGTGTAGCGGTTGATCCGGCCGTGACGGCCGAGCTCAAGGAGCTGCGGAAGGTGAAGAAGGCCTACGAGCAGCTGAAGATCGAGCACGACCTTTTAAAAAAAGCGATCGCGTTCACTTCCGCTCGAAAAGCGAACGCTTTGCCTTCATCGAGCA
>JBOHYR010000039.1:0-2756 GCA_050737995.1 Rhodanobacteraceae bacterium
GCACCAGCTTCCAGTCGATCCGGACATGCCCTTGCGGGCCCAGGAGCCGTCCTTCCACGGCTTTGCCGCGGAACCGTTCGACCAGCCTCGGTGCTTTTGGATTGGCCGCCAACGCGACTTCACGCAAACCGCCCTGCAGGCGGAAATTGCTGGCGGCGAGCGTTGAACCGTCCTTGAAGGTTAGCGAAAATGGGCCGGTGATCTGGATTGATGCATCGTGCCGTCGGTCGGTCACGACCAGATCGGACAGTGTGCCGTCCTCGAGCTTCCAGCTCGCCACGATCTCGGCATTGCCGAATCCACTCTGCGACGGACCACCGGGAATTGTTGCCTGACCGGCGCTTTGCGCAGCCGTTGCAGTCCCACATGCGATCAGCAACACCACCCAGAGGGGTGCAATGCGCACAGCGCGGCGCGCCGCAATCGGACCCTGACAAACGGCATCAGCCCACGTATCACTCCACGGCACACGACGACCCTTCCCGCCACGGAACCTTCCGGAAGGGATCATTGTGCCGGAGTCCGGTACCGGACGAAATGCTGGGCCACAGGGCGAGTACAAGAAGCGCCACTAAAAGCGCCCCCGTTCACACGACGCCTGAAAGCAGCCCGCAGCCCCACGCAAGCAGGCCGAGCCCGGTGACTGCATCCAGATGCCAGCCGACGGGCACGAGTTTTTCGGCCAGCACGTAGATCGTAATCACCGCCATCCACGCGAGATTCATCGTCCCGACCACGAACATCAGCGCCATCAGTGCCCAGCAGCAACCGATGCAGTAACTTCCCTGACCGAGGCCAAGCCGCAGTGCGCCACCCGTTCCATCGCGCCAGCCGCTCATCAGTTGCAGCAGCGGGCTTCGGCAATGGGCGGCGCAGGCGCGTTTGAGCGGCGTCAACTGATACAAACCGGCGGCAGCCAGAATGCCCGCACTCAGATATTTGCTGACGCTGGCGCCCATGGGAGACAGCAGCGCCGTCCCTGCAAGCATCCATTGTGCAACCGCACCCAGAACGGCATAACCGAGCCACGCCGTCAGGTAACCGGCGAAAAAACCGGTTGCTGTGGGAACGGCATTCTTTTCAGGGTGGCGGCGCCGGGCGAGCGCAAGGAATGTCGACAGCCCCGGTCCGGCCGCCGGTGCCATCATCGCAGCCATCATGGCTGCCCACATTGCAAACACCATCCCGAAACCGTGGCTCGGCCAATGGTGCGGGCCCGCCATGAGAGTCGTGGCAGCCCCGCGGCCGGTCATGCCGGCACTCATGCGCGCGAGTATCAGCCAGCCGATTGCAGCTACAAGCCCGATCCCGGCCAGTGCCGCGGCGCGCTCGCGTCCGATTCGTTGCAGCACCGCCACCATTCAGCGCTAGCCCGAAGCGTAAGCGAACGGACTGATGAAACCGGTGCGTCCCGAGAGGTTCCACTTCCAGTCGTAATCGGTGAGGCTGAAATGTTTCGAGCGCGCCACCTTGGCAGGTTCACCGGGCGCGATGCACAGCGGATGCCCTGAAATCGTGATCGGGCCGCCGCCTTGTCCTTCGAGCAGCTCGATTTCGGCCTCGGTGATTCCGGGAATGGTCAGGCTGCTTTTCTTGCCGTCGCTCTTGTATTCCATCGGGACGCTCTTTGCGCCCAGTATGTTGCCGATGAACGAGGCCAGCACGGCGGGATGACCGCCGGCCTTGCCGGAGAAGATCGCGTGAAGCGCGTCCGTCTGCGCCGTATCGGCGCGCTCGTCGAAGTAGGCCGCCGCGGTCCATTTGGTCTTTACCATCGTACCCGGCGCGTACACCGCCAGCGCCACGTTCAGCCCGTCGAGCGCGACGTCGCCAAACTTGCCACGTTCGATGTGCCAGGCGACAAGCACCGTGCAATCGCCCTGGGTCGGCGGACTGGTGAACACGCACGGGCACGCGGCCTCGCAGTTGCAAGTCTCGAAATAGCTACCCTTGAGTTCCCATTGCGTCATGACTGTCTATTCCTGTGTGGAGATGCATTCGCCTTTGCAATCCTCCGGCGGTTACACGGCCTCGACTCGCCCGGCGTGTTCCGTCCATGCCTTGAAGCCGCCGTTCATGCTGGCCACCCGCTCAAGGCCCATCTCCTTCGCGCGTTGTGCGGCCAGCGCCGAGCGCCCGCCGCTCTTGCAGTAGAAGACGAATTCCTTGTCCTTGCCGAAAATATCCTTGTGATATGCGCTGCCTGCGTCGATGTAAAACTCCAGCATTCCACGCGAGGCATGAATTGCACCTGGCAGCTTGCCGTCGCTGCGCAGCTCCGGCTCGTCGCGTACATCGACAAAGACAACGCTGTCTCGCCCCAGCAGGTCCTTTGCCTCGTCCACCTCGTAGGTCTTGATCTGTGCAACGGCTTCGGCAAGCAAATCCTTGATACCCTTTTTCATGACAATGCCTCCTCCAGTTTCAACCGGGTCCGATCGATGCGTGGGTATCACGTCCTCCCCGCGAGGCTCTCCACCCCGTTCGATCGGCATGCCCTTTGCGCAGGGTCGTCACAAGGGTTGAACCTGAGCAGTCTCGGGACGGGCGATGTCTGCAGCAATGACCTATACTCCGCCTCGCATGCCCGAAACGCCTGACTTGGGCGGAGAGCAAGGTGACGATCGATCTGCTTTCCGAGGTGCTGACGCTCGTGCGCCTCACTGGCGCATTGATATTCCGTGTCGACATGCACGGCCCATGGGGTGTTGCGGCCAACCCGACCCTGGAGAAATACGCGCCGCTGTTACCGGCAG
>JBOHYR010000040.1:0-19808 GCA_050737995.1 Rhodanobacteraceae bacterium
GGGTCGAACAACGACACGCCCATCGCGTCATCGCACTCGAGGTCGGCAAGCGCAGCCATGGCGTCTTCGACCATGGATGTCTGCAGGTCGCGCCGCTGCGCATTGATGGTGTGCAGCGTGGCAGCCAGCTCACGTGCACGCGAAGGTTGATCAGCCAGCAGACACTCGACGCCTATCGTCATGTCATCGAGTCGACCCGCCGCATTGAGTCGCGGGCCGACCGCATAGCCAAGATCGGCCGCGGTCGCATTGCGCACGTCGCGCGAGGACACCTCGAACAGCGCCGCGATCCCGGCGCACGCCCTGCCTGCCCGCATGCGGCGCAAACCGCCTTCCACCAGCGCGCGGTTGTTGGCATCCAGCGGCACCAGGTCGGCCACGGTGCCCAGCGCGACCAGATCGAGCAATGCGGCAAGGTCGGGCTGCTGGTGTTGTGCGAACGCACCCTGTTCGCGCAGCCGCGCACGCAACGCAAGCAACAGGTAGAACATCACCCCCGCGCCGCACAGCGCCTTGCTGAAAAACGTGGCGCCGGCAAGGTTCGGATTCACGATGGCATCCGCGTCAGGCAACGCCATGCCGGGCAAGTGATGATCGGTGACGATGACTTTGCATCCGGAGGCCTTGGCGGCGGCCACGCCGGCCAGCGACGCAATGCCATTGTCAACGGTGACGATCAGGTCCGGGACGGGCTGCATCGTCGCCACCAATACAGGCGTCAATCCATAGCCATGGATTGCACGATCGGGCACCGCATAGTCCACATTGCGGGCCCCCAGCATGCGCAACCCGCGCACGGCCACCGCGCAGCCCGTCGCGCCATCGCAGTCGTAGTCGCCGGCGATCACGATGCGATCGCCTTGCACGATCGCTGCGGCCAATAGATCGACCGCGCGCGCGATACCGTCCAACCCGTCCGGCGCCAGCAATCCGGACAGGCGATGCCCGAGCTCGTCCGGACAGGCCACACCACGCGCGGCATAAACGCGCTGCAAGACGGGATGCACCAGAATCGGCCAGCCGTGTGCAGCCATCGCTGCTTCACGACGCACGATCCGCGCTGGAGGGTCAGGCGGCATCACGCGCGGCGCCAGAAGCGCAAGCGGTGCGCATGCCGCACCCGAAAACGTTCACCACTCGAGAACGCCAGCACCACGGCATCGAAACGGCGTTCACGCAGGCAGCGCTGGAATGACGCAAGCCACCCTGCAAGCTCTCCCACCGGACCGGGCACATCCAGATCCAGCAGCACATCGCCGCCACCACGTCGATCTGCCAGCACCTCCGGCGAGGGTTCCGCGCTGGCCGCACCGGCCATCTTGGCCAGTCCACGCAACACATCGTCCGCACTCGCAACGTATTGCAGCCTGGTTTCGACCGAATCCGGCAGAGGACCCTCGCCCCAGAACCATAGTGCGTTGATCGGCCGCCTGCTGGCCGCGATACGCGCGGCATTGACCGGGTGGGCATGCAGCGCAACCTGCGCCTCGTTGAAAAGATGCCGCCACTTGCGGCCGGCCTCACCCGCGGGCAGACACTCGATCAGGTTGGCGCCCAGCGCGTCAACCGGATCCGTGAACGTGACCGGCGGCGCGCCACGTTCCAGATGCACACACCAGGCCACCGGCGTGTCGACCGCCAGAGCCACGCCGGCGTCACCGAACAGCGGCTGCAACAGCGCGGCAAGTTGTGTGGCTTCAGTCGCGGACAGGTCGTCGACAGGGCACGCCATCAACCGCGCTCCGGTTGCCTCGCTGTGCACCCAGGCGGGATCCGCGCACAGCCAGGCTCCGTTTTCCGCGTCGCCGGCATGGCAATGGTGGCGCAGCGCAGCTGCGGGCAGCACGTCTCCGGGAAAACGAAAACAGTCGCGCAATACGGCGACGCGCGCATTCGCAAGCCCGGGCATCCTGTCGCCATGCGCAAGCCAATGACGCAATGCCGAAACGTCAGCGGCGCCGGAGAATGGAGGCATCAGAACATGCAGCGTGCTCATGCCATGATGATTCCCGATTCTCCGTGAGGTGCCGGCTTTCCGCATTCGCAACGCCGTGGGCAACGTCGCGAAAGCCGATCAGGCGTAACGCACACCCACGATTTCGTAGTTGCGTTCACCGCCTGGCGCGCTGAAACCGAAACTGTCGCCCTCGTTCTTGCCGATCATCGCGCGCGCGATCGGCGAAGACACCGCGATCAGGCCCTGCTTGATGTCGGCTTCGATGTCGCCGACGATCTGGTAGGTAACGGTATCACCGCTGTCCGATTCTTCCAGTTCCACCACCGCGCCGAACACCACCCTGCCGCTGGGGTTCAACACGGCGGGGTCGATGATCTGGGCGGTCGAGAGCGCCGCCTCGATGCGCTGGATACGGCCTTCTATGAAGCCCTGCTGTTCACGCGCAGCGTGGTACTCGGCATTCTCGCTCAGGTCGCCATGCGAGCGCGCTTCCGCGATCGCGGCGATGACCTTCGGACGTTCGGTGGATTTGAGGCGCTCCAGTTCCGCACGCAGGCGTTCGGAACCGGCTTTTGTCATGGGGGCTCGCTGCATGTGCGGACTCCTTCTCAATGGTTGATTGCGAACGCGAACACGCGGATCGCGTCAGCCCGAATGAATGCAAGGGCCGAGTGTCATGCGACGGCGACTTTGCCGCCAGCTCGCCGCGCCTCGCGGGCATCGAGCTCGGCGTGCAATTCCTGCAGGCTGATGACCGCGGCATCTTCGCGAAAATCCAGCGAGTGCAACAGCGCCGCCGCGCCAGCAACCGTGGTCGAATACGTAACATGTTGCTGCAGGGCCGAACGCCGGATCGAGAACGAATCGGCGATTGCCTGGCGGCCCTCGGTGGTGTTGACGATGTAGGCAATCTCGCCGTTCTTGATCGCATCGACGATGTGGGGGCGGCCTTCAAGCACCTTGTTGATCCGTTCGCACTCGATCCCGCGCTCGCGCAGGTAGGTGCAGGTGCCGCCAGTCCCGATCAGGGCGAAACCACGCCTGACAAGGTCGCGTGCAACACCCAGCAGCCGTGGCTTGTCGGCGTCGCGTACCGACAGGAAGACCTTGCTTCCGGCAGCGGGAGCCGCGATGTGTGCGGCTTCATGCCCCCGCGCGAAGGCTTCACCGAAGCTGCGGCCCACGCCCATCACCTCGCCTGTCGAGCGCATCTCGGGTCCGAGGATCGGGTCGACATTGGAAAATTTCAGGAACGGGAAGATCGCTTCCTTCACCGCCCAGTAATGCGGCACCCGCTCGCTTGTCATGCCCTGCGCCGCAAGGCTTGTCCCGGCCATGCAACGCGCCGCAATCTTGGCCAGCGGACGGCCGGTTGCCTTGGACACGAACGGCACCGTCCGCGAGGCGCGCGGATTCACTTCGAGGATATACACATCGTCGCCCTGGATCGCGAACTGGGTGTTCATCAATCCGACAACCCCCAGTGCACGTGCAAGCAGCATCACCTGCCGGCGCAATTCGTCCTGGATCGCGGGGCTGAGCGAATACGGCGGCAACGCACACGACGAATCGCCGGAATGCACGCCGGCCTCCTCGATGTGTTGCATGATGCCGCCGATCAGCACCGCGCCGTCGGCGTCGGCGACCACGTCGACATCCACTTCGACGGCATTGTCGAGAAAGCGGTCGAGCAGCACGGGTGATTTATCCGACACCCGCACTGCGTCGCGAATGTAGCGCGCAAGATCGTCATCCGCGTGCACGACTTCCATCGCCCGCCCGCCCAGCACGTAGCTGGGACGCACGATCAGCGGATAGCCCAGCTCGCGCGCCAGCACCATCGCCTCCTCGGCGGTATGGGCGATGCGGTTGGGTGGCTGCTTCAAGCCGAGCTTGTCAATCAATTTCAGGAACCGTTCGCGATCCTCGGCCAGATCGATCGAATCCGACGAGGTGCCGATGATCGGCACGCCTGCGGCTTCCAGTGCACGCGCAAGTTTCAACGGCGTCTGCCCACCGTACTGCACGATCACGCCGGTCGGTTTCTCCTTGTCCACGATTTCCAGCACGTCTTCCAGGGTTACCGGTTCGAAATACAGGCGATCCGAAGTGTCATAGTCGGTGGACACCGTTTCAGGATTGCAGGTCACCATGATGGTCTCGACGCCGTCATCGTGCATCGCGAGTGCGGCGTGCACGCAGCAGTAATCGAATTCGATGCCCTGCCCGATGCGGTTGGGCCCGCCGCCGAGCACCATGATCTTCTTGCGGTCGGACGGGTTTGATTCGCATTCTTCCTCGTAGGTCGAGTACATGTACGCGGTGGTGGTGGCGAACTCGGCCGCGCAGGAATCCACCCGCTTGTACACCGGACGCACGTTCAACGTGTGGCGAAGATGGCGCACGCCACGCTCGTCGGAATCCAGCAGTTTCGCCAGCCGCGAATCGGAAAAGCCCATGCGCTTCAACTCGCGCATGCGCGCGGCATCCAGCGCGCGCATGCCGCTGGTGCGCACGTCGGCCTCGGCGGCAATGATGTCCTCGATGGCGGCAAGAAACCACGGATCGATCTTGCACAGCGCATGCACGTCTTCCAGCGACAAGCCTGCCCGGAACGCATCACCCACGTGGAAGATGCGCTCCGGCCCCGGCTGGCGCAATTCCCGCTTGAGCGATTCCATGCCCTCCGGCGTTTTCCAATCGATGCCGCCGGAATTCAGCCCGTCATGGCCGTTTTCGAGGCCCCGCAACGCCTTCTGCAGCGATTCGGAGAAAGTGCGCCCGATTGCCATCACCTCGCCCACCGACTTCATCTGGGTGGTCAGGTGCGGATCGGCGGCCGGAAATTTCTCGAACGCGAAACGCGGGATCTTGGTGACAATGTAGTCGATGGTCGGCTCGAACGATGCCGGCGTCTTGCCGCCGGTGATCTCGTTCCTGAGTTCATCCAGCGTGTAGCCGACCGCCAGCTTGGCCGCGACTTTCGCAATCGGGAAACCGGTGGCCTTGGATGCCAGCGCGGATGAACGTGTCAGCCGCGGATGCATCTCGATCACCACAACGCGACCGTCGACGGGGTTCACGCCAAACTGCTCGTTGCTGCCGCCAGTGTCGACGCCGATCTTGCGCAGCACCGCGATGGAGGCATCGCGCAGCCGCTGGTATTCCTTGTCCGTCAGCGTCAAGGCCGGCGCCACCGTGATCGAGTCTCCGGTGTGCACGCCCATCGGGTCGAAGTTCTCGATCGCGCACACGATGATGCAGTTGTCCGCGCGATCGCGGACCACTTCCATCTCGAATTCCTTCCAACCCAGCACCGACTCGTCGATCAGCACCTCGTGTACCGGCGACAGCTCCAGGCCACGCGCGACGATGTGCTCGAACTCCTCGACGTTGTAGGCGATGCCGCCACCGGTGCCACCCAGCGTGAACGACGGGCGGATGATGCAGGGGAAGCCGAGGCCGGCCTGGCCTTCACGCGCCTCGTCCATCGAACGGGCAATTGCCGATTTGGGCGAGGCCAGCCCTATTTCATCCATCGCATTGCGGAACAGTTCGCGATCCTCGGCCATGCGGATGGCATCACGCGAGGCGCCGATCAACTCCACGCCGTGCTTTTCCAGCACGCCATTATCGGCCAGATCCAGTGCGCAATTGAGCGCGGTCTGGCCACCCATCGTCGGCAACAACGCGTCCGGTTTTTCCTTCGCAATGATCTTTTCCAGGGTGCGCCAGTCGATAGGCTCGATGTACACTCGATCGGCCATCTCCGGATCGGTCATGATCGTGGCCGGATTCGAGTTGACCAGCACCACGCGATAACCTTCTTCGCGCAAGGCCTTGCAAGCCTGCGCACCGGAATAATCGAACTCGCAGGCCTGGCCGATCACGATCGGGCCCGCGCCGATGATCAGGATGGTTTTGATGTCGCTCCGCTTGGGCATTTCAGCGGGCCTCCTGCATGGAACGCGCAAAGCGCTCGAACAGATACGCAATGTCATGCGGGCCAGGACTCGCCTCCGGGTGCCCCTGGAAACAGAACGCCGGCCTGTCGGTCAGCGCGAACCCTTGCAGCGAGCCGTCGAAGAGCGAAACGTGGGTTGCACGGGTGTTCGACGGAAGCGTCTTCGGATCCACGGCGAATCCGTGATTCTGGCTGGTGATCAACACGCGCCCGTCGTCAAGGTCCTTGACCGGATGATTGGCGCCATGGTGACCGAAAGGCATCTTCAGGGTTTTGGCGCCCAGAGCGAGTCCCATCAACTGATGGCCGAGGCAGATACCGAACAGCGGAATCTTTGCGTCGAGAAATTCCCGCGTGGCGGCAATCGCATAGTCGCAGGCGGCCGGATCGCCGGGCCCGTTTGCAAGGCACACGCCATCCGGTTTCATTGCCAAAACCTTTTCAGCGGGCGTCTGCGCCGGTACCAGCGTGACGTCGCAACCCTGTTCGACAAGCAAGCGCAAAATGTTGCGTTTGACGCCGAAGTCGCAGGCGACCACCTTGTACTTCGCGGCCGGCTTGCGAAACGCCTGGGCGTCGAGTTCATAGCTGCCTTCCGCCCACGGCGCGGATTCATGCAAGCTGACGACTTTGGCGAGGTCCATCCCGTTCAGCCCCGGAAAAGCGCGCGCCCTGGCGATGGCATCGTCCGCATCGACCGACCCACCTGCGACAATGCAACCATGTTGCGCACCCTTCTCCCGCAGGATGCGGGTGAGCTTGCGCGTGTCGATGCCCGCGATCGCGACGATGCCGTGGCGTTCAAGGTAATCCGGCAACGATTCCGTGCTTCGCCAATTGGATGCGCAACGTGGCACGTCGCGCACGATCATGCCGGCGGCCTGCACTTTTTCGGATTCCTCGTCCACCACATTGCAGCCTGTATTGCCGATGTGGGGCACAGTCAAGGTGACGATCTGCTGCGCGTAGGACGCATCGGTCAGGATTTCCTGGTAACCGGTCATCGCGGTGTTGAACACTACTTCGCCGACCGTCGCGCCCGTCGCTCCGATAGCCTCGCCGTGAAAGAGGGTTCCGTCGGCAAGGGCAAGCAAGGCGGGCATGGGCTGATTCCGGGTGCAAGACCACCCTCAGGCCGCGCCAAGCGGGCCTGCGGGTGAAGTGTTCGGGCAAGGCGTAATGCTAGCAGAAACCGGACCGGCGTTCAGGCGCGCCGCGGTACCGGCGATACAATGCGCACATCCCCGAGGAACTCCTCCCATGCTCGCCACCACATTGCTCGACCCGGCCCGTCTGGACCGTCCGGACACACTCGTCCGGCGCGAGCCGTTCGCCTTCCTGATCGCGCACGGACAGCTCCCGGAACTGTCGCGCGCCGACCTCGAGCGCGACTTCCCGCAATATTCCGGCGCCGGGTTCTTCCCATACGACGCCAAGGAGTGCGGGGAGTCGATCAACGAACTCGTCGAAGCCATCACCTCACGCGAATTCGCAAGCGCTGTCGGCGCCAAGCTCAGCATCGACAACCTCGGCCAGTATCCGACGCTGGTGACGATCTGCCGCCATCTCAACAAACGCCACGGCACCATCCACACCGACAGCAAGTCAAAGGTCGCGACGGCGCTGATTTACCTGAACCCGAGCTGGCACGACACCAGCGACGGTTGCCTGCGGTTTTTGTCAAAGGTCGATGACATCGACGCCACTGTGGCACCCGAGGTCAAACCGCTCTACGGCGAATTCGTGATCTTCAAGCGCGCCGACAATTCCTTCCACGGCCACCTGCCCTACGAAGGGGAGCGCCGCGTCATCCAGATCGCATGGCTGACCAGCGAGGAAGAAAAGCTGCGCAAGACCCAGCGCGGTGTCGCGACGCGTTTCTTCAAGAAGATCTCGGGCGGACTGGATCGCCGGTTTGGCGCCGGCCGCGACCGCAACGCCGCGCATCGGGATTGACGCAAAAGCCTGCGTGCACACGACTGGTCGCGAGCACGCTCGGTTCCTACAACGGTTCGCGCAGCACATCGTCCAGCGAATATGTGCCAGCCGGCTTGCCTGCCAGCCACGCAGCAGCGGTCAGCGCGCCGCTTGCGAAGATCTTGCGATCGGTAGCACGGTGCGACAGTTCCAATCGTTCGCCCTCACCCACCAGCAACGCGGTGTGTTCGCCAACGATGTCGCTGGCCCGCAACGAAGCAAAGCCGATCGCACCTGCTGGCCTTGGCCCGGGCTGGCCATTGCGCGCGCGCACCGCTACTTCATCGAAATCCTGGCCACGTGCTTCGGCGGCGGCACGCCCCAGCGCCAACGCCGTTCCGGATGGCGCGTCGGTCTTGCGCGCATGATGCGCTTCCAGGATTTCCAGATCCCAATCCGGCAACGCCTTCGCGGCGTCGCACAGTGCGCGCGTCAGTACCGCAATGCCGAGACTGAAATTGGCGGCGTGCAGCAGCGCGATCCCCTTCGCGGCGACATCAATTCGCCTGCGCAATGATTCATCGAGCCCGGTGGTGCCGCTGACCAGCGCAATGCCGTGCGACTCGCAGTGATCGAGCGCCGCGGCGAGTCCGTCCGGCGTACTGAAATCGACCACCACGTCCAGCTTCGGCGCGTCGCGCCATTTGTCCGAGGCCCCCACACGGCCGACGAGTTCGAACCGCGCGTCGTCGCGCAGCAGAGCTTGCAATTCCTCGCCCATGCGGCCGTCGGCGCCGTTGATCGCTAGTCGGATGTTGGACATGCAGACTGGAACCGTTTGGAAGCGTTGCGAGCGAAGGCAGGTTGCGCGACGCCGGAGCACAGGCACGGCAGTGTACACGTCAGTACAGGAGGGTGCCGAGCGCAGCAGCTTCCATGCGGTTCCTAGGAAGTCATCTTCGCCCAGAATTGCTTGACGTTCTCCACGAAGCCGCTTGAGCGTGGCGAATGCTTGGCGGCCTCGTCGGCATCGGCGAAGGTGGCCTCGAATTGGTCGAGCAGCTCGCGTTGGCGCTTGTCCAAGCGTACAGGTGTCTCGACAACCACTGTGCAGAACAGGTCGCCCGTGTGGCGGCTGCGCACTGATTTCACGCCCTGGCCACGCAGCCGGAACTCTTGTCCGGTTTGGGTTTCCGGCGGAACGATGATGGTGGTCGAACCACCGAGTATCGGCACCTCGATGGATGCGCCGAGCGCGGCTTGCGCGAATCGGATCGGCACTTCGCAACGCAAATGGTCACCATCGCGCCGGAAGATCCGGTGCTCGCGCACATGGATTTCGACATACAGGTCGCCGGGCGTTACACCAGACGGCCCCGCCTCGCCCTGCCCGGCCAATCGAATGCGGTCGCCATCATCCACGCCGGAGGGCACCTTCACCGACAGGCTGCGTTCGTCTTCCAGGCGACCCTCGCCATGGCAATTTTTGCACGGCGTCACCACGGTCTTGCCGGCACCACCGCAGTGCGGGCAGGTCTGCTGGATCGAGAAAATGCCGTTTTGCATGCGCACGCGGCCGTGACCGCGGCAGGTCGCGCAGGTGGACAGCTTGCCGTCTTCCGAGCCAGTGCCGTTGCAGTGATGGCAGTTGACCATCGTCGGCACGTGGATCTGCTTGTCGATGCCGGACACGGCCTCTTCGAGGTCGAGTTCCAGCATGTAACGCAGATCCGATCCGCGCGCGCCGCGGCGGCCACCACCACCGAAGATGTCGGAGAAAATGTCGCCGAAGATATCGCCAACGTCACCGAACGGCGCGCCGCCGCGCCGGCGACCCGTGCCGTTCTCGAATGCGGCGTGGCCGTACTGGTCGTACATCGAGCGCCGCTCGGGATCGCCGAGTACCTCGTACGCTTCCTTGGCTTCCTTGAAACGCTCTTGCGCCTCAGAGTCACCGGGACAGCGATCCGGGTGATTCTTCATCGCCAGTCGGCGGAACGCCTTCTTCAGTTCGACATCTCTTGCGGTGCGTTCGACACCCAGGACTTCGTAATAACAGCGTTTCATGTGCGGAGTCTTGCTTCGAGACGGCGTTCGGGGATGAACCACAGCGCCGCCACCATGGCGTAAATCACGCAAGACACAATGGGCTCGAAAAACGCCAACACAATACCTCCAAGGTAGCCAATCGGGGAAACGACGGTCTTCCAGTCACCCTTCAGCGCCTGCGCGAGGCCGCTCTCGTTGCCGCCGTTCGCGGCAACCAGGCTGCGCAACAAGGGAATCCACGCCAACGCCGCAAGCAACAGCACGATACCGTAAACGGCCGTGGGCACGGGCGCCGGCATCGGGTGCGATTCGTTGAGCCAACTGGTGGTGAAGGGAAACAGCGACAACCAGAACAGCAGGAACAGATTCGCCCACAGCACCTTGCCGTTCACGTGTTTGACCATCTGCAACATGTGGTGGTGATTGTTCCAATAGATGCCGACGTAGGCGAAACTCAGCACGTAACTGAGGAAGACAGGCAGGTCCGCCAGCAAGGCTTGCCAGCTTGCCTCCCGCGGCAGCTTCAGTTCCAGCACCATGATGGTGATGATCACTGCGATTACGCCGTCGGTGAATGCCTCCATCCTGCCCTTGTGCATGCTCGGAGTTCCCCGACTCGGCACTACGATCGTCCGCGTTGAACCTCGCGCGTTCATGCGAGGCTCAACGCGGACAGTTGATCCGTCGACGCGCAGCGTCGATGGATAACTTATTTCTTGTCGTCCTTGACCTCGGTGAATTCGGCATCGACGACGTCATCGGGTGACGCACTGCCGCCGCCCGGCGCCTGCTGGCCCGGTGCCGCTCCCGGCTGCTGCGGGGCACCCGACTGGCCGCCGCCGGCCTGCGCCGCCGCCAACAACGATTGCGAGGCTTCTTCCAACTTGCCGATCCGTGATTCGATCGCTTCCTTGTCGTCGCCTCTCATGACTTTCTCGAGTTCGGACAGGGTTTCCTCAACGCGGCCGATCACGTCGCCGCCGACCTTGCCGCCGTGTTCCTTGATTGCCGAGCGCGTGGCATGTACCAACTGGTCGGCCTTGTTGCGCGTGACAACCAGTTCCTGGAATTTCTTGTCTTCCTCGCGGTGCGTTTCGGCATCGGTCACCATCTGCTGGATCTCGGCCTCGGACAGGCCGGAACCTGCCTTGATCTCGATCCGCTGTTCCTTGCCGGTGTTCTTGTCCTTGGCCGTCACGTGCAGGATGCCATTGGCGTCGATGTCGAAGCTGACTTCGATCTGCGGCATGCCGCGCGGCGCGGCTTGGATTCCGGCCAGATCGAACTTGGCCAGCGACTTGTTGAAGTGCGCCTGATCGCGTTCACCCTGCAGCACATGCACGGTAACTGCGCTCTGGTTGTCCTCCGCGGTCGAAAACACCTGTGAAGCCTTGGTCGGAATCGTGGTGTTCTTGTCGATCAGCTTGGTCATGACGCCACCCAGCGTCTCGATACCTAGCGAAAGCGGGGTCACGTCGAGCAGCAGCACATCCTTGACGCTGCCGGACAGCACGCCACCCTGGATTGCCGCGCCGACCGCGACCGCCTCATCGGGGTTGACGTCCTTGTGTGGATCCTTGCCAAAGAAATCCTTGACCGCTTCCTGCACCTTGGGCATGCGGGTCTGGCCGCCGACCAGAATCACTTCGGCGATGTCGGACACGCGCAGGTTGGCGTCGTTGAGCGCCGTGCGGCACGGTTCGATGGTGCGCTTGATCAGGTCCTCAACCAACGCCTCGAGCTTGGCGCGGGTCAGCTTGATGTTGAGGTGCTTGGGACCGGAAGCATCGGCCGTCACGTACGGCAGATTGACTTCGGTCTGGTGCGCGGACGACAGCTCGATCTTGGCACGCTCGGCAGCATCCTTCAGGCGCTGCAGGGCGAGCGGGTCGTTGCGCAGGTCCACTCCCTGGTCCTTCTTGAATTCGTCGACCAGGTAATCGATCACGCGCTTGTCGAAGTCCTCGCCACCGAGGAAGGTATCGCCGTTGGTCGCCAGCACCTCGAATTGCTTCTCCCCATCGACTTCGGCAATCTCGATCAGCGACACGTCGAAGGTGCCACCGCCGAGATCGTATACCGCTATCTTGCGATCGCCGCCGCCCTTGTCCAAACCATACGCCAGTGCGGCCGCGGTCGGCTCGTTGATGATGCGTTTGACCTCGAGGCCCGCGATCTTGCCGGCATCCTTGGTGGCTTGGCGCTGCGAATCGTTGAAGTACGCCGGCACCGTGATCACCGCGTCGGTGATCGTCTCGCCGAGAAAGTCCTCGGCGGTCTTTTTCATCTTCATCAGCACCTTGGCGGAAATTTCCGGCGGCGCCATCTGCTTGCCGTCTGAGGTTTCCAACCACGCATCGCCATTGCTGTGTGCAAGGATCTTGTACGGCACGATGTCCAGATCCTTCTGCACTTCGGCATCCGTGAACTTGCGGCCGATCAGGCGCTTCACCGCGTAGAAGGTGTTCTTGGGGTTGGTGACCGCCTGGCGCTTGGCCGGCGCGCCGACCAGCACCTCGCCATCCTTCGCGAAAGCGACAATCGAAGGGGTGGTGCGATCGCCCTCGGCGTTTTCGATCACGCGCGTCTTGTTGCCTTCCATGATCGCGACGCACGAGTTGGTCGTGCCGAGGTCGATACCGATAATTTTGCTCATGTTTCAGCTCCTGGATTGGTTACGGCACATGGCCGTCGAATCTTGAACACAAACTGGGGGTTGGCTGGCCTATCTCAAGGTCCTGCGAAGTCGCGGATCAGTTGGATTCGTTCGCCACCGTGACCAGCGCCGGCCGCAACAGGCGTCCGTTCAGCAGGTAACCCTTCTGCATCACACCCACCACCGTGCCGGGCGGCTGGCCGGGCGCCTCGACCATGCTGACCGCGTGGTGGCGTTCGGGATCAAGCGGCTGTCCGACCGGATCGATCACTTGCAGACCGTTGCTCTCGGCGATCTTCAGCAGCGCTTTCAGCGTCAGGCCGAGGCCCTCTCGCATCGAAGCCACATCGGCGGTTTCCACCGACAGCCCGCTTTCCAGCCCGTCGTATACCGGCAACAGTTCGCGCAGCAACTTTTCGTTGGCGAACTTGAGGCTCTGCTCGAGATCGCGTTGCATCCGCTTGCGCTGGTTTTCCAGATCGGCGCGCTCACGCAACAGCGTCTCGCGCATGCCCGCAAGACCGGTTTCGGCCTCGGCAAGCTGACGGCTGAGCATTTCCAGCTCGTCGGTATCCGTGGCACCCGCATGTTCGGTCGGTCGGTCGCCTTCAGGCGGCGTCGATCCGGGCGATTCCTTCGGGTTCGTCATGTTGATTCCTCGCAACGTAAACAACCTCGGCGCAGCCCCCGCGGGGATCCGCAAACCAAGGTACGACACGCAAATTTATGTGGTCGGGGTGCCGCGATTCAAGGCATCGGTAAGCAGATTGGCCGTCGCCTGCACCACCGGAATCACGGAATGGTAAGCCATCCGGGTAGGTCCAATCACCGCTATCGCGCCCAGCACATGCCCTTCTCCGCCGTATGGTGCGCTGACGAGGCTGTAGCCCTTGAGCGGCTCGAAGCCTGATTCCTCGCCGATGAACAGCCGCACACCGGGCGAACGCGTGCAGCCTTCCAGCAGCGCCAGCAGTTCGCGCTTGCGCTGGAATGCCTCGAACAATTCGCGCAACCGATCGATCTGCGAACCTTCCTCGCCCGACATCAGGTTGGTCTGGCCGCTGACCAGCATGTCCGGCTCGGGTTCCGGGGCAAACGTCTCGGCTGCAACCTCGACGGCGGTATCGAGGAGCCGGTTCAGTTCGCTGCTCGCGGCACGCAGGTCGGCGAGCAACCGCACACGGATTTCATCCAGGTGCAGGCCCGCGTAATGGGCGTTGAGGTAGTTGGCTGCCTGCGCCAGCGCATGGCTGTCGAAACGCTGGCTCAGATTCAGCACACGGTTCTGAACCTGCCCGTCCGCAAACACGAGGATCGCTAGTACGCGTCGCGTGTCTATCGACACGAATTCGATCTGCTTGAGTGGCGCATCGACCGCACCGGGCACCGTTACCAGACCCACGAAATGCGTCATCGCAGACAGCAGGGTCGAGGCGCTCCCGAGTAATTCGCGCGGCGTGACCGAGTCGTGCGGAAACTCCCGCTGGATCTGCATCACGGCGCCGCGCGGCAAGGGCTTCAATTCCAGCAAACTGTCGACGAATACCCGAAGACCGCGCGCGGTCGGCACCCGGCCGGCGGAGGTGTGCGGCGAGGCGACCAGCCCCAGTTCCTCCAGATCCGACATGATGTTGCGGACCGTCGCTGGGCTGACATCCAGCCCCGCCGAACGCGACAGAGTCCGCGATCCGACCGGCTGGCCCTCCTCCAGATACTGCGCGATCAGCGTGCGCAACAATTGGCGGGCGCGGGCGTCGAGCGGTTGGTCGGACGTTGCGGACATGGATTCGGCGGGTTCTCGATACACCATCAATATTGGCGGCTGGCGCAATTTGCAACCGAAACCGGCAAGCACGCGCGAGCAGCGGGGACCTCGGACCGAGATTCCCGCAAACCTGTTCGGTCTGCGCCGTGAGCCGCAGCCTTTTTGTCAGTTCGCCACAAAATGGCCACAAGAACCCCTTTCCACGCTCCCGGTGTCCGGCACACAACTTCCATCGGTACAATCATCGCGCCCGCCAAGAACACCCATGCTTACCCGACTTTCTGTCCGCAATTTTGCCGTGGTCGAAGCCGCCGAACTCGAGTTCGGCCCCGGTCTCACAGTCGTTACCGGCGAAACCGGCGCCGGCAAATCGCTGCTGGTCGACGCATTGCTCCTGTTGTCCGGCGCCCGCGCCGACACCGGCATGGTACGCGCCGGCTGCGAGCGCGCCGAGCTGTCGGCCGAGTTCGACCTCTCGCCAAACCGTTCCGCGTGCGCATGGCTCGCCGACCAGGCCCTGGACGAAGAAGGCGAGGCCTGCCGCTTGCGCCGCGTCATCGCGGCAGAAGGCGGCTCGCGCGCATGGATCAATGGTCGCGCGGTATCGCTGTCGCAATTGTCCGAACTCACGGTTTTCCTGGTCGAAGTACACGGGCAGCACGAGCATCAGGCGTTGCTCGAGCGCGCGCAGCAACTGGCAATGCTGGATGCGTTCGGCGACAACGGAGATGTTGCAGCCAAGGTGCGTGATCTGGCGTGGCGCTTCCGCGAGAACACCGCACGCGTACGCGAGCTGGCGGGTGGCGTGGATCGCACGGCGCGCATGGATCTGCTGCGCCATGAAGTCACTGAACTCGAACGCTGGGCGCTGCCACCCGACGCCTTGGCCGAGCTCGAATCGCGGCACAAGCGGCTTGCCAATGCCGGCAGACTCGCGGAGGGCGCATCGGGCATCGCAGAGTTGCTGGATGGCGACGTTGAATTCGCCGCATCACGGACCGCCAGGCGCGCGCACTCCGAACTGGAACATCTCGTGGAACTCGATCCGGCCCTGCGGGCGACGCTGGAATTGCTGGAAAGCGCCGGCATCCAGCTTGGCGAGGCTGCCGACGCGATGTCGCGTTATGCGCAGGATCTGGATCTCGACCCCGACAGCTATGCCGAAGCCGACGCGCATCTCGCGGCGCTGCACGATCTTTCACGCCGTCATCGGCTTCCCGCCATCGATCTGCAAGCGCATGCGGCGACGCTGCGCGACGAACTGCAATCGCTGGAAGGCGCCGGCGGTGCGCTGGCAAAGCTCGCGATCGAGCGCGAGCAATGCCTGTCCGACTACGAAAAGGCTGCCAACGCATTGTCGAAGCAACGCGCGGCTGCGGCGAAGAAACTCGGCAACGCGGTGACCACGCTTATGGGCGAACTCGGGATGGCCGGCGGCGCGTTTGCCGCAGAATTGCAGCCGCAGGCAGCCAGCGATCCGGATCCGCAAGGCCGCGAGCGATGCGAGTTCACGGTCAGCGCCAATCCCGGCATGCCGCTGCGACCCTTGCGCAAGGTGGCCTCGGGCGGCGAATTGTCGCGCATCGGCTTGGCGATCGAAGTCGCGGCGCTGGGCGCCGATGCAGTCGGAACCATGGTGTTCGACGAGGTCGATGCAGGCATCGGCGGCGCGGTCGCGGAGACCGTCGGCGCCAAACTGCGCGCGCTCGGCGCCCGCTGCCAGGTTCTGTGCGTCACCCACCTGCCGCAGGTCGCCGCACAAGGTCACGCGCATCTCAGCGTCGCCAAATCGGTCGAAGGCAAGGCCACCCGGACCCGTATCGCCACGCTGGACGAGAAGGGTCGCAAGGAAGAGCTTGCACGGATGCTGGGTGGCGTCGAGATCGACCGCGAGACGCGGGCCCATGCAAAACGGATGCTGGAAAAGGTCCAGGCGCCGTAACAGGGCCGCCTTCACGCAGGCTCCTACCGCTTCTTTTTTGCCCGCACGTAGAGCACCAGGCTGTGGTCGGCAATCTCGTAGCCATGTTTGGCCGCGATCTCGCGCTGCAGCTTCTCGATTTCTTCGTTCACGAATTCGATGACCTTGCCGGTCTCGATGTCGATCATGTGGTCGTGGTGTTGGCCGCGATCCAGCTCGTACACCGCCTGGCCGCCCTCGAAGTTGTGCTTGATGACGAGACCCGCCGCCTCGAACTGGGTCAGCACACGGTACACGGTGGCGAGCCCGATGTCCTCGGACTCTTCCAGCAGTATCTTGTAAATGTTCTCGGCGGTCAGGTGGTCATGGCTGTGCTCGAGGATTTCCAGCACGCGGATGCGCGGATGGGTCACCTTCAACCCGGCGTTGCGCAGTTCCTGGGATTCCATAGGCTGAACTCCGGCACGGTAGTGGTGTCTCTGATCCGGACCAAGACTCTCGCTAGTGTATCATTCGCAGTCCAGAGCCCGGCTGACCAAGATGCGCAAATCGATACCCTCCCTTCTGCTCGCCACAGCCGCCATGCTGACTCTTGGTGCATGTAGCCTCATCTACAAGCCCGATGTGCAGCAGGGCAACCTGCTGATCGGCAAGAACGTGGGCGAATTGAAGCCGGGCCTGACCAAGCAACAGGTGCTGGCGCTCTTGGGTAGCCCTTCGGTGGTCAGCCCGTTCGACCAGAATCAGTGGAATTACGTTGCCACGCTGCAACGCCGCGGCGGCACCATCCAGGAGCGCACGCTGACGCTGCATTTCGACAACGACACCCTGGTACGCACCAATGGCGACTTCATGACGGAAACCCCGCAGGAGTTGTTGCAGGAGAGCCACAAGTACGGTCCGTTGTACCCGTCGAACCTGACCAAACAGCAGCAAAAGGATCTGGAGAAGAAGCAGCAGCAGGGCGGTGGCTGATCAGGCGTCGCGCGCCCGTTTCCTGCGCGCTTCCTTGGGGTCGACCTTGAGCGGCCGGTAGATTTCCACCCGATCGCCGTCGCGCAAGCCCGTGTCGAACACGGCCTTGCGTGAAAATATGCCGATACGGTCGAACCTGATTTCGATATCTGGCTTGCACTCGCGGATGCGGGATTTTTCAATCGCATCGCCGACTGTCGCACCGGCAGGCAGGCTCAGTTCCGCGTCGAACACCTTGTCGACTTCGGCGTAGACCACCGACACCTTCAGCCGGGGCGCCTCAGCCATACGCGCGTTTCGCCTCGGCGCAGAAATCGTCGACCATGCGGTCGGCCAGTTTCCGGAAACCGATCGCGAATGCTAGCCCGGTCAGCTTGTTGCTGACCTCGAAGTCGAGATCCAGCGCGACCTTGCAGCCATCTTCACCCAGCGGCGTGAACGACCATACGCCATGCAACCAGTCGAATGGACCATCCACGAACTGCATGCTTATGCTGCGCGCACGGTCCAACGCATTGCGGGTGGAGAAGTGCTGGGTGACGCCGGCAAACCGCAGGTCCAGCCGCGCTACCAGATGCTGGTCGTCCCGCTCGGACACGTGCGCACCCAGACACCATGCAAAGCGCCTCGGGTAAGCTTCCACGTCGTTGACGAGGTCGAACATCTGTTCCGGCGTGAAGCGCACGAGCGCCTGACGATGGATCTGCACGAATACTCCTTGGACCGCACGGCGCAAGCCGCGCAAACAAACACCCCATTATTGTACCGAGCATGGCAAAGAAGAAAGACAAGGAGGGCAAGGGCTCATCGACGATCGCGCTGAACAAGCGCGCGCGCCACGATTACCACATCGACGAGCGCCATGAGGCCGGTATCGCCCTGGAAGGCTGGGAAGTGAAAAGCCTGCGCGCGGGGCGTATCAACTTGTCCGACGCCTACGCGGTCGTCAAGGGCGGCGAACTTTACCTGTTCGGCGCATCGATCCCTCCGCTGCTGTCGGCATCGACCCACGTGGTAGCCGACGACCGCCGCACCCGCAAGCTGCTGCTGCACCGCGCCGAAATCGACAAGTTGATCGGTGCAGTCGAGCGCAAGGGTCTGACGCTGGTGCCGCTGGCGATGTACTGGAAGAAAAATCGAGCAAAAGTCGAGATCGGCATCGCGCGCGGCAAACAGGCGCACGACAAACGCGCGACCGAAAAAGAGCGCGAGTGGAACATCGAGAGACAGCGGACGCTACGCGCGCACAATCGCGCGGGATGATCTCGACAGATCGAGGGACGGGAACGACCTGACACTGTCGTCATTCCGGATCGCCGCTGCGCACCATTCGAAATAACGGACAACAAGCAACGCTCAGTACCCTGTCGGTACGTATTTGAACCGCACCATTTGTTCGCGATGGCCGTCGACGATTCGCTGTATCTGTTCGTTGTCCAGTGCCTCGCGCCACTGACTGGCGCGGCCCTTGTAGAAAAAACGTGTCTTCTCGTCAACCGCTTCCACAAAGCCCTCGCTTTTCTCCAATGCGGCGAGCGTCTGGAAACTTGCGTGTTTCACAGCGCGCCCGATGCGTGCCTTGTCCTGGCCCAACCCGATCAGCCTGGCGGCCTTCGCGAAATACTTCGCTGGCTTCTCCAGCAAGTCCTCGTAACGCAGCACGAGCACCTTGTCCGGCGCGCGCACGGCCATGTCGACCCATCCACTCACATGCGTCGACCACGAGCCGATGAAATGGCTGGCGAACAGCTGGTCGTTCGCAGACGCTACCCTCTCGTCGGCCAGCCGCTCTATCGCCCGCTCGGTCGTCAAACCGAAGTGGTGGGTCATGCTGACGGCCACGTCGAGCGGATTGCGTACAACGTAGATCGCGCCTGCCGACACCTGCCAGTTGATCAGCGGGTGTCCCTCGAAGCTGCCGTTGAAATTGTGGGTCTTGACCAGCCGCGTGCCACTTGCCTCTTGCGCGATCAGAGCCTGCACCTCGAACCGCAACGCCGCCAACTCGTCTGCGGAAAGTTCCGTGTTGGGTTTGGCGGCCAATGCGGTGAAGCGCCCGGCCTTGGCCTCCTCGTCGGTGAAATCGCGCAATTCGCTGGGCTTCAGCGGCGCCGCGCGATTGGCCACCAGGTTGGCCAGGAACGCGCGCAGCCAGGTGTTGCCGGATTTCGGGTAGGACGCCAGCCAGACGATATTGCCCATTACAAATCTTGAGGAGGTTCGACAAGTTGCAGCGCTCGGCATCTTGCCCGTCGACGGTGCCCGGCCTCCTCATGTACTGGCGTGTACACTCAGGTTCCTGGGCTCCAGCGATGCGCAATCTGCCTTCGCTCGCGACGCTTCCCGAACCTTTGCTCCGGTCATTGATGAACGCAACATGCTACCAGCCACGTGGCAGCGATTGATTTCCCGGTCGCCGGCCCGCATCATGGACTTCCCCGGGGGCGACCTGGCTTCGACGGGGGCAGTGAAGTAGTCTGGAGCATGCCGAGGGCGTCATCTTCCTCGTTAATCCGGTGGCAAAAAACTAGACGCGAACGATAACGTCTACGCTCTGGCCGCTTAAGGCCTAGCCCCGAACCCACTTGTGCATGTGCTCGTCGG
>JBOHYR010000041.1:0-70774 GCA_050737995.1 Rhodanobacteraceae bacterium
GCGAATCGTCGCGGAAAGACGGTAGGAGCCTGCTTGCAGGCGACCATGCAGACGACGGTCGCGAGCACGCTCGCTCCCACGATTTCTGATCCCCGTTGAGCGAGTGAAACGAGCGAAAAGATGACCACCATCCGTTGCGACATCGTCAGCGCCGAAGCCGAGATTTTCCACGGCGAAGCGACCCTGGTCATCGCCACCGGCGAAGCTGGCGAACTCGGTATTGCGCCGCGTCATGCGCCGCTCCTGACCAAATTGAAACCAGGCCAGGTCGACGTGATCGGCGAGGGCGGCACCCGCAATTCGTACTACGTGTCGGGCGGCATCCTCGAGGTGCAGCCGAACGTGGTTACGGTATTGGCAGACGCCGCGTTGCGCGCCGATGAAATCGACGAGGCTGCGGCCAAGCGAGCCAAGGATGAGGCCGAGCGAGTGCTCGAGAACCGCGGTGACGCCAAGACCGTCGAGCAGGCGCAGGAACAGCTCATCCAGGCCGTCGCGCAGCTGCAGGCGCTGGAACGCCTGCGCCGCAATCTGCGGCACTGAGCCGGGCATGATCTTGTTGCTCGCGCGCCCCATCTCTGCGGCGGGTTGCGCGGTGGGCTGACGGGATTGTTGTCCCCGGTTTCGCTCACATACGAAGCGCGTAGCGCACGTTTTGTATCGACACAAATAGCCAAGGCCGCGGCGTCGGATTTCGCTTCCCTGCCTCCGGCCGTGGCCTGGGTCCTCGCAAGGCGAGAATGCTGCCTACCTCCGCCACTTGCCGACAGGCGCGCAATGCGCCAATGTTGCAGGCTCGACCGGAGAACCCAACCATGGCAGACCCGCTGCACGTGATCGTCCTCGCCGCGGGCGAGGGCAAGCGCATGAAGTCGTTGTTGCCGAAGGTGCTGATGCCGCTGGCCGGCAAGCCCATGCTGGCGCATGTTCTGGATACGGCCCGCGCGCTGCGTCCCGAGGGGCTGCATGTGGTGTACGGCCATCGCGGCGAGCAAGTACGCACCGCGTTCGTGCGGGATGGCGATATCCGCTGGGTGCACCAATCGGAGCAACGTGGCACCGGGCATGCCGTCCGGCTGGCTTTGCACGACATTCCCGATCCGGCGCGGATACTGGTGTTGTACGGAGACGTGCCACTGCTGCGTGCGGAAACCTTGACCGAGCTGGTGCGTACCCACGCCGAGCTTGCGGTGCTGGCAGCCGAGCTCGACGATCCTTCGGGGTATGGACGCGTCTTGCGGGACGGCCTGGGTCGGGTGCGTGCGATCTTGGAGGAAAAGGATGCAGACGAACTGCAACAAGGGATATGTATCGTCAACACCGGTGTCACGTTCGCGGCGTCGCGGGAGTTGCGTGGCTGGGTGGATCGCCTTTCCGCCGACAACCAGCAGGGCGAGCTGTACCTGACCGATGTATTCGCGCAAGCCGCGGAAGACGGAACGCCGGCCGACGTGGTGATGACGGTAGATCCCATCGAGGCGTTCGGCGCGAACGACGCGGCGCAACTTTCCGAATTGGCAGCGTATCTGCGCCAGCGCGATGCCAAGCGCCTGATGCTGGCGGGTGTACGGATCGCCGATCCGGCGCGCTTCGATTTGCGCGGCCATTTCAGTCATGGGCGCGACGTGGAGATCGACGTGGACGTGATCCTCGAGGATGGGGTGACGTTCGGCGATGGCGTGAAAATCGGTCCATTCTGTCGGCTGCGCAACGTGAATCTTGCGGCCGGCACCGAAGTAATGGCACATTGCGACCTCGAAGGCGTGACGACTTATGGCGCCTGCCGGATCGGTCCGTTTGCGCGCCTCCGGCCCGGAACCGAACTGGCTGCCGGTGCGCACGTCGGCAATTTCGTTGAAACCAAGAAGGCGAGGCTCGGCGAGGGCAGCAAGGCAAATCACTTGAGCTATCTGGGCGATGCCAGGGTTGGCGCCGGCGTCAATATCGGCGCCGGCACCATTACCTGCAATTACGATGGTGCCCACAAGCACATCACTGAAATAGGCGACGGTGCGTTCATCGGCTCCAACACTGCGCTGGTTGCACCCGTGAAGATCGGCGCAAAGGCCACTATCGGGGCGGGCTCGACGATTACGACCGATGCCCCAGCGGACAAATTGACGGTCGCGCGTGCCAAGCAGAACACGGTCAAGGGTTGGCGGCGCCCGGGGAAGAAGGAGTAGGATTTTCTCGCCGGCGCTCGCCGGACGTTGACAGGCGTTGGGTGTTCCGTTTGGAGTTCAGATGCATCGGGTTCTGAAACCCTGTTGCGGGGTGGACTCAGCCGTACTCGTGGTTTGCTTACTGGTAGCCACGGCGTCAGCGCAGCAACCGGCACTGAACTGGCCGACGGTCCATTCGTTGCCGACTGTATCGAATATGGCGAATGTCAGTGGTGGCCAGTTTCGCGTGCGGCCAGCCACCATGGCGGATTTCAAGGGCGAGCCACCGAAGGGGATTCCTGCGTGGACGATCAGCGTGTACGACGGGACCGGGGAATGGAACACCGGGTCTGGCGATCGCAGCGCCACTTTCGTATCGAGCATCCCTGCTGCGTTCCGAAGTCGTGTCGCTCTGTTTTGGGGGGACGCCGGGTGGGTGTTGGTGCCGAGAGGATGGCAACTAAAGCGGGCGGTGACAGGGGCCGATGGGGATGGTGGCATGACTTTCGTTGCGCCGGACGGTGCAAGTCACGGCTGGCTGACGATCGGGTTCGCCCCGGCTGACATGTCTTCCATTCTCGGCGGCGCGGAAGGCTTTTTCCCCGGCGCGCATAGCAGATTCGATGCGTTTTTTCATGTACGCACGCCGGCGGTTGCGCTCGAGCCGAAGCCAGACTCCCTGACGCACCCGAACCGTTGCACCGCGATTCTGGAGTACCGATCCGGGGATTTGCGCGTCAAGGGAATGCGTTTGTGGCAGCCCATGCAGCTTTACCATAGTCGTCCGCCGCACGACCCTTATTCGACGGGGATCAATCTCGCGCTTCCGGTCCAGGATGCCGGCTTCCAGGGTTATCTGATTGCCGTGTTTCAGAAAACACGACCAGCTTGGGAGCATTTCTGCCCTAACAAGGGGTGGTAAACCGCCAACCGTCAATCTCGACCAGCAGCTCGCTGCGGCAGATGTCGCCTTGCAGCAGAATGCGCGGCACGGACGGGTCCAAGTGCCGCGCCAGCATCGCTTCCACGATCTCCGCGTCGTCAGGACGCCTCACGTAGACCTTGAGCGGCGAGTGCCGGTCGAACGCCGGCATATCGGCGCGTTCGAGCAGAGCTTCGAGGTTGGCAAACGCCTCGTCGGTTTGGGCCGCGACGTCATCACGATGGCGCGAGGCGTGACCGATTACAGCAGCGGTTCCGGAGATCGCAAGTGCACCATTCGGAAGTTTCATTGCGCGCGCAAAACTTGGCGCGGTGGGACCGTACTGTCGGGGATATTGCCAGGCACTGACCTGGCGGGGGTTCTCAAGGGCACGGCCCGGCTCCGTGGCGGACAGCGCATACACTTGCAGTAATCCAGGTGGGCCGTGATGGCCGATTGCGGTCGCGGCGGGATAATCAGACAGGCCGTGCGCGGCAAGACCACGCGCACGGCCGTTGCAAAACAGGCGGTAGCGCTCGCGATCGCCTTCGCCTGCGTTGATTGCACCGAGATAGTTCCAGATCCGTTGCAAATGTCTTTCGGAACTGAAAGAGATGTGCCGGAGCAAAAGATCGTAGGCTCGTTCGGCGGCCGTCTCGATGCCACCCACCTTCCCTTCTTCTATCTCGATCCCGACGAATCGCCAGCCGCCGCCCGCCGACCAGCGCAGCTCGTCAATGGAATCGCGGGTGACCGTGCCGTCCACGATCCAGCATTCGTGGGGTGCTTGCCGAGACAACACTGGCAAACGGACGTGCAGATGGTGCAGGTCGGCGCCATGTTCCACGGCACGGCCGAAACTCAATACCGCGAGCGTGCCCGATCGGCGCAGCAAGTCGGAAGCGGGCCCCGCGTCGTACGCAACACGGAATGAAAGGAGTTCCGCACCCTGCATGCCCGCCAAATTGTCCTCGTGCTGACCAGCGCGCATGGCCTCTGCCGTTCTACGTCAAACCCGCAATGCTACACTACACGGCTGATTCGATCAGATCGCGGAGCCACGGAGCATGACCCAGCAGACCCCTTCGGAGCAGGAACTGGCGAGCCTGATCGTCGAAAACCTCAACCTCGAAAACGTTACGCCGGAGAGCATAGATCCGGAGGCGCCGCTGTTTGGCGGCGACTTGGGACTCGACTCGATCGACGCGCTGGAGCTTGCCCTCGCCGTGTCCAAACGCTACGGCATCCAGTTGCGTTCGGACAATCCCGACAACCGGCGGGTATTTGGCTCGTTGCGTGCCCTCTCGGAGCACATCGAGGCCCAACGTACCGCTGCCTGAAGTCGCCGGCTGAGAGTCACTGTTGCGGGGGATCGTCCCCGTTCTGGAACTTTGCACGCAGGGCGCGGTAATGAGCCAGCCTCGCTGCGAATTGCGCCTTGGCGTTCGCGTAATCGGCGCGCCTCTGGACCATCGCGCCGCGTTCGCTGCTCACGGTCTGGCGCTGTTCAGCGATGCGCTTGTTGACATCGGGTGGGACCGGTTTGCCCGAGTGCTCGATGTCCGCCGCGTGCGCGAGCAATTCAGTGAGCGTATCTTCCTGGCTGCGCAGGTTGGTTTCCAAGGTCGCGATGTCGGTCCGGATCTGCTGCAGCTCCGCCTGTTGCGATTGATCGAGGTCGCGCGCGGTCGGATAGGCCGACAGCATCTGAGCGTCCTCGATCTTGCGTAGGTGGATATTGCGCTTGATCGCAGCGTCTCGCGCAGCGGCCGCGACGGCGGCACGGCGTTCGGTCGGGGTGAGCTCGCGTGCCACGTGACGCACCACCTGCCCCTGGTTGTTGACGATGTCGTAACCAAAGGCCAGTGCGGATGACGGGATCGTGTCACCGAAATGCACCACGCCGGACGTGTCCGTCCAGCGGTAATGCGTGGTGGGCGTCGAGTTGTCAGCCGCAAATGCAACCACGGATACCCCAATTCCGAGCAGGGCCGTGGTCAACAGGGTCAGGGCGAGGCGGTGCATTACGGTCTCCGGGAGAAGGCTCAGTATAGGCCCAAGCAACATGCAAGATGCAGGCCGGCCACCGTTTCAACTGGCAATTCGCTCAGCCCGCCGAGGCGCCATAGCGGTCGCGGTACGCTGAGAGCCCGTCACGTTGGGGGGCGAGATCGGGCCTGGTGCCGGCGTAGTCCATCAGATCCGCGAGACTGACGATCGCGGTCACAGGCGTCCCGTGATCGTGCGCAAGTTCCTCGGTCGCGGAACGTTCGCCCTGCCCGCGTTCCTGTCGATCCAGCGCGACCAGCACCCCGGCCACTTCGGCCCCGGCAGTTCGAATCAACGCGAGTGATTCGCGAACCGCAGTCCCGGCGGTGATCACATCGTCCACGATCAGGACGCGGCCGGATAGCGGTGCGCCAACGACCAAGCCGCCCTCTCCGTGGTCCTTGCTCTCCTTGCGGTTGTACGCCCAAGGGATGTCACGACCATGCCCGCGCGACAATGAGATCGCGGTCGCCGCCGCCAAGGGAATACCCTTGTAGGCAGGTCCGAACAGCATGTCGAAGGCAATCCCGCCGGACTTGGTCGTTGCGGCATAGGCGTCGCCCACGGCCGCAAGGGCCTGCCCGGAGTCGATGCGTCCCATGTTGAAGAAGTACGGGCTCTGGCGACCCGATTTCAGGGTGAACTCGCCGAATCGCAGTACGCCGCGATCCAACACGAGGTCGAGAAAGGCTTGCTGGTGAGGTTGGAGCATCGGGGTTCTCGAATCCGTGAACTGGCAACGGATGATACGGTACCGATGTCGCGATTCGTGTTTTTTCCTTTACGCTTCTCCCTCATCCCCGCCCCGGTACACAATCTTCCGTGAGAATCATTTCCTTCAACGCCAACGGCATCCGTTCCGCTGCCCGCAAAGGCTTCTTCGATTGGCTGGCCGCACAAAAGGCCGACGTCACCTGTATCCAGGAAACCAAGGCACAGGAAGATCAGCTCACCGATGTGGTGTTCCGTCCAGACGGACACGATTGCTTCTATAGAGACGCTGTGACAAAGAAGGGCTACAGCGGCGTGGCGATCTATGCGAAACGCGAACCGGACGAAGTGCTGACAAAAATTGGCTGGAAGCCGTTCGACGACGAGGGCCGCTACATCGAGGCACGCTTCGGGAACCTGAGTGTCGTGTCGCTTTACGTGCCGTCGGGGACATCTGGTGAGGAGCGTCAAGCGTTCAAGTTCACGGCGATGAAGAAGCTGCACAACATCTTCGACACCTGGCTGGCGAGCGGCCGCGATTACGTGCTCTGCGGCGACTGGAATATCGTGCGCAGCGAACGCGACATCCGCAACTGGAAGTCCAACCAGAAGAACTCCGGCTGCCTGCCGGAAGAACGCGCATGGCTGAACGCGCTGATCGCCGACCCGCACGGAGACGGAACCCCCGCGCCGGAACACGGTTGGCTCGACAGCTTCCGCGTCGTTAAACCCGAAGCGGAAGAATACACTTGGTGGTCGAACCGCGGCGCAGCGCGCGCCAACAACGTTGGGTGGCGGATCGATTATCAGATCGTGACACCGAGTCTCGGCCGGCAGGCGGAAGCGTGCACGATCGCCCGTGAACCGCGCTTCTCCGATCATGCACCCTATCTGGTCGACTATGCCGACTGAACCGGTGGCCGCCGAACCGGTCGTGGTGGCGCGTGACCGCAACTGGCGGATCCTCAGCATAGGCTTGCTCGGATTCTCTTCGGGGCTGCCGCTCGCGCTGTCCAATCCGACGCTGCAGGCCTGGTTCACCACGGCAGGCTTGAGTCTGAAGGACATCGGTTTCATCACCCTCACCGGGACCGCTTATGTGCTGAAACCGCTGTGGTCACCGCTGCTCGATCGTTTCCAGTTGCCGTGGCTCGGGCGTCGGCGCGGCTGGATCCTGTTGATGCAGGCCATCTGCGGACTCGCGCTCATGGCAATGAGTTTCAACACGCCGCAAGGCGCCGCTATGGGGTTGGTTTTCCTGGCAGTGCTCGTCGCGTTCTCGTCGGCGACCCAGGACATCGCCTACGACGCGCATCGCACCGACCTGCTCCAGCCTGTTGAGCGCGGTTGGGGCATCGCCTTCATGCAGGGGGGTTACCGAATCGCGATGGTGGTGTCCGGCGCGCTGGCGTTGATCCTCGCCCAGCACGCGGGCTGGGCTTATACCTATCGCCTCATGGGCGTGCTGATGCTCGTAATGATGATCGTGACGGTGCGGTCGCCGGATGCGCCCGACGAATCGCCCGTACAAAGTTTTGCCGAAGCGGTCGTTGGCCCGTTCGCGGATTTTTTCCGGCGCTATCGCGGGCTGGCGTTCGCGTGGTTGGCGCTGATGGTGCTGTACATGATCAGCGACGCCTTCGCACTTGGGCTATGGACCACGTTCCTGTTGCGCGTACCGGGCTTCACGTTGACCCAGGTAGGCGCGGTGAACAAGATTTTCAGCCTGGTCGCAGGCCTGGTGGGTGCGCTCGCCGGCGGCTGGGTGGTGACGAAGCTGCGCCTCTTCCCCGCGTTGCTGGTGCTTGGGATTTGCCAGGCGTTGGCGAATCTCAGCTTCGTGCTGCTGGTGCACAGCGGACCGGACGTGCGTCTACTGGCCAGCGTTGTCAGCGCCGAGTGGTTCTTCGCAGGCCTTGCGGGAACCGCATTCGTGGTGTTGTTGACTGCGTTGTGCAACGTACGCTTTTCCGCGACCCAGTATGCCCTGCTCTCGGCGCTGACGGCGGTGGGGCGGATCATTGCAGGGCCGGTCTCTGCGTGGCTGGTTCCACGCGTCGGCTGGTCGCATTTCTTCGTGATCTCGGCGCTGTCGGCCATTCCGGGGCTCCTGCTGGTGATTGGCCTGCGGAAAGCGATTCATCAGGCGGAACTCGATCGTCCGCATTAGTCGCGACGGCGCAACCGAAGGCGCCTGAAATCACGCTGATCGTACGAACGGTGCGTACACGCCGCCCAGCACACGCGGACCACGCGCGCCGGTAACAGAGGGCACATTTCCCGGGTTGCCTTCGAGCCGAGCGCGTGCGAGCCATGCGAAGCCGACAGCCTCGACGAAATCGGGATCGAGGCCGAGCGCCGCGGTGGTGTCGAGAGCCATGCCATGCAATGCACCGCGCAACGCGTCCATCAATGCGGTGTTGTGCACGCCACCTCCACAGACATACACCTCGCGTACGCGAGGTCCATGGGCGCGTAGGGCGCCGGTGATGGTGTGCGTGGACAGCTGCAGCAAGGTCGCCTGCACATCCGCGGGCGCAAGACCGGACGTCAAGCGTGCGTCCAGCCAGTCGAGGTTGAAATGTTCGCGGCCGGTGCTCTTGGGTGGCGTCGCGGCGAAGTACGGGTCGTCGAGCAGGCGCGCCAGCAATCCGGCATCGGACTGTCCGCTGCACGCCCACGCGCCGGAGTCGTCACGCGGCGAACCGCGCATCCGTGCCGACCACGCGTCGAGAAGGCAATTGGCAGGACCGGTGTCGAAGCCGAGTACAGGCTGGTTGGGAGCCAGCACAGTCAGGTTGGCGATGCCGCCCAGATTGAGGATCGCGCGCGGCGTAGAGGGGTCGGATAGCACGGCAGCATGCAATGCAGGCAGCAAGGGTGCGCCCTGTCCTCCCCCCGCCAGATCGGCGCGGCGGAGATCCGCGACCGTGACGATACCGGTGCGCTCCGCAATGACATTGGGATCACCGAGCTGCAGCGTGAAAGGGAAAGGGCCATGCGGCCGGTGGCACACGGTTTGGCCGTGCGAGCCCAGCGCGGTCACCTCGTGTGCGGGGACGTTTGCATCGCGCAGCAACGTCGATGCCGACTCGGCAAAATACTCGCCAATTTCGATGTCCAGATGTCCCAAGGCGTCCAGCGTAATCGCGGCGCTGTTGCGCGCCAACGCCAGCACGCGTTCGCGCAAATCATCGGGATAGGGAAACGTACGCGTCGCAAGCAAGAGCAGCCGCGGCGCGAAACGCACCAGCGCCGCGTCGATGCCGTCCGCGCTGGTACCGGAAATCAGGCCGAGATAGAGGGGTGACGCGGCATCCGCCACGGCGATGTCAGTCGGCAACCGCCACGCCGGCGCGATTGCCGTCAACCCGCGCGAGACGCTGGGTGGCGTTGTCGATCATCTGGATACGCGCCACCATCGGCGCGGTCTGTGCCCTGAACTCGGCCATCAGCTTCCCTGACAGCGGCTGTGGCTTGGGCATCGTGACGGTCAGCGGATTCTCGGGCTTGCCGTTGACCATCACCTGATAGTGCAAGTGCGGACCGGTCGCAAAACCAGTCTGGCCGACATAGCCGATCACCTCGCCCTGGGTGACATGCGAGCCAACGTGCAAGCCGACTGCGAAGCGCGACATGTGGCCGTACTCGGTCGTGTACTTGGGGGTATTCTTGATGGCGATGAAGTTGCCGAAGCCGTGCACCCAGCCGCGGATGGTGATCATGCCATCGCCCGCAGCGTGAATCGGGGTGCCGATGGGTGCGGCGTAATCGACCCCCTTGTGCAAGCGCGTGAAGCCGAGCACCGGGTCCTTGCGCATCCCGAAGGGCGAGGAAATCCGCGTGAACGCGATGGGCGTGCGCAGCAAGGCCTTGCGCAACGGTCGGCCGTCCTCGCTGAAGTAGGCGACGCTGTCGTCGGATTCCTTGAAGCGATAGGCGGTATAACGGTGGCCCTTGTTGACAAATTCCGCAGCGATGATGTCGCCGCTATGCGTGTATTTGCCATTGTGGTAGACATCGTCGTACACGACCGTGAAGCGGTCGCCCTGCTTCAGGTCCTTGATGAAGTCGATGTCGTACTTGAACACATCGGCGAGCTTCAACACCATGGTCTCGCTCAAGCCGGCCTTCTCACCGGCCGCGAACAACGAGCCTTCCACCACGCCGTGTGCGAAGTGCATGCGTCGTTCGACCGGAACCGTGGTGACATGTGCGCGCAAGCTGCCGTCGGCCTGCGTCGTCAATGTGACTACGGTGGCGGAATCCGGGTCGTAGCGGAAACCGTCAAGGTGCCCGTTGGCGCCGATCCGGAACGCGATTTCGTCGCCGGGGTGCAGGGTCTTGAGTGCGCCGGTATTCTTGCCGCTGCCCATCACGTTGGCGAGGTCAGTGGCGGACAAGTCTTGGTTCTGGAAAATCTCGGACAGCGTCTGGCCGGGTTGTACTTCAACGGTCTTCCAGGAAGCATCGGTGGGCCGAGCAGTTTCGGGTGGCGCAGACGGCAGTTGCAGCGCCAATGTCTCGCGCGTCACTGGCTGGATCGCGTCGTGCCGAATCACGCTGGCCCAGGCCGGGATGCCCAGCAGGGTCAGCAATGCCAGCAAAAACGCGCCACCACCGAGCACCCAGCGTTCACGCGACCAGCGAAAGGCGATCGCCGGCGTCTCGGTATGGAACGACCAATGCGAACAGCGCGCGTAGAAGCGGGAATGGCAGTGGCGGGTCTTGCGACGGATCGCCTGGCGATTCACAACATGAGGGGTGACACGACGGAGGTGGCGATCCATCGGGATTCCGGAAGATGGGCGGAGACGCACAACGGGCCGTACCATAACCGTCTTGTGAAGGGTGAGTCAATGCCTTGTTTCACAAAGATTTGCATGATGTTTTGCAATTAACACATAATTAACCACGACATCACTTTCACGGCATGTCGCAGCGCTTTTTTTGCGTCGCTGTGCTGCCTCTTTTCGCATGGAATACCGATGCCTTCGAACCAGCAACCTATGGCACTCATCCACCGCGGCGCCGTCGATGTCCTGAAGGAGGATGAACTCCGGGCGCGTCTCGCGCTGGGACGGCCGTTGCGCATCAAGGCCGGCTTCGATCCGACCTCGCCGGATCTGCACCTCGGACATACCGTGCTGCTCAACAAGATGCGCCAGTTCCAGGACCTCGGGCATATCGCGATCTTCCTGATTGGCGATTTCACCGGGATGATCGGTGATCCGACCGGCAAGAACGTCACCCGCAAGCCGCTTTCGCGTGAAGATATCGCGCGCAATGCGAAAACCTATGCAGCGCAGGTGTTCAAGGTGCTCGATCGCGAACGCACCGAGCTGCGTTTCAACTCGGAATGGCTCGACAAGATGGGCGCCGCCGAGATGGTCAAGCTGGCCGCGCAGCACACTGTCGCACGGATGCTCGAGCGCGACGATTTTTCCAAACGTTTCGCGGCGCAGCAGCCTATTTCGATCCACGAGTTCCTGTATCCGCTCGTGCAGGGCTACGACTCGGTGGCGCTCGAGTGCGACGTGGAACTCGGCGGCACCGATCAGCGCTTCAATCTGCTGGTGGGGCGTGCGTTACAGGAACACTTCGGCCAGTCGCCGCAGATTGTGCTGACGATGCCGTTGCTGGAAGGCATCGACGGCGCTCAGAAGATGTCGAAATCACTGGGCAACTACATCGGCATCGACGAACCGGCAATCGACATGGTGACCAAGACCATGAAGATCGGCGACGACCTGATGTGGCGATGGTTCGAACTGCTCAGCTTCAAGGTATCGCTGGAAGAACTCGCCGCGATGAAACGGGATGTTGCAAGCGGCACGTTGAATCCGCGCGATGCGAAGCTGCGGCTCGCGCGTGAACTCGCCGAGCGCTTCCATGGCGCCGCGCCCGCCGAGCAGGCGATCGCCGGCTGGCACGCGGTGGTGCGTGGCGAAGGTGACACCGCGGCGCTACCCGTGAACGACATCGTCGTACCCGCAGATGGCTTGCGCCTGCCCGCGCTGCTGACCGCAGCGGGACTCACCAGCAGCAATTCGGAGGCCAACCGGAAACTCAAGGAACGCGCGGTGCGAATCGACGCGGTGGTCGCCGACGATCCACAGCGGGTGTTCACCGCCGGCTTCGAAGGCGTGCTGCAGGTGGGCAAGCGAAATTTTGCGCGCGTCCGATTGGGTGTCGCGACGTGACGCACTGACGCGCCATGTTTGTCGACGTGCCCAGCCGGCGTCATGCGCATCCGCGCTGGGTCACACCCATCCTGGTGGTGACCTGTGTCGCGTGTTACCTGTGGCTGATGCTGTCGTCTCCGGCAACGCGCGAAGCCTTGCTGGGCGATTGGGGCACGGTGCCGGCAAACCTGTTTCGCCACGGCGAGGTGCTTCACGGCTGGCTATGGCTGCGTCCACTCACGTCGCTGTTCATGCACGCGGACTGGTTGCACCTTCTCGGCAACATGCTGTTTCTGGTTATTTTCGGATTGCCGGCCGAACGCGTACTCGGTTCGCGGCGATTCCTCGTCCTGTTCCTGATCGGCGGCGCGTTCGCCAATCTGGTCGGCGCATGGACCCTGTCCGGACAGTTGCGGCCGATTGTCGGTTGTAGCGGTGCGGTATCGGCCATCCTCGGCGCTTATCTCGCACTGTTTCCGCGCTCGCATCTGGGGCTGGTGTTACCGCTCGGACTCTACTTCCAGTTTATTCGCGTGCCCGCTGCGCTGCTGATCGGGATGTGGGTGTTGTTGCAATTGCTGTTCACCTGGGCCAGCAGGGACTACGGCAGCGTCGTGTGGTGGGCTCACATCGCCGGTTTCGGTTTCGGCGTTCTGTTCGCGGTGATCTCACGCGGTGCAGTGGAGCGTCGTTTGCGACAACGCAGCTATTGACTCAGGCGGCATCGCGAGCGCGTGACAGAATCCCGTGTGCGCAACGCTCGAGCAGTGCGCGTGCCGCTTCGGTTTCGTGCACGCCGGCACGCAACCGATCGGGATCGAGGCCCACCTCACGCAAGGTGTCGGCACGCGCGTCGATGTAGGCGCGCATGGATTCCACGTTGAATTCGGGGTGAAACTGTGTGGAGATTGCGTGCGGCGCATAGCGCAACAGCTGGTGTGGATCGAGGTCGGAAGCGGCGATGACGGTAGCGCCACGTGGCGGTTCAAGCACAGATTGTCGATGCGTCGTGTGCGCCGAAAAGGTTACCGGCAAGACATCGAGCCAACCGTCGCTGTCACGATCGTTCCTGGTCACGGTGTGCGTCCCTATCTCGCGGCCAGCAGGCAACCAGCCAACGGTGCCACCCAACGCGTGCGCCATCAACTGGTGGCCGTAGCACACACCGAACAACGGCGTTTCAGCATCCAGCGCGTTGCGGATCCAGCCGGCGGTGCGTTCGCTCCAGTAGGCGCGTTCGGTGACCATCGCGCCGGAACCCGTGATCACCGCGCCGGCGATGGCGCCTTGAGGTGGGAGCGCTTCGCCTTCGTCCACACGGGTCACAAGCAGTTGCGATGATTCGATACGCATCGCCCTGCGGAACCAGTCGGCGAATCCGCCGAACTTGGCACGAATGTCGTCCGGCGCTTCGCCGGTCTGGATGAGAAGGAGTGGGCGCATGACGTTGGGGAGGAGTTTCGTACAGTGCTCAGCATAGTGGCGCTCGGCGGGGTACGCTTCGCTCCTTCCGGCGTACGCTGTATCGAATTCACTCGCCCGCTGGCAGTACCGACAGCACTTCCTTGACGGTCGTCAGTCCGCGCCGCACCTGGGTGGCCGCGGAGATTCGCAGCGGTTGGAGGCCGGCTTCGAGCGCGAAACCGGTGAAGGCATCGAGGTCGAGTTGCAATGTGATCATCCCACGCAACCGTGGCGTGACCGCCATCATCTCGTAGATCCCGGTGCGGCCGAGGAAGCCGGTCTTGCGGCATTCGAGGCAGCCGACCGGTTCGTACACTTCGGCGGGCGGCGGGATGACCCAGCCGCGTGTCAGTACCGACCAGGTATGCGGGTCCTGTTTCGCCTTGACCTTGCAGTGCGGGCAGAGCGTGCGCACCAGCCGCTGTGCGACCACGCCCGCCAGCGTGGATTGGATCAGGTAATGCGGCACGCCGAGGTCGAGCAAGCGAGTGATTGCCGAGGGTGCGTCATTGGTGTGCAATGTGGACAACACCAGATGTCCGGTCAGCGACGCCTGCACCGCCATCTGTGCGGTCGCGAGGTCGCGAACCTCGCCTACCATGATGATGTCCGGATCCTGCCTGAGCAACGTGCGCACGCCCGCTGCGAAATCGAAATCGATCGCCGGTTGCACCTGCGACTGGTTGAACTCCGACGAGACCATCTCGATCGGATCTTCGATGGTGCAGACGTTGAGCTCGGGTCGCGCCAAGTGTTTCAGCGTCGAATAGAGTGTGGTGGTCTTGCCCGAACCGGTCGGTCCGGTGACCAGCACGATGCCATGCGGCCGCTCGACCATCCCGCGCCACGTTTGTTCTTCTTCGGACGAAAAACCAAGCTGGCCAAACTGTTTGACCACGATGTCGGGGTCAAAAATGCGCAGCACGATTTTTTCGCCAAATGCCGTCGGCATGCTGGAAATGCGCAGTTCCACTTCGCGGCCGCCGGCCGAACGGGTCTTGATGCGACCGTCCTGCGGCCGGCGCTTCTCCGCGACATCGAGGCGCGCAAGAATCTTGATGCGCGCGGTCACCGCGGTCATTACCGCAGGCGGCAGCTCGAACACTTTGTGCATGATGCCATCGATCCGAAAACGGATCTGCGCGGCTTCACGGCGCGGTTCCAGATGGATGTCCGACGCGCGTTGTTCGAATGCGTACTGCAAGAGCCAATCGACTATGTGGACCACGTGGCGGTCGTCGGCGCCGATCTCACCCGACTTGCCGAGTTCCAGCAATTGCTCGAAGTTGAGGATGGCAGAGCCGTCCATCGAGTCCTGCTTGGCCTCGCGCGCCTTCGCGATCGAGCGCTGTACGCCGTAGAACTCCATCAGATAACGATGGATGTCCAGCGGGTTGGCGACGACGCGCCTGACCTCGCGCCGCAGCATCTGTGAGAGGTCGGCGGCCCAATGGGTGTCGAACGGCTCGCCGGTCGCGAAAGTGACGGTGCCATGGTCGACCGCGACGGGCAGGATGCGGTGACGTTGCGCATAGGCTTGGCTGACGGCCTGGGTCACCGCGGCCGCGTCGATCTTCATCGGATCGATCTTGAGGTAGGGCAGCCCGGCCTTGTCGGCGAGCCAAACCGTCAGCGATTCCACCGTCAGCGGCTTGCCGGGATCGGCGCGGTTCTCCGGCTTTGCGCTGGCGACCACCACCAGCGGATGCAGTTCGACCGGGCTGTGCCCCGCTCTGCTGGTGGTGCGGATGCGTTTGGCATCGTCTGCAGCGAGCAGGCCGTCGGCGATCAGCGTGGCCAACACCTCGCCAAGTTCCAGACGCCCGTGCCGGCCCAGGACCTCCGCTGATTTGGGTATTGCCGCCATCATCCTTCCCAAGTCCCGAAAAGGGCCGAACCCGTGAGGGATCGGGCCTCGCAGCTATACTAACGCGCTTTGCGTTACGCACCGGAACGGTCATGGCGGCATCCACTTTCCAGCAGGTCATCCAGACCCTGAACCGTTACTGGGCGGAGCAGGGTTGCGTGCTGCTGCAGCCGCTGGATCTGGAAGTGGGCGCCGGCACCTTCCATCCGGCGACGTTCCTGCGTGCGCTTGGCCCCGAACCTTGGGCCGCGGCATACGTGCAACCGTGCCGGAGGCCGACCGACGGCCGCTATGGCGAGAATCCCAACCGCCTGCAACAGTACTACCAATATCAAGTCGTCCTGAAGCCGAACCCCGACGACGTATTGGAACGCTATTTCGGTTCGCTGCGCGAACTCGGCATCGACCCCCAAATACACGATCTGCGGCTGGTCGAGGACAACTGGGAATCACCGACGCTGGGTGCCTGGGGCCTTGGCTGGGAAGTGTGGCTGAACGGGATGGAGATCACCCAGTTCACCTATTTCCAGCAGGCCGGTGGCCTTGAATGCCGGCCGGTTACCGCCGAGATCACCTACGGTCTCGAACGCTTGGCAATGTATCTGCAAAACGTGGACAGCGTGTTTGATCTGGTCTGGACGACCGCGCCGCACGGGGTGGTGCGTTACGGCGACGTGTTTCATCGCAATGAAGTCGAGCAGAGCGCTTACAACTTCGAGCACGCCGACACCAAGGAATTGTTTCATCGCTTCGACGCCTGCGAAGCCGAGGCCGGCAAGCTGGTCGAACTGAATCTGCCGCTGCCCGCCTACGAGCAAGTGATGAAGGCCAGCCACGCGTTCAACCTGCTGGACGCGCGGCGCGCGATTTCCGTTACCGAGCGCCAGCGTTACATTCTGCGCGTGCGCACGCTGGCGCATGCGGTGGCCAAGGCGTGGACGGCGCCACGGGATGTTTCCGGCCCCCCATTTCTTGCGGGAGAGGAGCCGGCGGAGACAGTGCAACCATGAGCGACCCGAAATCCCTGCTGGTCGAAATCGGAGTCGAGGAACTACCCGTCCATTCGGTCGACGATCTTGCACGCGCGTTCGCACAATGCGTGTGCGAAGGACTGGAAAGACGCGGCATCCCGGCGGATACCGGCCACGCACGTGTATTTGCGACGCCACGGCGCCTCGCCGTCCACGTGCCCGCAGTGGCCGCGATGCAGCCCGATCAGCGCAGTGAAAGCTCTGGTCCATACGTCAACATCGCGCTGGACCCGCAAGGCCAACCGACCAGGGCATTGCTGGGCTTCGCCAACAAGGCCGGCGTGGATTGGGGACAGCTCGAGCGGGTTACCGATGCAAAAGGCGAGCGTTTCGTGCACCACAGCGTCGCGCCCGGGCGCAGTACCCTCGAACTCGTACCCGAGATCGTGCGCGAAGCGGCCGCGGCCCTGCCGATCCCGAAGCCGATGCGCTGGGGCAGCCACGATTTCACGTTCGTGCGCCCGGTGCACTGGCTGGTGATGCTGTACGGCGACCGGGTGATCGAAGGCGAGGTACTCGGTCTGCAAAGTGGTCGGCAATCGCGCGGACATCGTTTTCTGCACCCTGCCCCGGTGCATCTCGCCGATGCGGACGGTTACGTCGATGCCCTGCGCGCCGCAAAAGTGCTCGCCGATCCGGGCGAGCGTCGCGAACGGATTCGCGAGGAAATCGCGCGTGCCGCGCAGGCGACCAGGGGGACGCCGCGTCTGGATGACGCGTTGCTGGAGGAGTTGGCCAATCTCAACGAGTGGCCGGTCGCGATCGCATGTACGTTCGATCGCGATTACCTCGCGGTGCCGCACGAGGCATTGGTCACCACCATGCGCTCCAACCAGAAGTTCGTGCCGGTATTCGACGCCGATGGGCGTCTCTCTGAACATTTCATCGGCATTGCGAATCTTGAATCGAAGGATCCCGCGCAGGTCCGGCAGGGTTACGAGCGTGTGATCCGGCCGCGCTTTGCGGATGCCAAGTACTTCTTCGACGAAGATCTGAAAACGCCGCTCTCGACCTGTCAACGGGGATTACGCGACGTGGTGTGGCAGCGTGAACTCGGCAGTCTGTGGGACAAGACGCTGCGCGTCGCGGAACTTGCAAGCGCGATCGCCGAGCGCCTGTTCGCGCGGGGTGTCGAAGTGGACGCTGCGGATGCAGCGCATGCCGCCGGGCTGTCGCGCTGCGATCTGCTAACGCGGATGGTCGGTGAATTTCCGGAATTGCAGGGCGTGATGGGGCGCCATTACGCCGAGACACAAGGCGAGCCGGCCGACATCGCGCGGGCGCTGGACGAGTTCTATAGCCCGCGCCATGCGAGCGACGATATCGCCGACGGCGCGCTGGCGCAAAGTGTTTCGCTGGCCGACAAGCTGGATACGCTGGCGGGCATTTTCGCGGTCGGCATGAAGCCGACAGGCAACAAGGATCCGTTTGCACTCCGCCGTGCCGCGCTGGGACTTGCGCGCACCATGATCGAAGGCCAGCTCGATCTCGATCTGGGCGGGCTCTTGCGTGACACGCTGGCGCAGATTCCCGACGCCGCTTTCACCACCAAATCAAAGTCTGGCGAATCGCCATCTCATCCGCCTTCGGCATCTTCCTCCGCAAACGGAGGCGGAAACATTGCGGCGCGCCGCACTGCGCTGGCGATCGAACTGCGCGAATTCATCCTCGATCGCCTGCGCGGTTACTACAGCGAGCAGGGATTCACGTCGCAACAATTCGATGCCGTCGCGGCGATACATCCCGGGAGTCTGGTCGATTTCGACCGTCGCCTGCGCGCGGTCGCGGAGTTCGCGAAGCAACCCGAAGCCGAAAAGCTCGCCGCCGCCAACAAGCGCGTGGCCAACATCCTCCGCAAGGAGGGCATCGACGAAGTCGTTGCGGCGACCCGTCCGATTGACGCGACGTGCTTGCGGGAACCGGCAGAGCAGGCGCTGGCGGGGGCCCTGCATGCGGCCGAATCCGACAACGCGGCGCTACTCGATGGCGAAGCGGCCCGGCATGACTATGCGGGCGCACTCGCGCGGCTGGCGCAATTGCAGGCGCCGGTCGATGCCTTCTTCGATCAGGTGCTGGTGATGGCCGAGGATCCCGTGCTGCGCGCAAACCGTGTAGCCCTGCTCGCACGCATCAAGGCACGTTTTGACGCGATCGCCGACATCGCGTTGTTGTAATGGTGTCGACAGCCGCGAGCCCGAGCCTGGCCTCCGATCCATTGTGGCTTCCGGCGCAGGTCTGTCTGATAGAAGAACGCGTCGCCGCTGTGTGGGTTCTGCTTGAATCCGAGTTTGCAAGCGCAACCGACGATGTGCATGCGCACCTCCTCGCCGCACAAACGGTGCGGCGCGAAGACCGCATCCGCGATGGCGCCCGCCGTGCGCTGGATGCCGCGCATGCCGGACCGGATGATCCGGAAACCCTCTGTGCGGTGATTGCGGGACTACTCGAAACAGGCGAGACCGTGGTGGCGCGCGAATGCCTCGACCATTCGCCTCTCGCGGATGGCGTCGATCCGGTGGTGTTGATGCGGATGGCGGGATTCCCCAAGCGGCTCGCGGAACATGCCGAGTCGTTGGCGCTGCTGGACATGGTGCGAGAGGCGGGACACGAAACAGCCGCGCTACGTTTCAGGGGTGGCAAGGAGTTGGCGTTCAATGGCCGTCCTGAGGAAGCCGGCGCAGACTTTGCCGGCGGCCTCGCGCAGGCAGTCGGCGAGTGGCGCCGGTACGAAACGCAGGTGGCCGCGTTGGCGCGCGCGTCCTGTGCCAAGCCCGCCAATGCCATGGAGCGCTCGTGAGCCGATCCGTCGAACGCCATTGGGAGCGCGGGCGCGGTTATCTCCAGCAGCGCCAGCTTGCAGCGGCGTGGGCACAACTGGAATCGTTGCGCGCGCTGGCTCCGCAGGACGTGCGCACACGCTTGTTGTCAGCACACGTCGCATGGCATGAAGACCATATTCGCGATGCCGCCGCGCGGGCCCTGGACGCGGCGGACAGTGCATCGGAAGACGCTGATCTGCTGTGCGAGGTGGTCGATACATTGTTGCAGGTGGGGGAGACTGCCGCGGCGCACAGGTTGCTTGATCACCCGGCATGGCAGCTGGCCTCTTCCACCGAGGCGTTGTTGCGCTACGCCAACTATCGCCAGGATTTCGGCGAACAAGTGCAGGCGCTGGCGGTGCTGGATCGGTTGTCGCCGAAGCAGGACGCCAGCGGGCCGTTTCACTTCTATCGCGGCCAGCAACTGGCGTTTCTCGGCCGGAGCGAGGAGGCCGAAGCCGAATACGAGACGTGTCTCGCACTGGCACCCGATTATGGGCGCGCCGCATATCGCATGGTCCGATTGCGTCAGCAAACGCCCGCCAACCATTGCCTCGAGGTCGTAGAAGCTGGTCTGCGGCAGTCCCGACTCGATGCCCGTGCCCACGCCGCGTTCGGGTTTGCGCGCTATCACGTGTTGGAGGATCTCGGCCGCCACGAGGAGGCGTGGGATGCATTGAGCCACGCTAACTTAGGAATGTATCCCCTGTCTTGGCGTGATGCGGCGCAGCAGCAGTTGATGGTGCAGCGTCTTGCCGACTGGTTTGCTACCCACCCGATTGCAAAGCGAACGCATACGTTCGATGGTCCCTGCCCCATTTTCATCATCGGCATGCCCCGGTCTGGTACCACGCTACTGCAGCATATGTTGAGCAATCATTCACAGGTCACGGCGGGCGGCGAACTGGTGGACTTTGGCCAGCAGTTGCTGCGCGTGGCCGATACCCGATCTATCGCCGGTGATGTTTTCCTGTCGCGCCTTTCGGCGCTCGATCTGGCAGACGTCGGCCGGCGCTACCTTGCCCAGACCGCGTGGCGCGCATGCGGCAACGCGTATTTTGTGGACAAGCAACCCGCCAACTGGATGGTGGCAGGACTGATTCACGCGGCGCTGCCACAGGCCAAGATCCTGCACTTGGTGCGAGAACCCATGGATGTCTGTTTCAGTAATTTTCGCGTGATGTTCGGTGATGCGAATAACTGGAGTTATGATTTCGCAACGCTGGCGGAACATTACAACGGCTATCGACGGATGTTGCGATACTGGCACGCCATGCTGCCCGGTGCGATTCTGGACGTGCCCTATGCCGACCTGGTCCGCGCTCCGGGAACGACTCTGCGCAGGGTGTTCTCGTTCTGCGAACTGGAATGGCAGGACGGCTGCGAGGACGTCACCCGCAATACCGCGTCGGTATCCAGCTTGAGTTCGGCACAGGTGCGCGAACCTGTGCACACGCGCGGCCTGGAAGTGTGGCAGCCGTATGCGGCCCAGCTCGAACCGCTGCAGCGCGCTTTACGAATGCCAGGATGAGAACGAAGCCGTGACGGAGCTCCGAGACAGGCAATGGCAACGCGCAAAGCGCTACATCGCCATGAATCAGGCCAAGCCGGCCCGGGCGGTGCTGGAATCGTTACTCACACGTAATCCCGGCGACACGGCGGCACACTTGCTCTTGAGCGCGCTGTACTCGGTAGAGGGTCACTTGCGCGCGGCCACGGCCCAGGCTTTGGCTGCCGCGCAAAATCCACCTGACAAACCAGGCTTGCTGGGCGACCTGATCTCCGCATTACTCCGGGTCGGTGAAATCGTAGAAGCGAGGCGACTGCTGAAGCTGATGTCCAGCGCCGCCAGCGATCCCGTACATGTACAGATGCTCGCTGCTGGGCCATTGCAATTGATCGGTGAGCATGCCGCGGCACTTGCGTTGCTGGAACGCGCACGTGAGCACGGCGCTGGAGGGCGGGAATTTCATTTCCAGTGTGCGGTAGAACTCGCCTTCAACGGGGATATGGAAACCGCCCGCGCCGAACTCGAACGTTGCATTGCTCTGGATCCGCCGCTGGGCCGCGCTTTTGTGCAGCTTGCGCGCATGCACAAGCAAACGGCAGATTCCAACCACCTCGATCTGATCGATGCCGCGCTCACGCGCGTGGATCCATCGAGTGAAGACGGCGCCGCGCTGCTATTTGCCCGTCACAAGGAGTTGGAAGACCTCAAACGTTACGAAGAGGCATGGCAGCCACTGGCGCGCGGCAACGCATTGATGCACGAGCGCTTGCCACATGACAGTGCGCAAGAAGCTGCCGTGTTCGACCGTTTGATCGAAGCTTGTGTATCACCCGCCTTTCAGACCGATTCGCAGCATTCCGACGACGGCCCTCAGCCGATATTCGTGCTGGGAATGCCGCGTTCCGGAACCACGGTGCTCGAACGCATGCTCGGAGGGCATTCTCAGGTCGAGTCCGCCGGCGAGTTGGGCGATTTCCCACGTGCGTTGGCCTGGGCGGTCGATCATCAGGCAAAGGGGCTTGTGGACGAAACCACTGTCGCTCGGCTGGATCGGGTCGAATGGTTCGAAGTCGGGCAACGCTATCGAGCCCAAACCCAGTGGCGGGCGAACGGCAAGGAATTTTTCGTGGACAAGCTGCCGCTCAACTGGAAACTGGCAGGCTTGGTCCACCGCGCCCTGCCGCGGGCGAAGATGCTGCACCTTGTACGTGATCCAATGGATGTGTGCTTTTCCAACTGGCGCGCTTATTTCGGACCGGGGCCAGAATACGCGTATGCCTACGATCTTGACACGCTGGCCGCGCATTATCGGCAGTATCGACGCGTGATGGCGCATTGGCATCACCTGATGCCTGGTGCAATCCTGGATGTCGATTATGCGCAGCTGGTGCGTGAGCCTGAGACAACTGCACGATCAGTGATGGCATTCTGCGGTCTCGTTTACGAACCCGGTTGCGTGGACCTGACCCGCAACGTGGCGCCGAGCGCAACGCTCAGCATGACGCAAGTGCGGCAGCCCATCCATGCGCGCGCGTTCGACGAATGGCGGAAGTATGCAGAGGAGCTCAAGGGGTTGTGTTCGGCGTTGGCGATATTACCGCAGTAAAGGAGGGTTCCCTTCCTGGTGGTGGTCGCTGGGCTCGCGCCAAGGCCACGAAAAAAGGGCTGGCCCAAAGGCCAGCCCCCTTGCAAGTGAACCATTCGATGCGGAAGGTCAGTGGTCGCTTACGCCGCCCAGTTTGACACTCAACTCCAGCATAACCAAACGACCATAAGCGTTGTAACTGAACTGGTCGTAGTACGGGTAAGAGGAGAAAGTCTGGTCGATTGGCGGGCGGGCGTTGAAGATGTTGTTGCCGATCAGCGTCGTGGTAATGTCCGGTGTCACGTGGTACTGCAGCGTGGCGTTGTAGGTCATCCACGGTCCCAAGGTGCCACTCCCGGCGTTGTTGAAGGTCTTGCCGTAGCGCTGGTACTGGAGGGTGGTGTCCCAGTTGCCAATGTTCCAGCTCAGTACGGCAGTTCCGATATTCTTGAATTGGTTGCCATACGAATTGGAGCGCAACACGTCGAATGGCACGTCATCTGGAAACTGCTGGTAAAGATGACTGGTTTGGACCGCATAGTTCAAATTCAGGCCAAAATCGCCGTAGCGGCCCCAACTCCAGCGGTAGGTGCCTGAAGCCTGAATGCCCGAAACCGATTCACGCGAGATATTGATCGGCAGCGTTTCAACATTCAGCAGCCCACCTGGATTTATGGGCGAGTTGAGGGGTTCACGTGACACTTGGGCCAGGAACTGCTGGCAGGATCCCGAGTTTACGTCCACCGGTACGCCCTGAATGGTCGTGCCGATGCGGCAGTTAGCTTCAAACGTCAGAATTGAGCCGGCACTGTAATCGCTGACTTCGTTATTGATCTTGACGTGGTAATAGTCGGACTGCAGGGTCAGTTTGGAAGTCGGCGACCACACCACGCCATAGCCCCAGGATTTTGCCGTGATGTATTGCAGATTACGGTTGCCATCCGATGTTTCGGTGATCTGGACGTTGTTGTAGGGCGCTTGGCAGTTGGCGAGGTTGTTGCCGTAGTGAATGCGGCAGTTGTAGACATCTACCACGTTATCGAAAGACTCGCTTCCGTTGGAGAACACGTAACTCATGTCCGGCGCACGAAACGCGCTCGCGTAGTTGGCGCGGAACAAGAGGGTGTCGGTCGGGCGGAACTCCAGCCCCCCCTTGTAGGTGAATTTGCCTTGCGAGCTGCCACCGTCGGGACTATAGCGGTCATAGCGGCCCGCGATATCCGCAGTCAGCATCTTGAAGATCGGGATGTCCAGCTCTGCCGCCGCGGAATCAAAGCCGCGCTTGCCGCGGCCGCTGGTACCGCCGATACCCCAGAAATCACCGGCTACTACACGCGGGTCGATCGGATTGTTCCAGAACTCGTTGCCGCCGTTCAATTGCAAGGCCAACCCGACCGAACCGGCCGGCAGGCTGAACAGGTCGGAATTGGTGACCTGGGCGGTGGCCTGCTGGTTGTAGGTTTCCGAACTGCTGCGAATGTAGTCGCTGAATGAGAGAAACTGGGCTGGCGTGGTGTTGCCCCAGAAGTGGCCGGTCTGCTCGATGTGGAAAGCCGGGTAGCCGTAACCGAAGGGATCGGTCCCGTCTTGCGGGCCGAGGAAAAACGCGTTCACTTTGGCGGTAAGCGGACGTAAAAACCGAGAGTCGTCGTTGTACTGCGATCGATGGTAATAAGCGTCGTAGTTCCAGTTGGAGTCGCCCAAGCTGCCCTTGATACCGACGTCAAAAACATAAGTCTGGGTGTCGTCGACTTCGTCGGGCAAGCTGCCGACTTCCTCCGGGCCGAAGACGTGGTATCCAGTCATCAGATGGCCGGAATCGATGTCATAGACGTAACCGGGCACACCAAAACCCGGTTCCCAGAAGACGGAATAGTAGCCGCCCGTGAGATATTTCGTCTTTCCAACGGTAGCCAAGAGATCGGTGTACAACTGGGTGTTGTCATTCAGCTGATAGACGGCCTTGCCATAACCACTGACCTGCGAGAATCCGTTCAAAATCGTGCCACCGGACAATCCGTAGTTGGAACCGCAGTAAGGGCCGCCGAAGACGCTGTTGTTGGCGTACTGTTCGGTACCACCGTATAGGTTGCCAATGGCTTGGCAGCCTGCCGCACCACCGGGTGGCTCGATGTTTTGCCCGGTAAACGCGTCGTATGCGCGACGGTTGGGAATGGGCACACGATAGGCCGGGACGGGATTGTCCAAGCTACTGGCCAGATAGCTGCGCTGGAATGCGAAGATCGGGTTTTGCTTGTTCACCTCGATCGCGCCCATCAGGCTCCACTTGCCGATGGTCTTGCCACCGGTAATCGTGAAACGCTGTTGCTGGCCGCCGCCGTCGGTGTAACCGCCGGCGCGGTAATCGATGTCGACGCCTTGGTAGTGCTGTTTCAGAATGATGTTGATGACGCCGGCGATGGCTGCCGAGCCGTAAATGGCCGACTGGTTGCCGGGTACGATTTCGATACGATCCACCAGCGTAGTCGGGATGGTGCTGAAATCGTTGACGGAGGAGGTGGAATTGTACGGAATCGGATAGTCGGCGATCGGTTTGCCGTTAATCAGTACCAGGGTGAAATCCGGATTCAGCCCCAGCAGACTGACAGTTTGGAGGCCAGGCGTGAAGCCTTGGGTGAACGAATTGCCCTGCACCGCGCCGTTGGCGATCGGCATCGAATGCAACGCGTCATAGACGTTTTTGAAGCCTTCTTTCTGCAGATCTGCCGCAGTGATCGTGATGACTGGCGTGGCGGTTTCGATCTGCGACTGTGGAATCAGCGAACCGGTAACAGTGATCGCTTGCAGGGTTTTCTTTTTCTTCTCGTTCTTTTTGGAGGAAGAAGTGTTGTTTTGCGTCGTTGTCGCTTGATCCTGCGACTGAGCAGCCTGGGTTGTGTCTTGCGCGTAGGCGGTGCCGGTCGCGAACAAACTGGCACAGATGGCGGTTGCCAACAGTTTACGGTTCATTACGTTCTCCCCAGATGGATGACTGCAGGGTCGCGGCTCCGGTTCGTCGGACATGCCGAGACAACAGCAAGTGCACTCGACCTTGAAGCGGTCAGGCCTCAAGGTCGTCCTGCACTGTCCCCGGTAGCAGTACGGGCACAACGTTAATGCTAAGTTAACCAGACCGCAAGTAGTGAGTAATGGAATAAATTCGGCGCCTCGGACCTCGCGGCCAGCCAGTCGCTGCTAGGGTCTGTGGACACTTCGTGGCAGCGGGAGGTTTGCTTTTTGCGTTGTGGCTTAATCCTGCGACTGACCGGTCGGAGTGGTGTCTTGTGCGTACGCCGTGCCGGCAACGAGCAGACTGGCGCAGATGGCCGAGGCCAAGGGCTTACCATGCATCAGAGTACTCCCCGTGGTGCTTTTTTGCGGTTGAAGTAAGGAAGATTCGGGTGTTATCTACGCGCCGATGAATGGTCAAACCGTGACTTGCTGCTTTGATGTCATTGATTTAAATGGATAAACTTTGTAGAAACGCGTTTGCATAACCTTCACCTTACCAGTAGCTTAACAAATTATCAATTGTCATGAAAGATTATAGAAAGGTACGATTTATCGAATTGTGCCGGGCAGAAATCCTCCCTTCAGCCTCGCTCGGACGCATCGCCGAGTGGTCGCGCCGAAAGTCATCGCGCTCGTTGACAACCACCCAAGGATCGGGCCGTTCGTCGCATGACAACCGTGAACGAAAACCCGCACGATGGCTTTCGTTGTGTAACGGCGGGCGTTAAAATGGAAGTTCTTGCCCGTGGCCACGCAAGGCTGCACCCTCCAGAGGTCCGGGCTTGACGCGCGCCGGTTATATTTTTTGAGGAATCCCCATGCGAAAGCTCGTTGCTGCACCTTTGTTCATCGCTTCCCTGCTGTTGGCTGGTTGTGGAACGTCCAACCAGTCCGGCGGTTCGTCAGCCGCCACCGGTTCGACCGCATCCCCACCTTCCGCAGCTACTCCGGCATCGGCGGCCACCGCAGTGACCGGAACCGTCACCGTGCAAAACCCACCTGCCGAAGTAACCCCCCAGGCCAAGCTCGAACTGTCGCTGGTGGATGTGACCCAGCAACCCGGTGTCACGATCAACACGCAGGATTTCAATCCGCCGACATTCCCGCAGGCTTTCCGGATCCCGTTCTCGCCATCGGCGATCAATGACAAGGATCTGTATGTTCTTCAGGCCACGATGCAAGACAACGGGCGTACGTACTCAACCAAGTTGCAGCAGCCTGTGCTGACCCATGGCCAGTCGGCCAAGGTTGACCTGACGCTGGTGGCGGAGCCGACCGCCGCGGAAAAAATGCTGGATAACTTCCAGCAGGCCAAGCGCCAGACCGGGGCGATGAAAGTCAAGTCCGGCACTTCCAGCAAGATCGGCGAGTCGCGCAGCTGGCAGGTGTTTAGAGACGTCCACGGCGTCGAGTTCATCATCGTGCAGGTGAATCATGGCGACAAAGGCGGGTTCACCAAAACCGAATACGCTTACCGCAACAGCTTGCCCTGGGTGGTGGTGGAGGAGGAAATGCCCAACCAGAATGCGCAGGCTACTTCGACCGAGCGCGCCGGCTGGGATGACCAGGGTGTGCTGGTTTTGAAGCAGCAGGTCAGCGGTGGCAAGACCACCACGCTTTCGGATTCGGACGCCAAGACGTTGCACAGTCAGGCCGAGGCCGCGTACAAGAAGTTCGCCAAGCAACATTGACGCAGAGTGGTTCGCAAATGAAAAGGCCGCGCATTGCGCGGCCTTTTCATGTGAAGCGGCGGCATTGTTCAGAACCTGAGTTTTGCACCGATGTTCAAACTGTTGATGCGTTGGCTCGAATCCGAGAAGCGGCCGTCGTAACCGATCCAGCCCGAGAAATTCTGGCTGAAATCGGCCGCAAGGCCGACCCCGGCGCTGCCCCAGTTGCTGTCGGGCATGAAGCCAGGCAGTGCGAAGGTGCCCGGCATGGTGACAAGACCCGCAGTCACATCGCGGGGATCGGCATCGTTGTCGTGATTCCACGCAACCCGCGCGAACGGGTGCAGCATGGTGCTGCCCGCCTGCAGGTTCGCGGTCAGCTGCCAGCCCAGTGTGCCGATCAGTGCGTGGCGATCCTGCTCGCCGAAGGTCATTGCGGTGGCGTCGTCGCCATCCTCGCTGTAGCCGTCGACGTGGACATGTTGCCAGCCGAGATCGGCATATGGGCCCGTGCGCCAGTTGCCGAAATCCAGCCACCAGCCGCCGGTCAGCGCGAAAGCGATGTGCGAACCCGAGGTGGTGCCATTCTCGTAGAGAGTAGTCGGACCGATCGGGATATTTCGGTGGACATTGCTGTAACCCAGATGTCCGAAGCTGCCTATCGCACCAAAATAGGCTTGCTGCCAGCCCCACATCACGTAGCCGGTCGCGAGTAGATCCTGCAACTTGAAGCCGCCGGCATTGCCGGCGAAGTCGTCCTGCTGCTGTCCGGCGGTGAAGGCGAGGCCAGCGGTCATCGCATCGGACGGGTGGATATCCGCGCCGAGGCTGAGCGTGTTGACATCATTGCTGCTCTTGGGCGAGTTGACTTGGGCGTCGAGATTCTGACGCGCATAGTCGTAATTGGCCCACAGCCGCAGACCGTTGCCGGGCGCACTGGCGAGGCCAGAGGTAGCCTGATTTACGATCGTGCGGTTCAAGCTCTCGTTGATCTGCAAGGGCGCCTCACCCAGCAACGACATTTCGCCCGGCGCGACAATGATCGATTCCGCGTACTGCGCCAATTCCGCGTGTGCGGCGGTAGTCGGATGCACGCCGTCGGCGAACAGATAGGTGTTTTCGGTGCCGGGCTGATAAGTGACCGGTGCACCGGAACCCGCGGGGCCGCATTCGAACGAACTGCCATCGCCACCAGTGCAGGCCGGTTGGGTCACGTTCGTGAAGCCATAACGGCTCGGGTCGGCCACGATTTCGTTGAGCATTGCGAAACTGTTGATGGGAATGATGTTGACCCCGGCCTTGGCGAGTCCGGTATTCAAGGTGTTGTTGTATGTCAAGGTCAGGCCCGTGAGCTGTGCTGCGGCTGTTGGTCCCTGCGCCAACCCGGATGGCGTCAAACCGATGTTGGGCAGGTTGAACACCATCACGTAGCGTGCACCGGCTTTTCCCAGTTGCTGGATCATCCCCAACTCGGTCAATGCTGCCTGCTGGATGCTGGCTTGGGCCTGGTCGGGGGTCATCAGGCCAGACACGCCAGCTCCTGCTTCGACTGCCGCCGTTACCTGTTGCGTGACGGTGGGTGTGATCTGCGCCGTGAATGCCGCGATGGCAGTCGGGTCGTTGGGTATGATGCTGTTGGCGATCGCCAACTGGACCTGTTGCGCAATGGTCTGCTGGATCAGCTGCTGTGCCGTCGCCGCGGCTCCCACCGAGGTGGCCGCGTAAAAAATGTCGTTGGCGCCGCCCCACATCGCGTACAGCGTATTCGGGTCGGCATTATTGCCGGTGGCCTGAAGATACATGCCGAGCTGGGTTGGCAACGTCGGAACGGTTGACGGTGTTCCCGGCGAGTTGTTGACGACGCCGGCGCCGCCAAAGGCAAAGTCGGTGCCTCCCGCAAGCGACGGGCTGAGTGGGGTGCCGAAATAATCTGCGACGTTTTCGATCCCGGTCTGTCCAGGATTGGTGGTGAAGCGCATGATCTGCGGCAACTGCTCAGCCAGAGACAGGTTACCGTCGTCGCTCAGGCTGTCGCCGAAGACCACCATGTTGTCGAACAGGCCGGCGTGCGACGAAGGCTGCACGGAAGGTGTCGCGGATTGCGCGAAAGCTGCGGAACTCGCAAGCGCCAGCGCTACGGCGCAGGCAAGGTGTCGGGGACGAAGCATGGCCTGGATTCTCCTGAAAACACGATGGCGGGATGCGCGCAAGCCTAATACAAGCGTTTGAATTATTCCATCCGGCGGCGTATGGGCAAGCCGGCGAAATCGCTGTGGGTGTGCGCTGTTTTTTCGTCGTCATTCCGGGGCCGCCCGCGTTGTTTGCGGGCGGAACCCGGAACCCAGTGTTTTTGTCTGGAGCGGCAAGACCAAGAAGCTGGATTCCGGGTTCCATCGCCGGATAGCTGGCGATGGCCCCGGAATGACGATTGGATTGGGACCAGTTTCCGCGTGATCCGTGTTCGCGACTGGGTTCATGCGGCGTGCTGGCCGCGCTGCCGATGCAGATGGACCAGCAGCAGTGAAATCGCCGCGGGCGTAACCCCACTGATCCGGCGCGCCTGTCCGAGGGTGGCCGGTCGCACGCGTTTCAGCTTGGCGGAAACTTCGGCCGACAGACCGCGCACGCAGTCGTAATCGAAGGCATCGGGAATCGGCGTACCTTCGTGGCGGCGCTGGCGATCGATCTCGTCGCGCTGCCGGTCCAGGTAACCCGCGTACTTCGCCTGCACCTCGACCTGCAATGCGACATCGTCGCGCTCGACCGTGGGGCCGAAGCCTTCGGTTGCGGCGAGCGTGGCGTAATCAAGTTCGGGACGGCGCAACAGGTCCAGCGCATTGGCCTCGTGCGCGAGAGTGATGCCGCGATCGCGTTGCAATGCCGCACCGAGCGCGTTGTTAGGGCTCGCCCAAAGCGCTTTCAAGCGCGCGGTTTCGCGCGTGACCGCGTCGCGCTTGGCGCGCATGGCATCGAAGCGCGCCCGCGGTACCAAGCCAAGTTCGAAACCCTTTTCGGTGAGGCGCAAGTCGGCGTTGTCCTCGCGCAGGTGCAAACGGTATTCCGCGCGCGATGTGAACATCCGGTAAGGCTCGATGGTGCCATTGGTGGTTAGGTCGTCGATCAGCACGCCGACGTAGGCTTCGTCGCGACGCGGCCACCAGGGCTCCGCGTCGCGTGTCGCACGTGCCGCGTTCAATCCGGCGACCAATCCCTGAGCGGCCGCTTCCTCGTAACCCGTGGTGCCGTTGATCTGGCCAGCGAAATACAGACCTGCGATGGCTTTCGTTTCCAGCCACGGGTGCAATCCGCGCGGATCGAAGTAGTCGTATTCGATCGCGTATCCCGGGCGCGTGATGTGCGCGTGCTGAAAGCCGGGGATGGAGTGCACCAGTTCGACTTGCACGTCGAACTGCAGCGATGTGGAAATCCCATTCGGATAAATTTCGGCGGCGTCCAGGCCCTCCGGTTCGATGAAGATCTGATGCGAAGACTTGTCGGCGAAGCGCACCACCTTGTCCTCGATCGACGGACAGTAGCGCGGGCCGGTACCTTCGATCTTGCCGGTATACAGCGGCGAGCGATCCAGCCCCGCGCGGATGATGTCGTGGGTGCGTTCGCTGGTGTGCGTGATCCAGCATGACACCTGGCGCGGATGTTCGTTGCGCGATCCGAGGTACGAGAAAACCGGTGCGGGATCATCGCCCGGTTGTTCGGTAAATACGGAGTAGTCCAGCGTGCGTGCATCGATGCGCGGTGGCGTACCGGTTTTCAGCCGATCGGTGCCCAGCGGCAACTCGCGCAAACGCATGGCGAGCGTGGTAGCGGGCGGATCGCCGGCCCGACCGCCCGCATGGCTTTCGAGTCCGATGTGGATCTTGCCTGCGAGGAAGGTGCCGACGGTCAGCACGACACGGGGTGCGTGGAGGGCCAGGCCCATTTGCGTGATCACACCGCTGATACGCCCGGATTCGATCACGATGTCGTCGACGGCTTGCTGGAAGATTTCCAGATTGGGTTGTGATTCGACGATGCGTCGCACCGCTGCCTTGTACAACGCACGATCGGCCTGACAGCGCGTCGCACGCACCGCCGGACCTTTCGATGCGTTGAGCGTGCGCCACTGGATGCCTGCAAGATCGGCCGCATGCGCCATTGCGCCACCGAGCGCATCGATCTCCTTGACCAGATGACCCTTGCCGATCCCGCCGATCGCGGGATTGCAACTCATCTGGCCGATCGTTTCGATGTTATGCGTCAGCAGCAATGTGCGTGCGCCACAGCGCGCCGATGCGAGTGCGGCTTCGGTGCCCGCGTGGCCCCCACCCACAACAATCACTTCGTAATTCATCACGTCGTCTCTTTCCTCCTCAACCACCGGCGCCGGTGACCGTCACACATGACGGTTCCCGTCTGCAACGGCGCCATGACGCGTCACTTGTTTCCAATTGCAACGGACTGTCCAACCGACGTCACGCCGAAACATTGCATTCGGAGTTGGAAATGACGACGTCAATCGTTGCAAATCGTTACAGCCCCCGTGCACACCACACGTAATCCGGCGCCGACCCGTCGATGTCACATTCTCTTGCAAATTTCAGCGGGGATTCCCGATGGTTTGGCACGCGGCGTGCAGAAATACTTTTGCGCTTCCGTCGAAGCAGCCGTCAAGCGGCAAGGGACCGGTGCAGGATCCGGTCTCGCATCGACAGGAAATGGCCAGGAAGGCTACGAAAAAGGAACTGGCGCCCGGCGGTCATCAGGAACAGGGGGAATCCAGAGTAACCGAGTTCCGGGCGCCAGATTCGGAAAAACATCAGGCGTCGAAGTGGCGGGTAGAACCACAACTGCCCCTTCGGCGAAGAGTATCAGCGGCTGCGGATGAACGCCACTTGAAAATTGCAACAGATTCGGGGCGTCGCTTTCGCACAAACAGGAGGAGTGGTGTGATGAATTTCGTCGAAATGACCAATGAAGAGTGGGAAGAGGTGCGCAAGCATCACGACGCCATGGTCCAGATGGGGAAACTCGAGCTGCAAGCCGAGGAAATCCACGAATATCGCCCCAACGGGGGCCCGCAGCAGTCGGGCAAGCCAGTCGAACGGCAGTTGCGCGAACTGGAAGAGGTGGTCGTCAGCCTTTCGCACTGAATATCGGTTCGGGGGTAAGGCGGGGAGCGCGGTTGTGTCGCGCTCCCCGTTTTCTTGCCTGGGCCTGCGAGCGGCCCCGGCGGATCTTCACCGGATCACCGAATCTCGGTGTGCGAGGACTCGTTGTCGTGGTGTGACGACGGGGCCGAAACGTGCGACGCCGGGGCGGCCGAATACGCGCGCCCTCCACCTTGTGGCGCGGCCCGCACGGGGCCACCGAACCCGCGGGGTGCCTCCGCCATCCGCACGGGCATGGACGAGGCGCGCTGGTTCACGAACGCGGCCGGTGCAGGTTCACCTGGCGCGTAGGCCGGGGGCATCTGCACCTCGCGGAAGCTGGTCGCAGTGGGCGGTCGTGCCGGCGCACCAGCGAAGTCGTTTGGATCGCCGATACCGGTCGTGACCTGCCGCCGGGCCGGCGGGACGAATTCGTGCGGCGCGAACGACGCCGACTGAAGCCGGTGCGCGGGTGCGTACGCTTCGACCGAAAGCCGCCTCGGTGGATCCTGGGATATTACGGCGCTAGGCCTGTGGTTCCGGGCGACCTCGGAGGAATCGGGTGGATCATTCGATCTCACCCACGAATGCGCCGTGTTCCCGTGGTGGTGATGGTCGCCGTCGTGGCGCCAGTGGCGCCGCCAGTAGCCACAATCCCAACCGCATCCCCAGATCGGAATGTTGACGGAATACCACGGCCCCCAGTATCCCGGGAAACCCCACACGTTGGAGAAGCCCACGTTGAAAAGGAACGGCGACCAATAATCGCCATACATGCCGGCGAACCAGCCGATGGAACTGTCCGGCCAGGTGCCGTTGTAATAGCCCCAGCCAGAAGTGCCGGGGTAATACGGTCCGGTGCCGTAAACATCGTAGTAACCCTGCCCGGTGTAGGGCTCAGGATTGGTGTAGTAGCCGCCACTTCCCGCGACTTCCGGCTGGACGAACGAGTAACCGGTGGCACAACCGGCGAGCAGAAGAACGCTCGCGCCAAGCGCCGCCGTGCGCAGCAACCGACCCAATGCTTTCGATCGAATATTCGTGGTCATGGCGCACTCCAAAACGGCAGGGCGTGTTGGCGGGCAACTCGTCACCCTGCCTGAGGCGACTGTACTCCTGCCGTGCTTAGATCTCGCTTAGGCGCAGCGGTTAGCGGTCGCCTGCCGCCAGCATCCGGGTCAGGATTTCGGTGAGATCGGGCGAATGGCGTCCCTGCGTCAGCTCCCGCAACGTGGCTTCTGCCGAAGTGCGACGACCGGGTTCCAGCCGCGGCCAGTCCTCGAACGCTTTGGCGAGACGTGCGGCGAGTTGCGGGTTCTTTGCGTCGATTTCAGCCAGCTTGCCCGCCAAGTAATGATGACCCGCTCCGTCCGGACGGTGGAAGGCGACCGGGTTGGCGCGCGCGAAGGCGCCGAGGAGGGCCTGTACCCGGTTGGGGTTGGTCAGCGTGAAGACCGAATCGGCTTCCAGTGTTTGCACGCGTTCCAACGTGGCGTGCTCGGGTTGGGTGGCCTGCAGCATGAACCACTTGTCGAGCGTCAGTGCGTCGCCATCGAAACGTTCGCGATACATGCGTAGTGCACCCTCGGCCTGAGGCGCCCCGCTACGCATCAGCGCGGCCAGCGCGGCCAGCCGGTCAGTCATGGCGGGTGCTTCGACGAATTGCGCGAAAGCGAGTCCCGCGCCGGAGGTGGCATCGAAACGCACATGCAAAGCCAGCACCCGTGCTTTCAGGCGGCGGCGCGCGACGGCATCCTGATCCACCGAGCCCGATTCGCCGGCGTGAAGCTGGTGATACGTTTCGGACAGCGCGTTGCCGAGGCGTTGCGCCAGTGCGTTCTCGAGCGCTTCGCGCCCGGCGTGCACGGCGTCCGGATCGAATGGCGACTGACGCATGCCGAGTTCGAGTTCGGAAGGCAAGGTCAACAAATCGGCGAGTAGCGCGGGATCGCGGGATTGCGTGCGCTCGGCGAACAGACGTACCAGTGCATCCAGCCACGCATTGGTGGCCATGCGCTCGCGCTTTCCCGCCAAGGTCTCGTCGAAAGCACGGCCCGCCAGTTCCTGCGCGGCGTTCCAGCGGTCGAAGCCTTCGGTTTCGTGTTGCAGCAACAACGCAAGCTGTTGTTCGGTGTAATCGAACACGACGCGTACCGGTGCGGAGAAACCGCGGCACAATGACGGCGTCGGCTCCGAAGCCACCTCCGCGAACATGAAGCGCTGTTCGGCTTGGGTGAGTTCCAGTACATGGCTGGTCGCGGCGGCGCGATTGCTGACGTCGAGCCCGACAGCCAGGGGTGTGCCGTCGTTCGAGAACAGCGCGATGTTGACCGGAATCGGCAGCGGCTGTTTGTGCGGCTGGCCCGCGGTCGGAGGGTTGCGCTGCGCCAGCGTCAACGTGTAACGCTTCGCTGCGGCATCGTAACTCCCGCTTGCGTGGATCTCGGGCGTGCCGGCCTGCGCGTACCAGGCGAGATACGGCGACAAATCGACGCCGTTGGCTTCACCGAGCGCGGTCAGCAGGTCTTCGATGGTGACGGCTTGGCCGTCGAAGCGCGAGAAATACAGATCGGCGCCGCGGCGGAAACCTTCCTGTCCCAGCGTGCCAGCCAGCATCCGGATCAGTTCGGCGCCCTTCTCGTACACCGTCGCGGTGTAGAAATTGTCGACCGCCTGGTATTCGGCCGTACGCACCGGATGTGACAGCGGGCCCGCGTCTTCGGCGAATTGCACGCGGCGCAGGGCAGCGACGTCCTCGATACGCTTCAGCGCGGCAGAGTGCATGTCCGCGCAGAATCCGTGTTCGCGAAACACCGTGAAACCTTCCTTCAACGACAACTGGAACCAGTCGCGGCAGGTCACGCGGTTCCCGCTCCAGTTGTGGAAGTATTCGTGTCCGATCACCGCCTCGATGCGGCGGTACTCGTCGTCGGTGGTGGTGTCGGGATCGGCCAGCAGATACTTGCTGTTGAAGATGTTGAGACCCTTGTTCTCCATTGCGCCCATGTTGAAATCGTGGGTCGCGACAATGTTGAACACCGGCAGATCGTAGTTGCGCCCGTAGGTGCGCTCGTCCCAACGCATCGCGCGTTCGAGCGCATCCATCGCGTAATGGCAGCGCCCGATCGCGTCAGCTTCGGCCCACAACCGCAGGGTGACGTCGTGGCCGTCGGCGGTACGGTAGGCGCGCTCGATTTTCTCCAGGTGCCCCGCCACCAGCGCGAACAAATAACTGGGTTTGGGATGCGGATCGACAAAGCGCACATAGTGACGTCCGTCCGGCAGGTCACCCGATTCGACTTCCTCGCCGCCCGCGAGCAGCACTGGAAAACGTGCGCGATCGGCGCGCAGGGTCACGTCGTAGCGCGCAAGCACATCGGGACGATCCGGGAAGAAGGTGATACGACGAAAGCCCTGCGCCTCGCACTGGGTCAGAAGAAAGCCGTGCCCGCGTGCGCCGGAAAGATACAACCCGCATAACTGGCCGTTGCGCGCAGGGTCGATGCGTACGTCGAGTTCCAGCACGCTGCCGTCATGGACGCCGGGAATGGTCAGGGTCTGCGCTGCAAGTCGGTATTCGTGTGCCTGGAGCGTGCGGCCGTCGAGCCGCGCCTCGACCAGTTGCACGTCCTCACCATCGAGGCACAACGGTTCGTCGCGGTCGCGGGCAAGGGTCAGTTTCGAATGAACGAGGGTTTCGTCGATGCCGAGGTCGAAAACCAGTTCGACATCGGTGACGCGCCAGGCTGGGGGCCGGTAGTCGACGAGACGGACGGTGGTGGGTACGTCAGGCGACTCGCTGCGGGTTTTGGTATCCATCCCGCCATTTTATCAGCCGCTCCGGTGCGAGAATGGCCGGTCGTCACAACCACTATTCGAAGGCTTTCATGAATGATTTCGAGGCTCCCGATATCGACGACATCCGCGCGGCCGCGGCCCGCATCGCCGCGTACGCCAAGGTAACACCGGTACTGCGTTCGCCCGAACTCGACGCCATCGCCGGGGCGGCGCTGTTTTTCAAGTGCGAGCACCTGCAGCGAGGCGGCGCGTTCAAGTTCCGCGGTGCCTGCAACGCAGTCTGGTCGTTGAGCGATGACGAGGCCGCGCGCGGCGTGGTCACGCATTCGTCCGGCAACCACGGTGCGGCGCTGGCATTGGCGGCCGCAACGCGTGGCATCCCCGCGCACATAGTGGTGCCGGAAGGCGCGGTCGCGGCCAAGCTTGCCAACATCGAGCGCGCCGGTGGCATCGTGCATCGCTGCGCGCCGACCCAATCCGCACGCGAGGAAACCTGCGCGAAGGTGCAGCGCGAAACCGGCGCGGCGCTGGTGCACCCTTATGCCGACGCACGCGTGATTGCCGGTCAGGGCACGATCGCGCTGGAATTGCTGCAGCAGGTGCCGGATCTGGACATCGTGATGACACCGGTTGGCGGCGGTGGCCTGTCGGCGGGGTGCGCGATCGCATTGCACGCGCTGGCACCGCGAGTGCGGATGGTCGTGGCGGAGCCCGCAGGTGCCGCCGACGCGTATCGGTCCATTCAGTGTGGCAAACGTGTTACCGATGTCGTGCCGCAGACGATCTGCGATGGTCTGCGTGCGACTGTCGGCGCACCGAATTTCGAGTTGCTGCAGGCGCACCGCGTTGAAGTCATTGCGGTGGACGATGTCGACACGTTGGCGGCGATGCGCCTCGTCTGGGCGGAGCTGAAACAAACCGTCGAGCCGTCTTCCGCGATCGTGCTGGCGGCGTTGCTGCAATCGCGTGATCGCTTCGCGGGCAAGCGCGTCGGTCTGGTCCTGACCGGGGGCAACGTCGATCTCGACGCGATTCCGTTCGCGGAAACCTGACGAGCAACGGCGGTAGCCCCTCCATGCTGCGCATCGATCCTTCGTACCGAAGGGATGCTTTGTTTTGCTTTCCCCTTCGCTTGCAAAGGGGAAACGAGGGGATCGCGTTACTCCACCGTGACCGATTTCGCGAGGTTGCGTGGCTGGTCGACATCGGTGCCGCGCAACACCGCAACATGATAGGCGAGCAGTTGCAACGGTACCGTCAGCACCGCCGGGGCCATGAAATTGCCGCCCGCGTCCACGCTCACCAGTTTCTCGCGGGTTCCGTTCAACGACACATCGGCACCGGAGTCCGCGAACACGTACAACTGGCCGCCGCGCGCGCGAACCTCTTCCAGATTCGATTTGAGTTTTTCGAGCAACTGGTTGTTGGGGGCCACCGCGATGATTGGCATGTCCTCGTCGACCAGCGCCAGGGGGCCATGCTTGAGTTCGCCCGCGGGATACGCCTCGGCGTGGATGTAGGAAATCTCCTTGAGCTTGAGCGCGCCTTCCAACGCGACCGGGTACTGCGCGCCGCGTCCGAGGAAGAGGGCGTGATGTTTGTCGACGAACGCTTCGGCAAGTCTCGCAATCACGGGCTCGAGCTTCAGCGCATCGGTGAGCTTGCGCGGCAGGCTGGCGAGCTCGACCACGAGATCGGCGAGCTTGTCGGCAGCGATTCCACGGACGCGCGCCAACTCCAGCGCCAGCAGGGCCAGCGCCGCGAGCTGGGTAGTGAAGGCCTTGGTCGATGCCACGCCGATTTCGGGACCTGCGCGGGTCATCAGGGTCAGGTCGGATTCGCGTACCAGGCTCGATTCCGGCACGTTGCAGATTGCGAACGAGCCGAGATAACCGCGCGCACGCCCGTCGCGTAACGCCGCGAGAGTGTCGGCGGTTTCCCCGGATTGGGAAATCGCGAGGAACAACGTACCTGGCATTACCACGACATTTCGGTAACGGTATTCGCTCGCCACTTCGACGGCGCAGGGAATCCCCGCGATGCCCTCCAGCCAGTAGCGCGCAACCATCCCGGCGTGATAGCTGGTGCCGCAGGCGACGATGTGGACGTGGCGTACCTGCTGCAACAACTTGTCCGCGTCGACGCCGAAGATGTTGGGCAGGACATGTCCGTCGGCGACCCGTCCCTCGAGGGTGTTGGCGACGGCCGTCGGCTGCTCGAAAATTTCCTTGAGCATGTAGTGGCGGAAGTCGCCGCGCTCGACCGCGTCCAGCGACATGTCGCTTTCGCGCACTTTGCGCGTAACAGCCTGACCCGCGGCGTCGTGAATAACCAGGGTGTCGGGGGTAATTTCGACAATGTCGCCATCGTCCAGATACACGATGCGGTTGGTGACCTGGATCAGCGCCTGCACGTCCGATCCGAGGAAGTGCTCGCCGATTCCGACCCCGACGCACAGCGGACTGCCGCGCCGCGCGCCGACCACTTGTCCGGGCGCTTCGGCGTGGATGACCGCGATCGCATAGGCGCCACGCAGGCGGTGGGTGGCTTCGGTGACCGCTGCCAGCAATCCCTTGCCATCTGCGACCAGCCTGTGCACCAAGTGCGCGATGACTTCGGTATCAGTTTCCGACGTGAACGCATAGCCCGCAGCCTGCAGCTCGGCGCGTAACTCGGCGTGGTTCTCGATGATCCCGTTATGGACCACGGCGACGGTGTCGCGTGAAAGGTGCGGATGCGCGTTGGCTTCGTTGGGAACGCCATGGGTGGCCCAACGGGTGTGGGCGATACCGGTGCGACCGCGCACGGGCGACGCCTGATACAGCGCGTCGAGACTGGCGACCTTGCCGGGGGTGCGCAACCGCGTCAGGCGACCTTGGTCCAGCACCGCCAAGCCGGCCGAGTCGTAGCCGCGGTACTCGAGGGCGTGCAACCCGGCCAGCAGGATCGGGACGACGTCACGTTGGGTGCAGGCGGCGACGATTCCACACATTGGGCGCTCTATACCGACCAAAAGCTACAAGATACATGGAACCGTCCGGTGCAAGCCCGCGACTGCAATTTCTGGGGGAATTTGTGGGCACATTTCTTGCTGTAGTTGTTCAGGAACCTGACTTAAAAGTTTGAACCGTGTCACGTTTGTGGTATAAGAATCGTCCGCTCGCGCAGGGCTGACCACCGGCGCAGCCACACAACAAAAAATAAGGAAGGAGCATCGACATGAATCGATTGTTCCGGCAAAGAGCCCTGCACTGGCAGTTGCTCTTGGTATCGGTCGAGTTCGGTTTGCTGACAAGCAGCGTTTATGCGGCTGTGGTTCTGCGTTATTGGGGCCATGCCGATACCCAGGCTGCGTTCAACCAGGGATTGCATTGGCGTGCGCCGTTGGTGGCGCTCGTTCTGGTTCTGGCGATGGCCGCGCTGGGTCTGTATCAAGTCCACTTGCGTGCCGGTTGGCTGGGACAGCTCAGCCGCCAGAGCGTTGCGTTCCTTCTCGGCGGGACCGCGCTGGTGGTTCTGTATTACGCAATGCCCGCCGCATATCTGGGCCGCGGCGTCCTCGCCATCGCGCTGGTGTTCGGATACTCCGTCGTGACTTTGTGGCGGGTGCTGTTCCTGGGCTTCGTTGACGCCGACTTGTTCAAGCGTCGCGTTATGATGTTGGGAGCCGGCGGGCGTGCCGCGGAATTGGCCAGTGCCATGCGCCGCAAGACCGACCAACGCGGATTCAAGATCCTGGGTTACGTTCCGGTCGGTTCCGATCCCGTCAGCGTGCCTTACGCTTCGCTGTTGCATCCCGACGAGGCGTTGTACGAATGGGCGACCGAGCTCGATGTGGACGAAATCGTGGTTGGCCCCGACGACCGCCGCGGTACCTTGCCGGTGGCAGCGTTGCTCGAGTGCAAACAGCGAGGAATAGCGGTGACCGAGCTGGCGGAGTTCTTCGAGCGTGAAGCCGGCACGATCAAGATGGATCTCACCAACCCTTCGTGGTTGATATTTTCCGATGGCTTCAATATTTCGCCGGTGCGACGCACGGTCAAGCGTTGCTTCGACGTAGCCGTCGCGTCGTTGGTACTGGTTGTAGCGTCGCCGTTGATGCTCCTGACCGCGTTGGCGATCCGTCTGGAGTCAGGCCGCAGTGCGCCGATCCTGTATCGGCAGCAACGGGTCGGCGAAAACTGCAAACCGTTTGCGGTGATCAAATACCGCAGCATGAACCTCGACGCAGAACGCGATGGCGTGGCGCGTTGGGCAGCCAAGAACGATGACCGCATTACCTTGGTCGGGCGCTTCATCCGCAAGACCCGCCTGGACGAATTGCCGCAGTTGTGGAACGTGCTGCGCGGCGACATGAGCGTCATCGGCCCACGCCCGGAGCGGCCGGAGTTCGTGGACGACTTCAACACCCGTATCCGCTACTATCCGTTGCGACACTGCGTAAAGCCGGGGCTGACCGGCTGGGCCCAACTGCGGTACCCCTACGGTTCGTCCCTCGAGGACGCCGAGGAAAAGCTGAAGTTCGACCTGTTCTACGTGAAAAACCACAATTTCGTGTTCGATCTGGCCATCCTTATCCAGACCGTGGAAGTAGTGCTGTTCGGACGCGGCGCGCGCTGATATCCAAGGAGTACAACCAAGTGAAACCGCTACCGCGAAATTGCATCTTGTGGCTGATAATGTCGGCTGTCTTGCTGCTTCTCGGCGGTTGCGCCACTGCGCCGACCGTCGATCAATTGTCCGCGACGACTCCGCCGGTGGAGCACTACATCATCGGTCCGGGCGACTCGCTGGAAATCTTTGTGCGCGACAATCCCTCCTTGTCTACCACCGTGCCGGTGCGTCCCGACGGGCGTATCTCCATACCGCTGGTGCAGTCCATTATGGCGGCGGGCAAGACGCCGGAAAATTTGGCGGATGACCTGGAGAAGGCGCTGAGCCGCTACGTCCGTTCTCCGCTGGTGACGGTGATCGTCAAGAGTTTCGTGGGCGCTTACAGCCAGCAGGTGCGCGTGGTCGGACAGGCGGCGACGCCCAAGGCCGTGCCGTACCGTAGCGGCATGACGGTGCTCGATGTGATGATCGATGTTGGCGGCCTCACCAAATTCGCCGCGGGCAACAGCGCCAAGATCGTCCGCCGGATGTCGGATGGCAAGGAAGAAACCATCCCGGTGCGGCTCGGTGACCTGATGAACGGGACAATCAAGGACAACCTGCGCATGCATCCTGGCGACATCTTGATCATCCCGCAGTCGTTGTTCTGACGCGATGGGCACGGAACGTGCAGCGGACACAGGCACCGGCGAAGAGAAAGCGTGATGCAGAAGCAATCCATCGATTTGCATGAACTGCTTCAGTACGTGCTGCTGGAGGCGCGCGCTGCCTGGCGCTACCGCTGGCATGCGCTGATCGTCGCGTGGTGCGTGATGATCGTCGGCGCGCTGCTGGTATTCAGCCTTCCCAACAAGTATGAAGCCAGCGCCGAGGTGTATGCCGACACCGAGGCCTTGACGAACCCGCTGCTCCGCGGTGTTGCGGTGCAGCCGGATGTGCGTGAGCGCCTGCAGATCATCACCCACACTTTGCTCTCCCGCCCCAATCTCGAGACTGTGGCTGACAAGACCGGGCTGTCGTTGCGCACCACCACCCCGGCGGACAAGGACGCGCTATTGGTGAATCTGGGTGCTGCGGTCCAGATCAAGGCTGGCAACGCGAAAAACCTCTACAACCTCAGCTATGCCGACCCCAACAGACAAATGGCGCAGAAGGTAGTCCAGGCATTCCTGCAGATCCTCATGAACGACACCTTGGGCGCGAACTCGACGTCGACCGAGACGGCTCAGAATTTCCTGCAGCAGCAGGTCCAGGATTACGGGAAAAGACTGGACGAAGCGGAGAAGAAACTCGCGAACTTCCAGAAAGCCAACGTCGGCCTCATTCCAAACCAGGGCGGCAGTACTTATTTTACGCGATTGCAGGCCGCCGAGACCCAGTTGCAGACCTTGCAAGCCCAGTACGACACCGCGGTCGCGAGCCGTGCGACTACCCAGCAGCAGATGCGCGCCATGACGACCGGTCCGACCGGCGGCATCGATCCGCGCACCGAGGAGGTCGACAAGCAAATTGCGTCCTACCAGCAGCAACTCAACAAGTTGCTGCTGAGCTATACCGATGAATATCCCGACGTCATTTCCACCCGGCGCATGATCGCGCAGCTCCAGGCACGGCGTGCAGCACTGAAGAAAAGCGGCGGGGGCGCCTCTGTGATGGGCGTGGTCTCGGACAACCCGGTGTACCAGGAGATGCAAAAGTCCCTGTATACCACGCAGGTCCAGATCCAGACCGTAGCCACGCAAATCGGCTTGCAGAAGCGGCAAATCGCCGACCTCAAGGGCCAGGTGGACAAGATTACCGACGTTCAAGTCACCTTGCAGCAACTGACGCGCAACTATGAAATCACCAAGAAGCAATACGACCAATTGTTGACGCGTTTGAACACAGCCCAGCTGTCCCAGGACGCAACACAAAGCGGCAACAATCTGAAGTTCCGCGTAATCAATCCACCGGTTGTTCCATTGCTGCCGACGAGTCCAAATCGTGGGTTGTTGCTATTGATGGTGTTTGCGCTGGCGGTGGCCATCGGCGCCGCGTTTGGGTATTTCATGCACAAAATCAAGCCGGTGTTTGTCAGCCTCAAGGGGCTGCGGGAATCTGGCGACTATCCGGTGCTGGGTGCCTTCAGCCTGATTGTGTCGCGGGTTCGACACGAGGAACAGCGACGCGAAGTGATCGGCTTCTGCGCCGGCGCAGGTCTGCTGGCTGTGGTGCTCGTGCTGGGGGTTGCCCTTGAAGGGCCGCTTACCCATCTGGTGCAGTATTTCTTCGTCATGGGTGCAGCATGAGCATCGTTGAAAAGGCGGCTGAAAAGCTCAAGACCGCGCAGCCCGGACCGCCGTTATCGGCACAGCCGGTATTGCCACAGCACGAAACGGCCCCACTGCATACGGCATCGACGGTCGAGCGTTTGCAGGAGCGGGCGCAGGTGGCGGAACGACCGCTGGAAACGGCGCCGGTGTGGCATGTAGACCATGCGCTGCTCAAGCACCTAGGATTGCTTACCGACGATATCGAAGCGGGCCGTCGGCTCACGGACGAGCTGCGTCGTGTCAAACGGCCGTTGCTGGGCAACGCGATTGGAAAAGGCGTCAGACCACTCACCCACCCAGAGCGCATCGTGGTGACCAGCGCGGTGCCGGGGGAAGGCAAGACTTTTACCGCATTGAACCTCGCCCTGAGCTTGGCGCGCGAACCGGATTTTGAGGTATTGCTGGTCGACGGCGATATACCGAAATCCGACATCACCCGGATTTTCGGGCTCGATGGGGAGCCCGGCTTGATGGACGTGCTTGGGGACGAGCGACGCCAACCCGTCGAGGTCATCGTGCGCACCGATGTCCCAAATCTGATGGTGGTGCCCGTGGGAGAACGCCAGTCGCTCACCACCGAGTTGTTTGGCAGCCGCCGCATGGACTATGTACTTGAAGAGTTTGGCGGACGGAATCGGCGGCGTTTGGTCGTGTTCGACTCGTCGCCGCTGCTGGCGACATCCGAGGCCCCCGTGCTGGCTTCCCACATGGGTCAGGTTGTGATGGTGGTCGCCGCAGGCCGCACGCCTCGGCAGGTGGTCAATTCGGCCCTGGAGGGGTTGAATGACTCGCAATATGTCGGCCTGCTTCTCAACATGAGCCGCCTGCCGGCGAGCGAGAACCACTACGATTACTACTATGGCCGGTACTATCGGGACCATGAAGGAGATGGGTAGATGCGTGCGTCGTCGGCGTCGGTTGTTTTGTCGTCGATCATCCTCGGCGGCTGGCTGACCGGGGCCAAAGCCCAGAACGTCGGTTCCGATACGCCTTCTACTCTGAGTTCAGCTTCCAACGAACAAACCGTCAGCGCCGAGAATCTTGCGCCGGGCGTCATTCCGCAACCGACCATAGACTCTCCAGGGATGGTTACGGGCGTTACGCTCGGCGAGCTCTACACGGACAACCTGACCCTCGCAGCCTCTGGCAAGCCGAAACAGGCGAGCTGGATCACCCAGATTCAGCCTTTTTTCAAGTCGGCCTTCAGCAGTCCGCGGCTTTCCGGCGTGTTCGACTACACGCTTACCGGATACCTGTATCCAGGGAAATCGAGCGATAACCAGCTGACTCAGGACCTCGACGCTTACGGCACACTTACTGTTGTGCCCCAGCATTTCTTCGTCGACGGTACCGCGCTGTATGGCGACGCGGTCATCAACAATGAATTGCCAGCTGGGGGTGGCACGTTTTTCCTGGACAACAACCGCGCCAATGTTGGGAGAGTCACGCTCAGCCCGTACTGGATTCAGGGCCTGGGCAATGTCGGCACGATGCTGCTGCGCTACACCTTCGGGCGCGTGATGTACAACGACCGTGGCATCCCGACTGAAAACGACACGCTGCTTACCGGGATCCCCAATGTCACCAGCAACGCCGTGCAATTCAGCTTGGCGAGTCCCAAGTATCAAACTTGGGGTTGGAATCTCCAATATGTCGACCAACGGCTGACCCCGGATTTCGGGCAGGACGTGGAATTCGCCACGGCCAGGCTTGGAGCCTCACGGCAGATCAACACCGACACCAAATTGTTGGTCGATGTGGGCAAGGAGACAAATTTTCTGCCGGATGGAACGGTGCAGACATGGGGCGCCTCCTTCTGGGACGCCGGATTTGATTGGTCCAACACCCGCGATCATTTCCGCTTGCTAGTGGGGCATCGGTTTTTCGGACACAGTTATCAGCTTACCTGGACGCACCAGGCGGCACTGCTGACGACGAACCTGAGTTATGTGGAGCAGCCGACCACCTACAACCAGCAGCTGCTGGGGCAAAACCCGGGCGAGATCATCACCCCGCCGATCGGAATCCCCCAGATTCCCTCGCTCACCGAACGACAGGTGTACCTGATGAAGCGTGCGATGGCCACGGCGACTTACACGATGGCCAGAAGCAGGCTGAGCGTAACACTGTATGACGAGCAGCGTACCTATTTTGTCTTGAATAACAACCAAGAAAGGGTAGCGAATGCCGATATCAATTGGTTATTCAATATCGGAGCCTTCACCACCCTCACGCCGACGTTCGGCTGGCAAAGGTATCAATTCGGAAATGGCCAGATCAGGTACAACAACTATGAGCAACTGGCGCTCGTACATCAACTCAATCCCAAAAATTTCGGCAGCGTGCGACTGCGCCATGACTCCAGCAGCGTGTATGCCGTATTGCCGGGCTCACATGGGTACGGCGTGAACGTGATTTTCCTACAGTGGACGCATCTGCTCTGAGGTTGGCATGTACCAGGCGTTTTACAAGCTGCATGGCAAGCCATTCCAGTTGACCCCGGACCCGGCAATGCTGTTTCCCAGCAAGGGTCACAAGCGCGCCATGTCTTACCTGCTATACGGGTTCGAGCAGGGCGAAGGCTTCGTGATGATCACCGGCGCGGTCGGCACCGGCAAGACGCTGCTTATCCAGAAGTTGTTCGAAGAACTCGCGCATCGCAACATGGCAATGGCCAGCATTGCCTCGGCCAATCTCGATGGCGAAGACATATTGCCGGCCGTGGCTTCGGCATTTGACCTGCCCTATGAGCGGCGCAGCAAGGAAGCCTTGCTGCAGGATCTCAAGCAACATCTGATAGCGTTGCGTGACCTTCATTCGCACGCGCTGCTGGTGGTGGACGAGGCACAAACGCTCACCCCGGCGGCGCTCGAGATGCTGCGCATCCTCTCGAATTTCGAGCTCCAGGGTCACGCGCTCCTGCAGGTCTTCCTTGTCGGCCAGACCGAACTGCGGCGCACCATCATCAGCAACCGCATGGAACAGCTACGCCAGCGCATCATTGCCTCCCACAGGCTCGAGCCGATGGCGGCAGAAGAAAGTCGCGAGTACATCTTGCACCGCTTGCGCGCGGTCGGCTGGAACAACGACCCGGAACTGGCACCCGGGGTCTTTGCCTCGGTTCACCGGGCCAGTCGCGGTATTCCCCGCAAGATCAATCTCATCATGGACCGGCTGTTGCTGCACGGTTATCTGGAAGAACTGCACAGTCTGGACCGGGCGGCGCTCACCATTGTGCTCGACGAGATAGATGGGGAGATGGCCGATGTGCCGCAGACGCTGGAAGCGCCAGCCGTACCCCAAAGCCCGAGTCCGATGCGTGTCCCTGCACCCTCCGAGCGCGAAACCGAGTTCGCCGCGGTGGAACTCAAAACCAATGACATTCTGTTGCAGTTGATGCGCGAAACGGTCCGGCTCAAGGAAATGTTGCAGGCCGAGCGGTCGCCGGCTCCGGCCGCTGATGACGCGGCGATCGCCGGCGTGTCGCACCCGCGTCCCGAGCGGGAAGACAAATGAACACGCCGTCGCTGCCACGCGAGCCCATCATCAACGCCATGACGGTGGACGTCGAGGACTATTTCCAGGTTGCGGCCTTCGAGAAGTGCATCAGGCGTGAGGACTGGCCGCACTGGCCCATTCGTGTCGAGGACAACACCCGACGCGTACTGGAGCTTTTCGCGAGTCGCGGGGTGCATGCCACGTTCTTCATGCTTGGCTGGGTGGCGGAACGCTTCCCTGCGCTGGTGCGCGACATCAGTGCTGCCGGCCACGAAATCGCGAGCCATGGATTCGGCCACGAGCGCTTGACCAATCTGAGCCGTATTGCGTTCCGCGACGGTATCACCCGCACCAAAAAGCTGCTGGAAGATCTCAGCGGTACTCCAGTGTCGGGCTACCGCGCGCCGAGTTATTCCATCGGCCCCGCCACGCTGTGGGCCCACGAGGAACTGCGCGAAGCCGGTTATCGCTACAGTTCCAGTATCGTGCCGATCCATCATGACCTGTATGGCATGCCGGGTGCGCCGCGGTTTGCGTTTCTCACCAGTCGTTCCGGGCTGCTCGAAATCCCGGTGACGACGGTGCAACTATGGGGGCGCAACTGGCCCTGCGGCGGTGGCGGTTATTTCCGCTTGTTCCCGTATACTTTGTTCAAGCGTGGCCTGAGACGCGTCAACCAACGCGAGCGGCGTTCCGGTGTGTTCTATTTCCATCCATGGGAAATCGATCCGCAACAGCCACGCGTGCCCGGTGTGACGCTCAAGAACCGGGTGCGCCATTACCTGAATCTGAAGCGCACGATACCCCGGCTTGAGCGGCTGATGCGCGATTTCCACTTTGATCGCATGGACCGCGTATTTCTCTCTCCCGCGCATGTCGGCTATCCGGTGGTGGCGCTGCGGACCGCCGAACTCTGTGCGGACTGAGGGAGGAGGCGACATGTTGGACCGTGCGGACGAAAGACACTCCGCCAACCCTTGCGCGATCAAGCGTCTGCAACACGATGAAGAGGGGCGTTGGGACGCGTTTGTCAGGGACGCACCGCAGGCGACGTTTTTCCACCATGCCGCCTGGCGAGGAATCATCGAACACGTCCTCGGCCACCGCTGCCATTACTTGTACGCCGAGCGGAATGGTGTCACCACCGGCATTCTGCCACTCGCGGAAATACGCAGCCGGTTGTTTGGCCATGCACTGATTTCCACGCCGTTCTGCGTGTATGGCGGGGTCGTGGCGCGCGACCCGGATAGCGACGCGCGGCTTACGCAGGCCGCGACGGCCCTCGCCGACAAGTTGCGGGTGGATTATCTCGAATTACGCAACCGTGAGCTGCGCCACGTCGGTTGGCCAGTCAAGGATCTGTACGTCGGCTTTCGCAAGGCGATTGATCCGGACCACGAAAAAAACTTGAAGGCGATTCCCCGCAAGCAACGTGCCATGGTCCGCAAGGGCATCGCGGCCGGCCTGCGGGCGCGACACGACGGCAGCGTTGCCGAGTTTTACCGGGTGTACGCCGAGAGTGTCCGCAATCTGGGCACTCCGGTGTTGTCGCGCAAGTATTTCATGGGGCTGAAGCAGACATTCGGCGATGATTGCGAGGTCACCGTTGTTACACACCAAGGTGAGCCGGTGGCCGCGGTCATGAGTTTCTACTTCCGCGATGAAGTGCACCCGTATTACGGAGGCAGCGTGGCACGCGGCCGTGATCTCGCCGCCAACGATTTCATGTACTGGTCGGTGATGCAGAGGGCTGTGGAGCGCGGCGGGCGGCTGTTCGACTTCGGCCGCAGTAAGCAGGACAGCGGTTCCTATCACTTCAAGAAGCACTGGGGTTTCGAGCCGCAGCCGCTGCCCTATGCCTATTACCTGGTGCGCGCCGACGAGGTTCCCAATATCAGTCCGACGAACAGCAAATACAGCCTGTTCATCAAGGCCTGGCAAAGATTGCCGCTGCCGTTGAGTTGCGCGCTGGGTCCATGGCTCGCGCGGGATCTCGGTTAGCCATGCGATCCGTATTGTTCCTCTGTCACCGGTTGCCCTGGCCGCCCATCAAGGGCGACAAGATCCGCTCGTATCATGTGCTGCGTCGACTCGCTGAACATTACCGCGTGTATCTCGGCACGTTCGTTGACGATCCAGCCGACTGGCAATACCTTGCGCCGGTCGAGGCCTTGTGCGCCGGGGTCTGCGTCCGGCCCTTGAAGCCGCGGTCTGCGCGCTGGCGTGCGCTTGCGTCGCTGGGGCGGGGCGAACCACTCACCGTCGGGGTTTACCGCGACCGCGTGATGCGACGCTGGGTGGAAAGGCTCGTGACAGGGCAAAAGCTGGATCTGGCCTTGTGTTATTCGTCCGGCGTGGCGCCGTTTGTCATGTCGCATCCCCAACTGCGCCGCGTCATGGATTTCGTGGATGCGGATTCGGACAAATGGCGCCAATACGCGCAGGCCCATCGTGGTTTGACGCGCATGATTTACCGCAGGGAAGCTCGACGGCTTGCGGCATTCGAGCGCGCGATCGCCACACAGTTCGACGCCAGTGTTTTTGTGTCGGAAGCCGAAGCCGTTTTTTTTCGCCGGCACGTGCCGGAATCTGCGGCGAAGGTGCATGGCATCCCCAATGGCGTGGACGCCGGGTATTGGGATCCTCAGCGTGCCTATTCCAATCCCTACCGCCCCGGAGAGCGGGCTGTCGTGTTCGTCGGTGCCATGGATTACCGCGCCAATGTGCATGCGGCGCAATGGTTCGCGCGCGAAGTCTGGCCGCGGATTTTCGCCGGGAAGCCGGGCGCCCGCTTTTATATCGTGGGCAGCAAGCCGACAGCGGCGGTCCGCGCGCTGGGTGAGATCGCGGGTATTACGGTGACGGGGCGCGTGGACGATGTGCGACCCTATTTGGCACATGCGCATGCCGTGGCGGCGCCGTTGCGTATCGCCCGCGGCATCCAGAACAAGGTACTGGAGGCCATGGCCATGGAGAAAGTGTTGCTGGCAACGCCGGAAGCCTTCGAGGGCATCGAGGACTTCGAGGGTCGCCAAGGATGCATTGACCGGTCGCCCGATGTGCTGGCGACAGAAGCGCTGCGCTGGCTGGATGCACCGCAAGTGGTACGGGTGCCGGCGGCCCGCGCCATGGTTGTGTCCCACTTTGACTGGGTGCGCAATCTCGATACCTATATAAACGTGCTGTGCAATGCGCAGCCCGCTGCGGCCTCCGTACATGTCGCCAGCAATGCCGGGCTGGGGGCATGTTCATGAATCGGGTGCTGGAGGTCAAGGCTGGCATTTTCGCGCGCGCCTCGGGCTGGGGACTGGCTGCGACCGCGCTTGCCATCGCCGTGATCGTGCTGCTGGCGTGCTACTGGCAGACTGTGCAATCGTTGGTGTCGGTCTGGGATCACGACGGCACCTACCAGTATGCGTTCCTGATCTTTCCACTGAGCCTGTGGACCGGGTTCAATCTGCGCCATCAACTTCGCGAGCTCGCGCCTGTACCGAGCGTTTGGGGGCTGGTCGCGGTGGCCGGCCTGGTGTTTGTCTGGTATGCGGGCAACCTGCTGGATGTGAATCTGGCGCAGCATTTCGCATTCGTGGCCCTGTTTCCAGCGCTGGTGCTGGCCTGCTGGGGCTGGCGCGCTCTATGGGTGCTCGCGTTCCCGCTCGGGTATCTGTTGGTGTTCGCGGTTCCCTGGGGCGATGGACTGGTGGGTCCGTTGCAAGACTTCACCGCGCGCTTTGCGGTACGCGCCCTCGAGTTGACCGGGACACCGGTGCTGCTCAACGGGCGGGAGATCGTCACGCCCTCCGCGACGTGGATGGTTGCGGATGCTTGCAGCGGTGTGAAATTCTTCATCGCCTGCAGCGCGCTCGGTTGTTTGTATGCCTATTTGATGTATCAGCGTTGGTGGAAGCGGGTGGCGTTCGTGGCATCGTCTGCCGTGGTGCCGATCATCGCAAACGGATTCCGGGTGTATTTCACCGTGCTGATTGGTGATACCTGGGGACTGAAGTACGCCACCGGAACGGACCACATGATCTTCGGGTGGCAGTTCTTCGGCACGGTGCTGCTGCTGTTGCTGCTGGCGGGTTGGTTTTTCCGCGACCGCCCCGCAGTGCGCGAGCAACGCACGGCAAATGGCGACAAGCCGGCCGGTGCACGCTTCGTGGTCTGGTTGGCGGCGATCGTGTTGTTGATCGCGGCTCCGGTATTGGTAACCGGGCTCGCGCTACCGACCCCGATGGAAGCCACCCGCGTGGTCGCGCCAACGATGGCAGGCTGGGCGAGGCCGCAGGCTCAGGCTGCGACAGACCTTTGGCAGCCGACGTTCAAGGGTGCGGCGGGGCAGGTGCAGGCGGCTTACCAATCGACCACCGGCGATAATGTCGTTGAGCTGTTTCATGCCGTCTACACCGGCAAGCCGCGTCGCGGGCACACCATGATTACCTATGGAAACGACGTTTACGATCCGGCGCACTCGAAAATTCTGAGCACTGCGAGCCGGCAGGTCGGCCTCGCCTATGGCCGAGACCTCACTGCCCGAGAACTGCGTCTGACTGGTACAACAGGTTCACGGCTGGTGTGGTACTGGTATTGCGTGGATCGTCGCTGTACTCACTCTCCGGTTTTGACCAAGTTGCTGCAAGCGAGGGACGTACTGCGTGGCCGTGTCCCGCAATCCGAGGTATGGGCGTTGTCGTCGGCGCTTGGCCACAGCGATGCGGATCAGGTACGGAAGAATTTGCAAGCCTTCGCGCGGGCGCTACCCATGATGAGCGCGCCGGATTTGCGGAAGCGCGAACGAGTCACTCCAGGGAACGAGCCGTGAGCGACAAGCCACTGATCGCGCACGTACTCTACCGCTTGGATACCGGCGGCATGGAACACATGCTTGTGAAGCTGATCAACCATACCCACCCGCGTTACCGGCATGCTGTGGTCTGCCTAGAAGGGTATGGCGCCCTTCGGGACCAAATCGAGTTCGCTGATGTGCCGTGCCTCGCTTTGAATAAAAAGCCGGGCAAGGACTGGGGTTGCTACTTTAGGCTGTGGCGGGTGTTGCGGAATCTGAATCCGGACTTGGTCCACACCTACAACATCGGCGCTCTGGATGCGGTACCGGTTGCCAGGCTCGCAGGGGTGCGACGCGTCGTCCATGCCGAACGAGGCAGGGATGCCGCTGACCCGCGTGGCGAAAGTAGAAAATATCGCCTTTTGCGTCGCTGGTTCCTGCCGTTTATTGATCGCTACTTGGCGGTCTCGAGAGACCTGCAAGACTGGCTGATAGAAAAAGTAGGGATACCCCCTTCACGCGTCGTGTGTATTCCCAACGGCATTGACGCAATGCCCTTTGTCGCAGCAGCGAATCAAAGAGGCGCACGGCCCTTGCTGGGATCTTTCGCGCCTCCCGGAACCGTGCTGATCGGCACAGTCGGGCGGTTGGATGCCGTCAAGGACCAGGCTGGATTGATATCTGCGTTTCGCAATCTGTGCGAGGCGTTGCCTCAAGCGCGCGAGAGTCTGCGCCTCGTCTTGGTGGGCGAGGGTCCACAGCGTTCTGCGCTTGAATCACAAATCGCACGTACCGGACTTTCAGCACGGATCCTGCTTCTCGGTAATCGAAGGGATGTGGCGGCGTTGCTCGTGGAGTTCGATGTCTTTGTACTTTCCTCGGTCGCCGAAGGCATGCCTGGCGTCCTGCTGGAAGCCATGGCATCCGGATTGCCCGTGGTGGCCACCGTTGTCGGCGGAGTGGGCGAGGTGGTGGTGCCCGGTGTGACCGGGACGCTGGTGCCACCCAGCGATCCCAAAGCGTTGGCCAAGGCACTGGCGAATTACGTAGTTGACACTCGATTGCGTACACAGCACGGAGCGGGGGGACGCGGGTGCGTGATGACCCAGTTTAGTCTGCAATCCATGGTGTCAGCGTACACGGCCCTTTACGACGGATTGTTGAACCTTGGCGATCAGCAGCATCAAAAAGTCGCTATGGCCACTCGTGTGACCGGCCAAAAGGAGCATTGAACCATGTGCGGTCTGGCCGGCAGCGTCTTGGCGAACAGAGGCGACAGGGTGAATGAAAAGATCCTGCTCGCAATGCGTGATGCGCAGCTGCACCGGGGGCCGGACGAGGCCGGGCTGTATCTCGGAGAGGGCGTCGGTCTGGGGCATCGCCGCCTCTCCATCATCGACCTGAGCCATGGACAGCAACCGATGGTGGACGAAGCAGCCGGCCTGGCGCTTATCTACAACGGCGAGCTGTACAACTTCCAGTCGCTCAAAGCCGAGCTGGAAGCGCAGGGTGTTGTGTTCCGCAGTAACAGCGACACCGAAGTGCTGTTGCGCGCGTGGCAGCACTGGCGCGAGGGGTGTCTGAAGCGGCTGCGGGGCATGTTCGCGTTCGCGGTGTGGGACATGCGCGACGAGCGTATTTATTTGTCACGCGACCACATTGGCATCAAACCGCTTTATTACGGTTTCACGCGCCACGGCGACCTGGTGTTCGCGTCCGAACTCAAGGGACTGCTGGCGCATCCCGGCGTTGAACGCAGTGTCGATCCTCATGCGCTTGAAGAATACCTGGCGTTCGGATACGTGCCCGACCCGAAGAGCATCTACAAGGGTATCTTCAAACTGCCACCCGCGCATTGGCTGAGCTGGCGCGCAGGAGATCTGCCGCCAGTTCCCTGTGCGTATTGGGATTTGCCGTTCCAGGTGGATAACTCGACGGGGTTGAGTGAGGCCTCTTCGGAACTTCGCGAGTTACTCGATGATTCGGTCGCCAGCCAGATGGTCTCCGACGTACCACTCGGCGCGTTTCTTTCGGGTGGCGTGGACTCGAGTGCCGTAGTGGCGAGCATGAGCCGGCTGACGCGTGAGCCGGTCACCACCTGTTCCATTGGTTTTGATGACAGCGGATTTGACGAAACCGCCTATGCACAACAAGTAGCCCGACTCTTTCATACCAAACATTTCGAGGAGCACGTTAGCGCTCAGGATTATGCCCTGCTGGATACGCTGGCTGGAATTTATGATGAACCTTTCGCCGACAGTTCCGCGCTGCCTACCTGGCGGGTATGCCAATTGGCGCGCAAGCATGTCACGGTCGCACTGTCTGGCGACGGCGGCGACGAGAATTTCGCCGGTTACCGACGCTATCGCTTGCATGCGTGGGAAAGTAGCCTGCGCGCGAGCTTGCTGCTCTCGTTGAGAAAGCCGATATTTGGCTTATTGGGAAGCATCTATCCCAAAGCCGACTGGGCGCCGCGCCCGTTGCGCGCCAAGACCACGCTGCAGGCCCTCGCCCACGACAATGTGGAAGCCTATTTCCACAGCGTCAGCACCACGTCAGCGGCGATGCGTCAGCGGCTTTACAGCCCCGCTTTCAAACGCGAACTTCAGGGTTACAGCGCCCTCTCGGTGTTCCGTTCCCATGCCGAACGCGCACCCATCGATCAGCCATTGCTATTGGCCCAATACCTCGATCTGAAGACCTGGCTTCCTGGCGACATCCTGACCAAAGTAGATCGCGCCAGCATGGCGCACAGTCTGGAGGTGCGTGTGCCGGTGCTCGATCACCGGCTGGTCGAGTGGGCTTCCAACCTGCCGCCGGAGATGAAACTGCGGCATGGTGTGGGCAAGTTTATTTTCAAGAAATCCCTCGAGCGCGACCTGCCCCACAAAGTGCTGTATCGGTCGAAGATGGGATTCAGTGTGCCGCTCGCGTCATGGCTGCGCGGACCGCTGCGCCCCAGATTGCAACACGCCTTGCATGGCGGCGCACTGTCAGAATGCGGATACTTCCAGCCAGCCGCACTCGAGCGGCTTGTGCAACAGCATGTCGCGGGTCGGCGCGATAACAGCGCAACGCTATGGAAGCTGCTGATGCTGGATGCGTTCCTGCGCCGCATGCAACAGTCCACGACTGCCACAGCCGGCGGTGAGCGGGTGCGCGAGGCGCTTGCCACCGGGGCGGCCTCATGAGTCCCAGTATTCTGGTGTTCGGCATGCCGCGTTCGGGCACGACTTGGGTCGGCAAACTGTTCGATAGCCACCCGGACACGCTTTACCGCCACGAACCCGACAGCGTGCGGAAGTTGACCATGCCGCTGTTTCCCGAGATGGAGGATGCGCACCGCTATCGTGATGAGTTGGAACAGTTCGTCGCTCTGCTGCCAGGGCTGCGCGATATCGAGGTTGTCGGCAAGCTGCCATTGTTTCCCAAGAGCTATCAGTCTGCTGCCTCGCTGGCTGCCTATCGTGCTAGCGTGGTCGCAGCGAAAGCCGCGAGCCGCATCCGTCGACACTTTCCTTGCCTCTACCGGCCGACGTGCCCGGACGACGAGCGCGCCCGTCTGGTGTGGAAGTCCATCGAGTCGCCGGGCCGGCTGGGGGTGTGCATCGAAGCACTGCCGGGCGTGCGCGCCATCCATCTGATGCGTCATCCTTGCGGCTATGTGGCATCGGTATTGCGCGGTGAAGCGTCACGCTGCTTCGGCGATGTGACGCCGAGCGCAGATCAGCTCTGGGCACTGAAAATACTGCTGGCCACGTCCACCGGAAAAGCACGTGGGCTGAGTCTGGATGGCCTCAAGCAGCTCACGCCCGAAGAGCGACTGGCGTGGCGGTGGGTGATGACCCAAGAAAAAATCCTTGCCGATGTCGCAGGCTGCGAACGTGTGCTTACGGTGCGGTATGAGGATGTCTGCATCGCGCCCATTGCAACGACCCGGCGGATGTTCGAGTTCGCCGGTCTCGACTGGCAACCGCAAACCGAGAGATTCGTCCGGGCGAGCACCGAGGTGACCGACACGAATTACTACAGCGTCTTCAAGAGCCCGCAGGCGTCGGCTGAACGCTGGCGTTCCGAACTGTCGCCGCCCGTTATCGAACGTGTCTTGCGAGTCTTGCGCAACAGCTCGCTGTCTCGCTTTTACCCTGAAGTCGCACAGATACCGACGGTCGTATCGGAAGCCCTGCCATGAAGACCGCGCAGCTAGACCATGCTATGGACACCGGGGCCATGTCGTCAGCGAAGGAGATGTTAGACGCGACATGGCGTGGCGCGGGAACCATGCCAGCATCGGATGGCAAACGAGCGATTCGCCTGCTGGCGTTCACCAGCCTGTATCCAAATGATGCGCAGCCGCGCCATGGCGTGTTTGTCGAGGAGCGACTGCGCCATCTGGCAGCGACGGGTCGAATTGCGGCGACCGTAGTAGCGCCGGTGCCGTGGTTTCCGTTTACGCATCGGAGCTTTGGCGCCTACGCGGCGTTTGCACGGGTTCCCGATCGTGAAGAGCGTCAAGGCATCCAGATTTTGCATCCTCGCTATCCAGCCATTCCGAAGCTGGGCATGAACATCGCGCCTGCCCTCATGTACCGGGCGGTCCTGCCGGTATTGCGGCAGTTGTCGGCTGGCAGAGACGCCTTCGACTTGATCGATGCGCATTATTTCTACCCGGATGGCGTGGCGGCAGTCAGGTTGGGCATCGCGCTAAACAAACCGGTGGTGATCACCGTTCGTGGCAGCGATGTGAACGTGATTTCGCAATATCGTCTACCTGCAAGGCAAATCAAATGGGCGGCGGAGCGCGCTGCCGCCATCGTGACCGTGTCCGACGCATTGAAGCATAAGGTCGAAGCCTTGGGTGTGAGTCCTGACCAAGTTGTGAATCTGCGCAACGGTGTTGACCTAGATCGCTTTCGGCCTCTGGATCGCGATGCCATTCGCGCCAGGCTCAATCTTGCCGGTCCGGTCTGGTTGGCGGTGGGACATTTGGTCGAATTGAAGGGCGTGCACATCACTCTTGCCGCGCTCGCCTGGACGGCTGATGCGACTTTGATGATCGTGGGCGAAGGCCCCGAGGAAAGGCGTTTGCGGCAATTGGTTGACCGCTTGGGTATCGGTGCGCGTGTGCGGTTTCTCGGCGCCATTCCCCATGCGGAGCTGTGTGAGTATTACAACGCGGCAGACGCGATGGTGCTTGCATCGAGCAGCGAGGGCATGCCCAATGTGGTGCTCGAATCCTTGGCTTGTGGCACGCCGGTGGTGGCCGCGCCTTTTGAAAGCGCTGCCGAATTGTTGAGTGCACCGGAGGCGGGGGAAATTGCCGCACAGCGCAGCGCCGAAGCCATCGCCTCGGCCTGGCTGCGGTTGCGGAGTCGGGCGCCGGAGCGTGCTGTTACGCGCAATTTTGCGGAACGGTTGGGATGGCAACCCGTGGTCGAAGCGCAGTACGAGTTGTACACGCGTGTACTCTCGCTGCACACGCCGGGCGCAGGCCCCGGAGCAACGCCATGAATGACGTGCTGAGCGTTGCGCGGCAACAAGCCCCGCCCACAGCAGTGTCGGATGACCGGCCGTTGCGCATCCTGCACGTGCTGGATCATTCTCTACCCTTGCATAGCGGTTATACGTTTCGGACGCTCGCCATCCTCGACCAGCAACGCGCCCTCGGATGGGAGACGTTTCAGTTGACCGGTCCGAAACAGGGCAGCAGCGATCAGCAGGAGGAGTACGTCGGAGACTGGAAGTTCTACCGCACCCCGCCTGCATCCGGCTTCCTGACGCGACTACCGCTGATCCAGCACCGCGCCTTGATGAAAACCTTGGGCACTCGGCTTGCCGAAGTGGTTGACAGCGTAAGTCCTGACATCCTGCACGCCCACTCGCCAGTGTTGAACGCCTTGCCTGCGCTCCGCGTCGGCCGCGCTGCAGGTATTCCGGTGGTGTATGAAGTCCGCGCATTCTGGGAAGATGCCGCTGCCGATCACGGGACGGCCCGTGAGTGGGGACCGCGCTATCGCTTGACGCGGGCGCTTGAAACCCACGCACTGCAACGCGCCGATGCAGTCACGACGATCTGCGAGGGTCTGCGCCGCGACATGCTGAAACGTGGCATTCCCGCAAACAAAATCACCGTCATTCCCAACGCCGTGGATATATCCCGATTTCGCTTCAAGGCCCCAGCCGATGCTGTGCTGGCGCAGCGACTTGGACTCACGCCCGGCAAGACGTTGGGATTCGCCGGTTCGTTTTACGCATACGAAGGATTGGATCGACTATTGCGAGCGATGCCGCAGGTGCTGGGCGCTGAACCCCAGGCGCGACTGATGTTGGTGGGTGGCGGACCGCAGGAAGTCAATTTGAAAACGTTGGCGGCCCAGCTTGGCGTTGAAGGTGCCGTGCATTTCACCGGGCGCGTGCCACATGCAGAAATTGGCCGCTACTACAGCGTCATGGATATCATGGTCTACCCGCGCGTCTCGCGGCGCCTGACGGAGTTGGTGACGCCGCTCAAGCCGCTCGAGGCGATGGCCATGGGCAAGCTGGTGGTGGCTTCGGATGTGGGCGGTCACCGCGAGCTGATTCGCGACGGCCACAATGGGCATCTTTTCCCTGCCGGGTCGGCCGAGTCCCTCGCGGGTCGTTTGATCGAGCTGCTGAAGGCGCCCGCGACCTGGGGCGATGTGATCACCAACGGTCGCACTTTCGTGGAGCGCGAACGTACATGGAGCGCGAGCGTGGCACGTTACCGCGGGGTCTATGCCGATGTACTCGACCGCCAGCAGAAGATCCACGGGGGGACGCGTGGTCACTGATACGCCTGCGGTGGTATTGGGCGCCGGTCTGAACGGCTTGGGTGTGGCGCGCAGTCTGGCGCGCGCGGATGTGCCTGTCTGGCTACTTGACTCCGACAAGCGACGCCCGGAAATGTACACCCGTGCCGCGAAGCCTCTGAAGATAGGCGCGCTGCATGGCGAAACGTTGGTCGAAGAACTTGTCCGTCTGGGCAAGAGGCAATTTTCGGGATCGCGCCCGGTCTTGCTCCTGACCCAAGAGGAAAGTGTCAAGACAGTTTCCCATTATCGCAATCGGCTGTCTGCTCTCTACCGATTCACCCTCCCGCCGATAAACCTTGTGGACACATTGCAGCACAAGCAAGGTTTCCAGCGTCTCGCCGAGCAACTCCATGGCCCTATTCCGCCCCTGGTGCACATTCGCGCGCCCGCGGATCTGTCCACGCTGGAAAGCTTGCAATATCCGGTAGTGATCAAGCCCGGCGAGCGGCACGCCGAATACGGGCGGCAATTCAAGAAGGCTTACCGCGTGGAGAGCGCCGCGGAATCCGCCGAGTTGATACGCCGTATCCTTCCGGTGATGGCCGACGTGGTTGTGCAGGAGTGGACCGAGGGACCGGACTCCAACATCTACTTCTGCCTGCAATATCTCGACAAGCAGCAACAGGTCACGGCGTCGTTCACCGGCCGCAAGATCCGCTCCTGGCCGCCGCAGGTCGGTGGTACGGCAAGTTGCATGCCGGCTCCCGAAGCCCATGAAGAGTTGTCCGGATTGACCGCCCGGTTCTTTCAGAGCGTGGGCGTGATCGGGATGGCCGGGATGGAGTACAAGCGCGATGCGCGTGGCGGTGGGTTTCGCATGGTGGAGCCGACCATAGGTCGAACCGATTATCAGGCGGAAGTGGCCACGCTCAACGGCGTCAATCTGCCGTACGCCGCATATTGTGCCGAACTCGATCGGCCCTATCCTGTGTCGGAGCCAGCGAAGCGTTCGCTGGCTTGGCATGTCCGTTCCGAGGACGAGCAATCTGCCGCGGCGCAGCATCAGCGTCGCCGGCAAGGCTATGACGGCGTCGACGGTGTACGCGACGCATTGTGGCGTCGGAATGATCCCATGCCGTTTCTGGTTCACAACCTGCGGCGCGCGCAACGTGCGCTGTACGCCCGGGCTGCGAAGATGATGCCCGGATCCCAAGTTGTTGGAAGCAAGTCATGAGCGTGATCGCCAAACTACTGCCCCGACGATCGACGCGATCGGTAGCGGATCCACATCGCGGGTTGCAAGCAGCCGCCGAATGGTTGGCCCGCGCCCAGGATGCCATGGGATCCGGAGGTGTCAGCGCCCATTACGATGCGGAGAAACGCGTATGGGCGGGTGCCTATCCGGAAACCACCGGCTATATCATCCCGACATTCTTTCGTTATGCGGATTTTTCCGGCAAAAGTGAATACCGCAAACGCGCCATCCGCATGGCGAAATGGGAATCTGACATCCAACTTCCCGAAGGCGGCGTGCGTGCCGGCACCATGGACGCAACGCAGATCGTGCCGACCATCTTCAACACCGGGCAAGTGTTGTTCGGCTGGTTATCGGCATGGGTGGACACACAGGACTCTCGATTTCGCGACTCGCTGGTGCACGCCTGCGAATGGCTGGTGAAGGCACAGGATCCGGACGGTGCATGGCGGCGCTTCGCTTCGCCCTTTGCCGCACATGCCTTGAATACCTACAACACGCGTGTAGCCTTCGGGTTGGCCAGAGCCGGTCGAGACCTCGAGGAATCGAGATACGTCGAAGCCGCCGTGCGCAACGTGGAATGGGCGCTCACCCAGATGCGTCCCAACGGTTGGTTGGAGAATAATGATCTCGAAGACAACAAACGACCACTCACGCACACCATCGCCTACGCCACTCGCGGTATCCTGGAAGTCGGTCTGATCGCTGGCAACAGCGCGTTCGTGGATGCCGCCGCGCGGGTCGCGCGAGCCGTGGCACGAACGCAGCGTCGCGACGGTGCATTGCCCGGCCGGCTCGATTCAATCTGGCGGCCGGCGAGTCGCTGGACCTGCGTTACCGGCAATGCACAAATGGCCATCATCTGGCAGCGCTTGGCCAAGGAAACCGGCGAGAGTTCCTGGAAACCAGCGGCGGAAAACGCCAACCAATTTAATCTATCAATTCAGCGTTTGGACACCGACGACGAGGGCGCGCGCGGTGGCATGCCGGGCTCGTATCCGTTGAAAGGTGGGTATATGAAGAATCGCTACCCGAACTGGGCGGCCAAGTTCTTCATGGATGCGATCATTCTGCAACTGAAAGCAGGCTAGCAACATGCGCGACATCGCCCTCGCCCTGTTCATCTTCGGAATGATTCCCTTCATTCTGATGCGGCCCTATGTCGGCCTGCTGGTGTGGTCGTGGCTCGGCTACATGAATCCGAATCGGTTGTGCTTCGGCTTTGCCGTCAACTTCCCATGGGTACAACTGGTTGCAATTGTCACGCTTGTTAGCCTTGCTTTCAGCAAAGACCGAAAGAAGATCCCGATGTCCGCACTGAGCGTGCTGCTGTTTCTGTTTCTGACGTGGACCGGCATCACAACCTTTTTTGCAGTGGTGCCCGATTCGGCATGGGACAAGTGGAGCCAGTTCGCCAAAGTTCTAATAATGGTCTTCGTCACCTTGATGCTGGTCGATCGCCGCGAGCGCATGCATTGGCTAGTGTGGATGATCGTGGTGTCGATCGGATTTTACGGTGTGAAGGGCGGAGCGTTCACGATTCTTCACGGCGGCACCAACCACGTGCTCGGTCCGGCCAAAAGTTTCATTGCCGACAACAACGATTTGGCCCAAGCCCTATGCATGGTTTTACCATTGATGCGGTATTTGCAGCTTCAGGCGTCAAAAAAGGCTGTCCGGGTGGGTTTGACTCTGGCGATGCTGTTGACGGGCGTGGGAATCCTCGGCACGTATTCGCGCGGTGGACTGATTGCTCTTGCGGTAGTGAGCGCGGCTTTGTTTTTGAAAAGCAGAAAGCGCATCGCGGTGATCGTTGTGGTGGGGATGCTGGGGTTTACCGCCTACCATTTCATGCCTCCGCAATGGACCGAGAGAATGAATACGCTGCACCACGCCGATGAAGTCAACTCGGCGCAGACAAGAATTCAATCCTGGAAGTTTGCAACTAACGTCGCCCTCCATCGTCCCCTGATCGGCGGCGGATTCGACGTCTATGAAAGCCCTGCGATGTGGGAGCGCTACGGCCCGGATGGTGCCAAGGTTCGTGCAGTACACAGCATCTATTTCCGGGTTTTGGGCGAGCAGGGGTTCTTGGGATTGGCGCTTTATCTGGCACTCTTGATCACGAGCTGGAGAAGCTGTAGCGGAATCAGAAAGCGAACGCGTGATTCCCCAAAGCACAAGTGGGCTTACGACCTTGGTTCCATGCTGCAGGTGAGTCTACTTGCCTATATGACAGCCGGACTTGCAACGACCTCCAGCTATTTTGATCTTTCCTATCAACTGATGGCGATGTGCGCCTTGTTGTCGATCATCGTTGCGAATGAGTCTTCTGGGTTGGGTGCTCACGAATGGGCAGGGAATGCTTCGTCCGAAATAGGCCGCAAACAACTCTTGATGGCGCATAAGCATCATGAGCAGCAGATACCCGAATGAATAGATGCGTTCTCATGATTGCGTTTCATCTGCCTCCTTCGACGACCAGCAGTGGGCATCTTCGCCCTTTGGGGTTTGCAAAGTACCTGCCAAGGTTTGGGTGGGGGCCTGTAGCGCTATCGGCATGCGAACGCGTCTATACGCAGGTCGATCCAGCAAGCGTGGCCCTCATCCCGGAAGGCTGTCCTGTGTACCGAACTTTTGCCCTGGATGCGAGGCGGCATCTGAGTATCAGAGGGAAATATCCCGCCATATTGGCTCAGCCCGATCGCTGGGCATCTTGGTGGCCTACGGCGGTATATCATGGCCTGCGGATTATCCGCCGGCACAAGGTTCGGGCTATATGGTCCACTTACCCGATCATGACCGCGCATTGCATCGCGGGTACCCTGAGTCGTCTTACAGGTCTGCCGTGGATAGCGGATTTCAGGGATCCCGTGGCCAGCCCCGTTGCCGCTCACGACAAGATGACTGTGTCCACACGAATGCGCTGCGAGCGCCGCATTCTTTCCCGAGCAGCATACTCGGTATTTACAACGCCAGGCGCCATGCGTTCTTACGCCGAACGCTACCCGAAGACCTACGACGAGGGGCGCCTCAAACTCATCCCAAACGGGTTCGACGACGACGACTTTGCCGCGCTAGAGGCGAATAAAGCGTGCCCAAGTCGGCGCCCGCTGCATCTTGTGCATGGTGGGGTCCTCTACCCGTCCGGCCGTAACCCTGTACCGTTCTTCAACGCGTTGGCGCGTCTGAAAGATTCTGGCCGCCTTAGTGCGCAGGAAGTGAGAGTGACGCTTCGAGCCAGTGGCTCCGAAAGGCAATACGGAACCGAGCTGCATCGGCTCGGTCTCGACGACATGGTGAGTCTGGCGCCGAGCGTGTCCTACCATGCTGCATTGGCAGAGCAGGCGCAAGCCAATGCACTGTTGCTGTTTCAGGGCAGCCAATTCGATCAGCAGATTCCGGCGAAGGTGTATGAGTACCTGCGGATCGGACGGCCGATTTTTGCACTGGTGGGTGAACGCGGCGATACCGCAGCATTATTGCGAAAGACGGGCGGCGCACATCTGGTAACCTCAGATAGTGTGCCGGAAATCGAAAGGAATCTTATGGAGTTCGTTCACAACGTGCGCAGCGGACAGGCGCCGGAGAGTGACCCCAAAGTTGCGGCATGCTATTCCAGACAGTCCGGGGCCCGTTCATTGGCCCGCCTTCTGGACGATACCATGGACGTGAATCCAACGAAAAATTGAGCGGAAGCGGAATACGACAAGCTATGTATAGGCGTTCACAAAAGTCAACAGGGAATATACAGTTATGATTCCCGCCAACAGATTTCTGAACCTTCCGCCACACGAAGTCTCGCCCCATGCAGAGGAGGAGTTTTTCTCCTCTCTTAGGCTGCGCAATGGGACTTACAAGACGACGTACGAGAAGCGCTTTGCGGAAGTAGATCGTGAGCTTCAGAAACTGATCAAACAGGGTGACATGGACGTTGGCAGTGTGCTAGATATTGGAATTTCTTCAGGTGTCTGCACCCTTGAGCTGCATCAGGCTCTGAGCTCGGTTGGACGCGAATGCCAGATTACAGGCATCGACTTGGCTGTGGACGCCGCCCTCGTACGTGTCTTGCCGGGCTGCTTTGCGCTGATGGACGAGACAGGCTATCCATTGCGATACGATATCCTCGGGTGGAGCATGAAGCCGTGGGTTGTTCGAGAAGACTACTGGACCGGCTTCTTTGTTCCACGCAAGTGCGTCAACCTGCTGTTCGGCTATCGTGCAAGGAAAATGATGGAGAGTCCAAGTTCGCCCGCTACTCAGAAGGTCGAGCTTGTTACGCCACGGCTTCGTAACCTGCCAAACGTCAGGGTCGAGAAGAGCGATATCACCAAATACAACAATGAGTTCAGTGGTAGGTTTAGTTTGATCAGAGCGGCAAATGTATTGAATAAAGGGTATTTTGGCGACAAGGAGCTCGCCTTGGTCGTTGGCAACATCAAGAGGTATTTGGTAAAACCGAAGGCATTTTTTCTCGTTATTCGGACACACCAAAACGGAGTTAATCATGGTTCGCTGTTCAGCGTAGATAACGCTGGATGTAGTGTGCTCCGCCGATTCGGTAAGGGATCGGAAATCGAGGATATCGTTCTCACCTCCATGCGCGGCGATTCATGATAGGGCTCAACACGGTTTTGCCGGTTCGATCGGCTTGCATCAAGTGGGTCTACTGCGCTTCGGTAGGTGAGTCGTCCAAGTGCGCAACGGCTTACGCGATTGCCGGGTCAGCCAGCTGATTCAGACGGCGGAGTAGTCCAAGTGTCAACCAGTTCCGAGGATATTCCCTCCCATTTTGTCGCTCCGGGTTCCGCGGTCTCGGACGTACCGATCTTCCTGACCGGGTTCGCCCGCTCCGGCACGACGTGGATCAATCAGTTAATGCAGGAGTATTTTGATGCGGGATTCGTCAACGAGGGCCAATTTATCATCAGCTTTGGCAACGGCCTCCCACGCTATGGGAACCTTAGGGAGGTTGGCAGCCGCGAAAGGCTGATACATGATTTGGCCAACGACGAGTACTTCTCAATACTGAAGCGGAATTACTGTATCGAGATCGACTGGGGCAGGATCAGACAATCGTATGAATCCTTTGCGGGGATTGTCAAAGGCGTCCTGATCCAAATAGCCGAACGACTGGGCAAGCACCGGATTGGCTCTAAATATCCTGTGTTCGGGCGTCATTTGACGCTGCTGAACAATCTGTTCCCGGATTGCCGGGTTATACATCTTGTACGTGATGGCCGTGACTGCGCGTTGTCACACAAAATGGTGAGATGGGGTCATCAGAACACGTATTCCGCGGCAATTAGCTGGCGCCGCTATCTCGAGGCCGCTAGACATTCTTCGAAGCAATTGCGGAGCAGATACCTCGAGATTCGCTACGAGGACCTGCTTATGGAGCCGGGCGCGACCATGCGAGAGCTTGAGCGTTTCATTACGGGGCGTGATGAATATTCGATCACGACCCGCTTTCTCGAAGGGCATTCGGTGTTGAAAACCGACAAGGTGGCGCGGTGGCGTCATGCGATGCCAACGGGTTCCCAGGCTATTTTTGAGGCCGTGGCAGGCGATATGCTGAAGTTGTACGACTATCCCGTGACCGGGATTGACCACGCGACGCCCTTTCTGTTCAAGGCCGGTTATCTGGCTCAGGATCAACTTATGCGTGAGTACTGGCGCCTGGCACGGAAGGTGTTCAAGGGAATACCGGAACATAAGTGATCAGGCGTGTGATGTACGTATCTGTGCGACCTGCTCAAAATATGCTGGAGACGCACGAAACCACGAGCTCATGAAAACTGCATTTCTTTTCACTGTGGATGTTGAGTCCAGGAATCACGGCGATCCCGGCCAGGATATATTGGGGGTCCTTTCCGGCCATGAGGAGAACGTCGGCATCGAGCGGCTTATGGATCTGCTGGAGGCAGACGCGGCAAGCGGCACGTTCTTTCTGAATGTGTATGAAGCTGCCAAGCATGGCGAGGAATCCATTGCACATGCCGCAAGACTTATTCATTCCAGGGGGCACGATTTGGAGTTGCACACACATCCGCGCCCCATGTACCCGTTTTATGGAATAAGCGAGGCCTCGCGTGAGGAACAGACGGCGATACTCAGGAAGGGTACGTCCCTCTTGGAGGGGTGGACAGGCAAGAAGGTGGTTGCCCACAGGGCGGGCGCCTTTTCGGCAAATACCGATACCCTGCGTGCAGCAGGGGCGGTGGGATTATTGGCGGACTGCTCGCTGTCGCCGGGTAGTCGCGTTTCCGTTCCCCTCGTTCACGAACTGGGTGCGTCGAATGCGGTGCGGCGCGTGCATGGGATTTGGGAAATCCCGGTTACATGCTTCGATCAGGTGCGCGTTGGGCCCTGGCGTTCGAGGCGTATCCTGGACATTGAGGGCTGCTCGTTGGCTGAAATCAAGCGCGTCACGCGTCACGCGATCCGATGTGGCCTTCCAACCGTTAGCATCCTCATGCACAGCTTCAGCCTGTCCAGGTATGGCAAGCCGAACCGACGGGTCATCAAGCGATTGCGCGCGTTGCTTGCATGGCTGCGCGCGCAGGACGATCTCGAGATCTGCACGGTCGAGCAGGTTTGTCGGCGGTTGGATGCCGAGTCGTTGCCCAAGCCGACGCTCAGGATCCCGGTTACCGGATTCTGGCTCACTTGGCGAAGAGCTGTGCGTGCATGGGACGAAAGTCGAAAAAATTTGCTCGTGGCCGCAGCGGGAGCGGCTTGTTTGGCGGCGTTGACGTTTGTACTTGTGTGTGTTGCGTATCTGTTTGTAATGCATTGATCGCAAATTCTACGGCCATCGCCTTGCATACACAGCCGTTTCCCGTCAGGTTGGGTGTACCGAATCTACCTTGGCGTTGGAGGTATTGATGTCCAAGCGTTCGCACAGTCCGCACGCGAGCCGTTTGAAAGCGGCACGCGAAAGATCCGGGTCAGTGGCTCGATCCGAGCCATTCACTGATTTCGTGGAAACGGTGCGAAAGGAGTCACCTTGGCGATTCGATGGTGTGAACGAGCTGGAACGCTATCTCCATAACGTCGATCACCACTTGCACAACTTCGTTCCCAAATTTCTACCCTGCATGGACGAGAGTATCCGTACGGTCTTTGACTTCGGCTGTGGATCGGGCAGCGGGTCGATAGCCATGGCCATGATGTTTCCCGAAATTCGTTGCCGTGGAGTGGACATAAGCCCTGCAGAGGTGTCGATCGCCCTTGCGAGGGCGAGGTTGTATGGAGTTGACGACAGGTGCGAATTCGAAGTCATCGATGAGGAGCAGGCGCTGCCGGCCACCTCAGACGCGTTTGATCTTTGCATCTGCTGCTCCGTGCTGGAATACGTCACGAGTCCTGCTGCGAGGAAGCTATGCGTGCAGGAAATGATTCGGATCATTGCCAAAGGTGGATCGCTTTTCATGAGCGTTCCGAACCGCCTTTATCCGGTCGAGATTCATAGCCGCAAGCTCGGCTGGAATTATTTTCCGAGGCTGCTCGGGGCCAACATCGTGGGAACCAGCGTGTGGCAGGTCCGGATGCTGGCCCGCCCGCATGTGCTGCGGTTATATCGCACACCCGCACTCCAATTGTTTACCCCATGGACCAACTTCTGCCTTCAAAAGATTTCGTGATTTGCGGTCTTCTGATTGGCACCGGATCGCCGCGCCGGCGCGCAGCCACCCGGCGACATTGTGGTAACGCGCCGAGAGGCTGTGAGGGAATGATTCCAGCGGGCCGAAAAAAAGGCGTGGGCTGATGGATTCGACAACATGCTGAATGCACTATCCGTCCTGCTCCGTGGTGGGGATCACGAGGGCATGCGACGCGCAGACGGCTCGATGGAACGTCAAGGATTCCTGTCAGATTCGCGGTTTGACTGGAGGGATGGTGCGCTGAGGACCTGGATGCATCCAACCCAGCGCGGGGTGGAGAACTGCGACCTCCAAACCGCGCTCGGAGCCGCCTGCAGCGTGGGCCCATTGTGGTACCGAGGCCGCTTCGGCAACGCAGCTCTGGGTTTGCTGCTCGACAATGTCAGCGCAACCGGACGCATCGATGAGACGGAACTGCGTGGCAACTTCGCTTTGTTCCTTCGCACGCAAGACCATTGCTTGCTGATGAACGATGCGTTGGCACTTGTACGACTGTACGGCAGCCAAGACGGATTTTTCTACAGCACCAGTTGGCTCGCAACATGTGCTTATGCAGGTCGCGCGGAGCTCGATGAGGCCGCTGCCGCTGAATATGTGCTGCTCGGTGCAGCACATTCGGAAAATACGGTGGCAGTTGGCGTCACGACGCTACCCTTAGCGCACGCGGTCGACCTGACGGCAAGGCGTCTATGGACACGCCTGCCCGCAAGCGTTTGGGATGAGGGCCCAGTTCCTGTCTCATTCGATGCTGTGGCTGATCAAATATGCAATTACCTGCAAACAGTTTGCCGGGAAGTTGCCGAGGCCTTTCCCGGGCGCACCTGCGCCGCGCTCTCGGGTGGATTCGATTCGCGTTTGATCGTTGCCGGCCTGCTGGCGAGTGGTGAGCGTCCCAACTTGTTTGTTTACGGTGATGCGAAATCAGAGGACATAGCCATCGCACGTATGGTTGCCGATAGTGAGGACCTGTCCTTGGAAATTGCTGACAAGGGTGCGCTGAATCGACACATGCCGGCGCTCGACATCGAGCGTCTTGTCGAGAGCGCCTTGTTCTTCGATGGACTGCCGAACGACGGCATTTGCGATCCTGGCGCTGACAGGCAGACTCGCCTCGAGCAGACCGCAGGGGGGCGTATTGCCCTGAATGGCGGTGGAGGCGAAATATTCCGCAATTTCTTCCACCTGCCGGATCGGCCTCTGCGAACCGTGGACATCGTGCGCACCTTCTATCGTGGCTTCGATCCCATGGTGTTTAGGCGCCCGGGCGGCCTGGCTTCCTGGCAGGACAACCTCGAGTCATCGATCGCGCGCGCATTGGGCATGGATGAGCAGGCCGGTCGCCGAACGTTGACGCGCGCGCAGGTGGAGTTGATCTATCCATTGTTTCGCTGCCATCACTGGATGGGTATGAACAATTCGGTTGCGACGCGCCATGGCTATTACGCCACGCCGTTGGTGGACCTGAATTTGATTCGATTGGCCTGCTCGCTACCATTGGCATGGAAAAATGCCGGTAGATTGGAAAGTCGTCTCGTCGCCAAGCTCCACCATGGGGTTGCGAGCGAGCCCTCGACCTACGGTTTCCGCTTCAGCGATGGCCCAAACTGGAACTCGCACTTTAGGGAATGGGCGACCTGCATGCGCCCGGTGTTCGCGCGTCCGTTCATCAACGCCGCACGGCGTCGCTTGCGCAAGCAGGGGGTGACGCACGACATGATCGCACGTTGTCGCAGCCTGTTACCGGGCGAATGGCGGTTGGATCCCGTACTGGATCTGGAGCGCTTGCCCGATGACCCCGCTTTTGCCCGTGCGCTCTCAGTGGAAGTTGCATGGCGCGAACTGGTTGGGTGAAAGCCGAGCGAGAGACGCATCGCACAGTTCGATGCCACAAAGAAAACAATCAGCGACCGGCGGTGTTCACACAAGAGACAAGCATCGTTTCGAGCTTGCCTTTGTGAACCCAGTGCCATGCTTTCCAGTAGAACAAGAGTTTCCAAGCGAGATAATTACTTGTATTCATCGCCCTCAGTTTTTCTCGTGCTCGCGGATCGATCCACCTGTCGCCGTCCTCGAATAGCTGCTCGCCGAGGAAGCTGGAGCGTTCCGGATGCAGATATCGCGTGCCGAAGAACAGATTCGGATAGCGCGTGCGGTATTTGTGGAATGCGGTCCGCAGGCGTTCGCGGCAATAAGCCGCATTCAATCGTTCGCCGCGCATCAAATCCCCGCCGCTGACGAAGGGGACGGCCAACGACCGCTTGTCCAGTCGCGTCAGTAGGTCCCTGTAGAACCGTCCGTGCTGCTTTTCCCGGAACGGAATCGTGACCGCATGCGTGATGAAGTCCTTCGACAGACCGGGGGTAAAGGCATCCGCATGGTTTGTATATACCTTCAACGGATTCATCGCAGCGCGGTTGCGGCTGCGGTTCTCGATCACGAAACGGGCCAGTCCGTGCATGTCCGGCGACAAGTGTGATATCGTCGTTTGGAGGTCGGCCGCAAATCCCTCGCGCATCGCTGCGACGACTTCAGCTTTGAACAAAGCGTTCGCCGCCAGCCAAATAGCGCTATCTGGCCCACGAATCTCCTGCCGCAGATAGGCATCGAATCCGCCCTTGGGCTGGTGCAGAGGCATGAACACGAATCCCGGTACAAGGCCGTCCCATACAGCGACGCTGTCGATCTGTGACGCGACCTTGGCAATGAACAAGTCGAGGCTTGGGTAGCCCGCGTCGCTGGCGCGCAAATAATCGAGGTACGCTGACGAGGAAAAAAAGCCCGGCGGCGGATAGGCATTGTGAAACGGGACGCCTATGAGGGTCGCCACCGCCTCTGCAAGTCGGCCATCGGCATCGCCGTACTCGTCTTCGTGTGCGACTATCAGGGCATGTACTGGAATTCCGGCGCGCTTGAGCAGGAAAAGCAGCAACCGCGAATCAAATCCGCCGCTGAGCAGCAGCGTACCCGCGTTGCCGAAACCTGCATGAGCGCGGACGTTCTGCTCCAGCGAGGACAGAAAGTCGTAGCCCCGCCACGCATCCGATGGAGCCGGCCATTGCCAATAGCGTCGGATATCCAACCGGCGTCGCATGCAGTCATACGTCAGGATGCTTGCGGGCGGTACGCGTACCAGACCGCTTATCAGGCTGCGCTCGCCGATGGGATGGCCGATCGAGATGAATGCACCCCAAGCTGCGAGATCCGGATCGCCGCGTATCGCCTTCGTCTCGGAGACCAGGGTCAACTCGCCACAGGCGTGACGCATATACAGTGGCTGCATGCCAAGGCAGTCGGTGGCGACTGTCAGCACCTGTCGCTGCGCGTCCCAGAAAACGCCTGCGAATGCGCCGTCGTATTCCGGAAAGAGTCGCGCCGCAGCGTCTGCATCAACCAACCCTTTTACGTCTGGGCCGTTTATCGGTGCGCCGGTGAAAAAAAAGACGTTTCCCTGCGCCGGCAGCATACCGCCCAGGCACCCGATTGCCCCACCAGCGAAGTCGCACCGATTAGTCGTATGCTCACTCAGGTTTTGCCGCTCCAGCATGGTTTCTACCTGTTGGGCGGCGTCGCCACCGATGTGGATTGCGAGCTTCTTCGCCCTGTGGGTTGCCGGTACGACGTTCATAGGTTCGGGCGTTGCGGCGAAGAAAAAGAGATCGCAATTATGCTTTCCATTGTTGTTCAACGCCATCATGATCGTTGAGCTTGAATGGCGAGAAAGCCTCTTGGCGCGACCTGATTGGCGCGGATGTTCAGCCGAGACACACTCCACTTCCTCCATTCCGGGAGCGCCCTCGTAGTCTGTGAGCGGAGCCTGAGGTATCCCCACGTTTTTGAGCGACGTTGTGCTGCTGGATCAACGACATAGCTTGCGGGCGACATGGACTTCGGCAAAGGTGAGGTTGTCTGAACCGCCGAGGCCTACGCCCATGTCGCCCAG
>JBOHYR010000042.1:0-22489 GCA_050737995.1 Rhodanobacteraceae bacterium
TCGGTAAGAAAATGACTCGCGCCAACCTGTGTCAGGGCTTGCGCTTTGGCATTGCCGACTGGTGCGGCGGCGGCGGAGGCTGCTTCTTGGATCATGGCGCTACCCTTCCTTCAAGTTGTAGCAAGTGAAACGTGGATTGGCGAACTCTAACGGATTAAACCCCGTCGAGCGTGAAGTTTCTATTGCATTCCGGCGAGGCTGAAGTTCACCGGAACCAGTACGACACCACCGCTCGGCTTGCCATTTTGGATTCCCGGATTGAACCGCCAGTGACGCGCGGCTTCCTCTGCGGCGCGGTCGAGCTCCCTGTAACCGCTCGACCGCTCGACCTTGACGTCGACGACGTCGCCGGAGGCATTGATGGTAATGGCCAGCATCACTTCACCCTGATGTGCCTGGCGCAATGCCTGGATCGGATACTTCGGCGGGTTACGATTCTTGTAGCTGATGTCGACCGACGGCGCGACGTTGGCGGGCGGCGGTGGCGGCGCAGGCGGCCGCGGTGGTGCAGCCGGCGTCGACATTATCGATTGTTCCTGCGGCGGCGGCGGCGCAGGCGGCGGCGGCAGCGGCGGCGGCCTTTCCAGCTTGATTACCTTCGGCGGCGGCTGCTTTGGCGGCTCCGGCGGCGGCGGCGGCGGCGGCGGCGGCGGCGGCGGCGGCGGAATGAACTCGACGCGCACGATGTGCTGCTTCGCCTTCTCCTTGGCCTGCGGTGGCGCTGCCGGCGCCAGCAGCATGATGATGATGCCGGCGTGCAGCGCAATCGCAAACGCGATCGCAATCGTGCGCCACCAGTTGAACCGTTTGCGGTCTCGAGCCGACGTACGTGCCATCGTGTGTTGAACCAGTCGCTGACCTGTTGGGCCCCACTGCGGCGGCCGATCGGTGTCCGATGCGGCTCCGCAACCAAGGCGGCGGAAAAGTCTGAAACGTTACACCAGCAAGGAGGCTTTGCCTAGGGGGCAAAAACCGGATTACGTCGCGTACCTCTCTGAACCCGGCCCTCCGGGCCAATCATTTGTGTCCCAGTTGCTTCAGGGTACGGCGTGCGTCGGCACTGGTCTCGGGATCCTGCTCGGCCTTTTTGTAGGCGGCGATCGCGGCGCTCTTTTCCTTCAAGGCGAGTTCGGCGTTCCCGAGTGTCAGGTAAGCCGCACCCATGCGCTTGAAGCCTCCTTTGGCGATCGCCTGCTGTAGTGCTGTCTTGGCCTCTTCGTGACGGCCGAGGTTTTCGAGCATCTGGCCCCGCAGGAAGTCCACCTCACCGGTTTTGGCATCGGGTGAAGCTTTGCCATACGCGTCAACAGCATTCTTGTAGTCGCCCGCAATAGCATACGAATCGCCAAGCAATTTGTAGCTATCGTAACCCGGCTGGACGACGCCGTTGCTCGTGCCTTCCTTTAGCACACCGACGGCCTTCATGGCATTGGCTTTCGGATCAGTGCTGTTCTGGCCGATGTTGTCGTACATCCTGGCCATATTCATGTACCCGGCTTGGTCCTTGATCTGGCCGTTGGCGCGGGCGCGCTCGAGCAACGCCAATGCTTTCTTGTCCTGATGTGCGTTGATGTAGATCGCGATGACGTTCTGCAGAAGGGTGCTGTTGTTCGGGTCCTTGGCTAGCGCGGCCTCCGCGAGCTTCGCAGCTTCGTCGTACTTGTCCATGGCAAAGTCGCTGGCCATCTCGATCTGGTCCCAGCTAGGCTGCGGCTTGTCGGTCAGCGTCTTGGCCTTCTGAATGGCGGCGACAGCCTCAGGATATTTTTGCAACCGATAATAGGCGTTGCCTTTCAACGCTTCGATATCCGCAGACTGCGCACCGCTCTCCTTGCTCCATTTGTCCAGCGTGGTCAGCGCGTCGCTGTAGTCCTCGTCCGCAATGTACATCTGAGAGAGAGACTCGAGTCCCTGGAAGTAGCTGTTGTTGTCGAGCGAGTCGAGATCGAGCGCCTGCTGCTGAAGCGCGATCGCACCCTTGGTGTCGCCGCCACGGTATTTCACTTGCGCGAGACCCAGCATGGCCAGCGCCTTGGCATAGGCGTTGCTACTGCTGTCGGCGATCGGCTGCAGATCCTTGAGCGCCGTTGCCGAGTCGCCACTGTTGGCCGCGGCGAGCCCTTCATTGAGGGTCTTGGCGTCCTTCGGACTAACGCCGGTTTTCGACGGTTCCTTGCGCGTTGCGTTCGGATACTTGTTTTCCTGCTTTCCTTGGTCACTTTGTTTGGATTGCTTGGATTTCTGCTCGCCGCACTTGTGCTGCAGCATCTGGATGTCCGAGCATTGTTGCCCGCTTGTTTGCGCGGTGGCGATGACGGGCAACACTATCAAAGCGAGCGCGGAACAGATTCCGCCAACCAGCAGTCGAGACCGGAGCTTCATCGGGGTTCCTCTTGCGGGCAATCGCGGACAGGGGAGGGTGAGGGTAGCGCGGTCCATGCGTAAAGCTCAAGTCCCAACCCACGTGAACACGCGCTGGCCGTGTTGTATCACACGTCGAGGTTGCCGACCCTGAGTGCATTGCTCTCGATAAAGTCGCGGCGCGGCTCCACCACGTCGCCCATGAGGGTCGAGAAGATCTGGTCCGCTTCCAGCGCATCCTCGATCCTTACCTGCAGCAAGCGCCGTGTCTCCGGGTTCACGGTGGTTTCCCATAGTTGCTCGGGATTCATCTCACCAAGGCCCTTGAAACGCTGGATCTGCCGGCCCTTCTTTGCCTCATCGAACAACCATGTGCGCGCCTGTGAGAAGCTGCCGACTGCTTTGGCGGCATTACCACGCCGGGCCTCCGCGCCCATCCCGTTGCGGTCCTTGAATGCATGTGCGACGTCCAGCAATGGCCGAAAATCCGCGCCGGAAAAGAAACTGCGCGGCAATACCCAGGTGTGCTCGGTGCCATGCTGGGCACGCCGTAACAACCATGCCGCAGGATGCTGGTCACTGGCTGCGCGTAGCTCGAAACCAAACTGCGGACGACCGAGGCCCGTGGCGTTCAATTTGGACGTCAAACCGTCCGCCCAGGTACGCATGACGGCCGCGTCGGACCACATCACATCCTCAAGCGGCGCGTACTCCAGCATCGCGGTGAACACGCTTGCGTCGCCGCGCTGCGCAAGGCGACCGATCTGGTCGAGCGCGGCCTGATACTGGCGCAGCAGGGTTTCCAGCGATGTACCCTCTATGGCCACGGCACCTTCAGTCGGGATCCATGCAGCATCCTGCACCGCGCTTGCGATCAGGTATTCGTTGAGCGCCGCGTCGTCCTTCAGGTACAGCTCGCTCTTGCCCTGTTTGATCTTGTACAGCGGCGGCAGGCCGATGTAGACATGGCCACGCTCAAGCAACTCCGGCATCTGTCGATAGAAAAAGGTGAGCAGCAGCGTGCGAATGTGCGAGCCATCCACGTCCGCGTCGGTCATGATGATGATGTGGTGGTAGCGCAGCTTGTCGGCGTTGAACTCATCCTTGCCAATGCCGGTGCCGAGTGCGGTGATGAGGGTACCGACTTCGGCCGAAGACAGCATTTTGTCAAAGCGCGCCTTCTCGACATTGAGGATCTTGCCCTTGAGCGGGAGCACCGCCTGGGTCTTGCGGTTGCGGCCCTGCTTGGCGGAGCCGCCTGCCGAGTCGCCCTCCACAAGGAACAATTCCGACAGCGCCGGATCACGTTCCTGGCAATCCGCCAGCTTGCCGGGCAACCCGGCGATGTCGAGGGCGCCTTTGCGGCGGGTCAGCTCGCGCGCCTTGCGGGCAGCCTCGCGGGCACGCGCCGCTTCGACCACCTTGCCGGCGATTACCTTGGCATCATTCGGATGCTCGAGCAGGAATTCATCAAGCTTGGCGTTGATGACCTGCTCGACGACGCCCTTGACCTCGGAGGAAACCAGCTTGTCCTTGGTCTGTGAGGAAAACTTGGGATCCGGTACTTTGATCGACAAAACCGCGATCAGGCCCTCACGCATGTCATCGCCCGACAGGGGGACTTTGGAGTTCTTCGCCAATCCTGACTTTTCGACGTAATTGCTGAGTGTTCTCGTCAGAGCTGCGCGGAAGCCCGTCAAATGCGTGCCGCCATCCTTCTGCGGAATGTTGTTGGTAAAGCAGAAGATTGATTCCTGGTAACCATCGGTCCACTGCATGGCCAGCTCGACCGTGGTGGCGCCGACTTGCGCGCTAAACCCGATGGCATTGGGGTGCAGTGGCGTCTTGAGCTGCGAAAGATGCTTCACGAAGGCGCGAATCCCACCTTCGTATTCGAACACATCTTTCTTCCCAACCCTTTGATCTTCAAGGGTAATCTTTACACCTGAGTTGAGAAACGCCAGTTCACGCAAGCGTTTGGCAAGGATCTCGTACTGAAACTCAATATGAGTAAAGGTTTCGGGGCTTGGCAGGAATCTCACCGTGGTGCCGCGACGGGTGGAAAGTCCAATTTCGCGCAATGGAAACAGCGGGTCACCCAGACTGTATTCCTGCAAATATTCCCTGTCATTTCGATAAATCGTGAGCCACAGGTGCTCTGACAACGCATTGACCACCGACACACCGACGCCGTGCAGGCCTCCCGATACCTTATAGGAATTGGCATCGAACTTGCCGCCCGCGTGCAATACCGTCATCACCACCTCGGCGGTCGAACGGTGCTCCTCCGGGTGCTCGTCGACGGGGATGCCGCGCCCGTTGTCGCTGACACTGACGGTGCCGTCGTCATGAATTGTGACCTCTATGTGGTCGCAGAACCCCGCCAAGGCTTCATCGATCGCGTTGTCGACGACTTCGAACACCATGTGGTGCAACCCGGTACCGTCATCGGTGTCGCCAATGTACATACCAGGACGTTTACGAACAGCCTCGAGCCCCTTAAGAACCTTGATACTGCTGGAATCGTAGACGTCATTCATGGGCAAGGACTCGGTTATGCGCGGCGCATTGATGTAAACATCCCATTATACCGTGTTGCCCGCGAAGCGCATTTCACGCCGGCACCAAGCCGGAATGTTCCACGTGGAACACCTTCGCCCCATCCCCAATCCGAGACCTGTCTGGTTCGCTCGTGGAGGTAAGCCATGCCTGCAAAGACTTGTCGCCCAGCCACGCAATCACCTTTGCGACGTGCGCTTTGTCCAATTCCGAACCCACGTCATCAAGACACAGCAATGGATACTCGCCAATTCGATCCCTCAACCAGCGTGTTTGGGCCAGAACGCAGACCATCGCGATGGCCTTGGCTTGTCCCCTGGATAGATGCTCCCGCTGAACAACGCGATCGAACCGCAGTGACCAGTCGGCGCGGTGGGCGCCACGCTGGGTAAAACCCCGTTCGCGGTCACGTTCGCGCTGATCAGCCAATTGTCTAGCAAGCCCGAGGCTCTCGTCCCAACCCGGACGATAGTCGATCCGCGCAGCGCCTAGCTCCGGCACCAACCAGTCAGCCTCTTGAGTTAGATAAGGCTCAAGGCTGGCCAAACATTCGGTCCGCAGCGCATGGATCCGGTCGGCCAGCTCTGAGAGATCGCGCTCCCAAGGGTCGAACTCGGCATTATCGGCACTCGCGCGAAGCAGGGCATTTCGTTGTCGCAACGTCCGTCGCCACATGCGCCAAATATCGAGCGACTGATGTTCCACGTGGAACACGCTCCAATCCAGGAAACTTCGGCGCTCTGCGGCGCCTCCCAAGATCAACGCTTGGCTTTCAGGCCCAAAGCACACCACCGGGCACGTCGCGAACAAGGGCGCAAGTGTGGACAGATCCGCCCCATTCAGCCGCGCCTTCCATCGATCCTCCGAGCGCGTCAGTCCAAGACGTTGTTGAGGTCGATCTACGCGCGACACCTCGGCATAGACCAGGTATTCATGGGCGCCCTGCCGGCAAGGCGCCGCGCGACCACCCGTCCGAAACGAGCGACCGTGCGATAAGATGTGGGCGACCTCCAGAAGTGTGGTTTTGCCCGCGCCATTCGGGCCAATCAGCCAGTTGATGCCTGGACCCGGCTTGAATTCGATCCGTTCGAAGCAACGCAGATTCGACACCCGCAGCAAGTCGATGTTCACCGCCGCGCTCCAGCCGCACCGGCTTGCGGCCCACCATCGATCACAACCGCAATGGCATTACCACGTGTTGGGTCTGCTCACTAGCCGCACCGCGCACCAGACAACTGGATTGGGCGTCTCGCAATTGCAGATGGATGCGTTCGTCGTCGAGCGCTCCCAGTGCATCGAGCAAATACACCACGTTGAATCCGATCGCGATATCGTTGGCCGGCGTTACGGCTTCGATCTCTTCAAAAGCCTCCTCCTGCTCGGGATTATGGGCAATAATCCTTAAGCAATTCGGGCTGACCTCCAGTCGCACACCTCGATATTTCTCATTGGAGAGGATTGCTGCGCGCTGCAGGGCATTACGCAGCGTCTCGCGATCGATCTGCACAACCTTGTCCGCCCCGAGCGGGATCACGGCTTCGTAATCTGGAAAGCTCCCATCGATCAGTTTGGACGTGAACGTCACATCCCCGCGCCGGACACGGATGTGATTCGCGGAAAACTCAACGGTGACGACATCATCGCCCGAATCGAACAGCCCCAGCAATTCCGCTACGCCCTTGCGCGGGATGATCAACTGACGCTTACCTTTGACGGTCGTATCCAGTGTTGTCTCCGACATTGCCATCCGGTGTCCATCGGTCGCCACACAGCGCAATTCGTGATCGCGCAGATCAAACAACAAGCCGTTGAGGTAGTACCGGACATCCTGGTTAGCCATCGCAAAAGCAGTGCGTTCCATGAGTCGGCGCAGGTTTCCCTCAGGCAGCGCGATCTCGTCTGTGACCTCGATTTCGTCGGTGGTTGGAAACTCATCTGCAGGTAGACTGGCTAGTGTGTACCGGCTGCGCCCTGCGTGCATGACCACGCGATCGCCCTTGACCTGAACTTCGACCTTTACTCCGTCTGGCAAGGCACGGACAAGGTCGAACCACTTCCTCGCTGGAACGGTGGTTTCACCATCCTCACCTGACTCAACCGCAGCACTCGCACGCATCTCCACTTCAAGATCGGTTCCCGTAAGGGATAACCGGTTGGCTTTGACCTGGACGAGCAAATTGGCAAGTACCGGCAAAGTTTGGCGGCGTTCCACCACACCAACCACTTGTTGCATGGGTTTGAGCAAGGTTTCCCGTTGGGTGCTGAAGCGCATTGTCGATCCCCGTATTATCGGCTGTCTGTCTTGGTTGTATTTGTAGATAAGATAGTAGAAGTAGTGCTTGTGAATAACACAAATTTACAAGTTTTTTGTTTTTAAACAATAACTTACAACAAAACTATTCAAGAACCCCTGTTGAGTAACACCGGTGCATGAGCTGTGGATGATTTCCTGATCCGCCGTCGTCCAGAATCTGTCCACAAGTTTACCCGGTCAATATCCGGATCAATTTATCCCAGTCCTGACGGAGTCGCATGTCGGTGTCGCACAGGCTTCGGATCTTCTTGCAGGCGTGCATCACCGTGGTGTGATCCTTGCCGCCGAAAGCTTCGCCGATCTCGGGCAGGCTATGTTCGGTCAATTCCTTCGCCAGCGCCATCGCAATCTGACGTGGTCGCGCCAGTGAGCGCACCCGCCGTTGCGAGAGCAAATCCGACAAGCGCAACTGGTAATAATCGGCGACGATTTTCTGGATGTTCTGGATAGTGATCGCGCGCGCGTGCACGTTGAACAGGTCGCGCAAGGTCTCCTGCACCAGGTCCAGCGTGATCCCGCGTCCGGATAAGTTGGCTTGAGCTGCGACGGTGTTGAGAGCACCTTCCAGTTCGCGCACGTTGGACCGGATGCGACGTGCCAGCAGCAGCGCCACATCGCTCGGCAACGGGATACCACGCGCTTGCGCCTTTTCCAGCAGGATCGCGGCGCGGGTCTCGAAATCCGGAGGTTCGATCGCAACAGAGAGTCCCCACCCGAGACGCGATTTCAGCCGCAGCTCGAGATTGTCGACTTCCTTGGGGTAACGATCGCAGGTCAGGACGATCTGTTGCCGCGACTCGTACAGTGTATTGAACGTGTGGAAGAACTCTTCCTGGGTGGCATCCTTGCCGGCGAAGAACTGGATGTCATCGATCAGGAGCGCATCCACCGAACGGAAGCGGTGCTTGAAGTCGTCCATATTTTTGTTGCGCAACGCCGCGATCATCATTTCGGTGAAGCGTTCGGAATGCACGTACAAGAGTTTCATCGACGGGTTGTACTTCAGCATGAGATTGCCCGCCGCCTGCATCAGGTGGGTCTTGCCGAGGCCGGTGCCGCCGTACAATAGCAGCGGGTTATAGGCACGCCCGGGGTTCTGGGCGACCTGCATCGCGGCGGCCTTGCCAAGCTGGTTGGATTTGCCCTCGACGAAGTTGTCGAACGTGTAGTGTGGATCGAGATTGTGTCGCTGCGGAGGTGCGGGAATTGCCGCCGCAGCCGGCAGCGCATTTCCCTTGCTGCCCGTTGCGACCGAACCCACCTCGAGCCTCAGCGGAACCGGACGGCCGGCTAGTGCCGACAGTGTGCCTTCGATGCGCGTCAGATATTCATTGCGCACGAATTCCAAGGTATAGGTGTTCGGCGCCAACAGCCTCAAGGTGCCGTCGTCGTAGCGCGCCTGCAGCGGCTGCAGCCACGTGTGCAATACACTCGGCTCGATTTCTCCCTCGAGCCTTGCAAGGCAGCGTTGCCAGAGATCGCTCATGGGTTCCCGTCGTGGATCGATCCAGATACCGTAACGCATAGATTGCGCCCGGTGGACAGTCGAGTCTAGCAGGCTGTCCGAACCGCGCTTCCGACATCCTGGATGTACGGCATTGGGGCAAGAATCCCGTTGACGCGCAACCATTGGTACGCGTAGAATTCATGGCCTTTTCCCATGCATGACCCGCTTCGCGCGGGCGAGCCGATGCGGAGCCACCCATGAAACGTACCTACCAACCCAGCGTGTTGAAGCGCGCCCGCACCCACGGCTTTCGCGCCCGCATGAAAACCGCGGATGGCCGCAAGGTTCTGTCCGCGCGGCGCGCCAAGGGCCGCAAGCGGCTGATCCCGTAAGTACCTCACGTGGCCGGCTTGCCGCCTTCTGCGCGGCTGCGCCGTGCCTCCGAGTTCGCCGCATTGCGGAACACTTCCGAGCGCGTGCGGACGCGTCACTTTCTCCTGCGCGGCATTCCTTCGGCGAGCGGACAGGCACGGCTGGGTTTGGCGGTTTCGCGCAAGGTGAGCAAGCGTGCAGTCGTGCGCAATCAGATCAAGCGGATCGTCCGGGAATCGTTCCGGTTGCGGCGCGAGACGCTGCCCGCGATGGATGTGTTGGTGATCGCGCAGCCATCCGCGGCCGACGCCCCCAATCCGGCGCTGCACGCGGACCTCGAGTACGCATGGCAAAAGTTGACTGCGTTGAAGCCAATGGCCGCACCCGGCACAATCTGCGGCTGACCCGCTCCGACCCGCGGCGCGTTCCAGTCCGAGTCTTTCCCCAGTGATCAATCAAACACGCACACTTTTGGTCGTGGCGTTATTGTTCGTTGCCTACCTGCTCTGGCAGCAATGGCAGCACGACTACCCGACCACGCCGCCACCGCAAGCGCCCGCCGCCTCGGCGGCTGCTCCTGCCGCGACCGGCGAACCCGAAGCCAATACTGCTGCCGTGCCGGAGGTGCCGAGCAGCGCCGCGGGCACACCCGCGGCGTCAAGTTCCGCTGCTGCCGAGCATGTACCGGAAAGTACGGGTGCCCTGTCGGCGACCCCCGCCAAGGATCTGGTCACGGTCAGCAACGATGTGTTGCGGCTGACGATCGATCCCCACGGCGGCACCATCGTCGCAGCCGATCTGCTGGACTACCCGCAGAAGGTCAAGCCCGACAGTCTTCCGGTGCGCCTGCTGGATGGCGTGGCCGCGCAGTATTACGTCGCACAGAACGGACTGGTGGGCGCTGACGGTAGCGCCGCGCCCAGTCACCTCGCCGAGTTCACGCCGACGGCCACGCAGTTTTCGCTCGGCCCGGGACGCAAGCAGGTCGTGGTGACGCTCAATTGGCGTGATCCTGCCTCGGGCGTCAGCGTGGTCAAACGCTATACGCTGACGCGCGGCAGCTACGTGGTCGGCCTTGCCCAGCAGATCGACAACCGTGGCAGCAAAACCTGGCACGGCAATGCGTACGAGCAGCTTGACCGGATCGAGCCGGTGCCGCCGCCCAAGCACCTGCTCGAATTTTACAACCCGGATAGTTTCGCCTTCACCGGCGCCGCGTGGTTCAGTCCCGACAGCAAGTTCAACAAGTTGAAGTTCGGAGACTTCGAGAAGGATCCCCTGCGCGAGCAGGTGACCGGCGGCTGGATCGCGATGACCCAGCGCTTCTTCGTGTCCGCGTGGATCCCGCCCACGAAACAGACCGAGGGGTTCAGCAGCGTCGAGATCCCCGCGTCCACGGCGGACGGCAAGCCGCGCTACCTGATCCGCAGCATGGGTCCTGCCATCACTGTTGCGCCGGGTGCCAGCGCCACCAGCGGCGCAAAACTCTACGTCGGCCCCATGTTGCAGAACAAACTTGGGGACATCGCTCCGGGTCTCAACCTCACAGTCGATTACGGCATGTTTACCGTGATCGCGGCGCCGATGTTCAAGCTGCTGTCATTCCTGCACACGCTGGTGGGGACGTGGGGTCTCGCGATCGTCGTGCTGGTGCTGATCATCCAGGCCGCGACGTACAAGTTGACCGAGGCGCAGTACAAAGCCAGCGCGAGGATGCGCAAATTGCAGCCGCGGCTGAAGGCGCTCAAGGAGCGCTTCGGCGACGACAAGCAGAAATACCAGCAGGCGATGATGGAGCTGTACAAGAAGGAGAAGATCAATCCGATGGCGGGTTGCCTGCCGGCGCTGATCACCGCCCCGATTTTTTTCGCGCTGTATTACGTACTGATCTTCAGCGTCGAGTTGCGCCATGCGGCGTTCCTGTGGGTGCCAGACCTCTCGGCGGCCGACCCGTATTTCATCCTGCCGGTGTTGTACGCGCTGACCATGCTGGGTACCAGTTTCCTCACCCCGCAGCAGGGCATGGATCCGACACAAGCCAAGATCATGAAGGTCATGCCTGTACTGTTCTCGGTGCTGTTCTTCTTCTTCCCGGCGGGATTGACGCTCTACTACACGGTGCGTGGCATATGCATGGTTTCGCAGCAGTGGTACGTCACCCGCAAGATCGACCGGGCCGATGCCCGCGTGCGAGTCTGAGGACGCTTTGATTCCTGCGTAGGCGAACGGCAATGCCGGCAATCGCGGAAACCATCGTGGCCATCGCGACGCCGCCGGGACGCGGTGGCATCGGTGTGGTGCGCGTGTCTGGCGATGCGTTGCACGATATCGCGTTCGCGTTGTGCGGCAGCACATTCGAGCCGCGCCGAGCGCAGCTGGTCGAATTCGTTGACGCCGAAGGTGTGCCGATAGATCGCGGACTTGCGCTTTACTTTTGCGCGCCGCATTCGTTTACCGGTGAGGACGTGCTGGAACTGCACGCGCATGGCAGTCCTCTAGTGCTTGACCGATTGGTGCGGCGGGTATGTGAACTCGGTGCGCGTCCTGCGCGTGCTGGCGAATTTTCCGAACGCGCATTCCTGAACGGAAAACTCGATCTCGCCCAGGCCGAAGCGGTGGCCGATCTGATCGCAGCCCGCTCCGATGCGCAGGTGTGTGCCGCGCTGCGCTCGCTGGATGGTGAATTTTCGCGGCGCGTCGAGGCGGTGGGCCAAGCCATCGTGCGCTTGCGGGTCGAGATCGAGGCGGCCATCGATTTTTCCGATGACGCCTCCGAGAGTGCCTCGCGGACGGCGCTCCAGCGTCTGTTTGCCGATGCCGTCACCCAGCTCGACGCACTGCTCGCCGCTACGCGCCGCGGTGTGCGCCTCACCGACGGCCTGCACGCCGTCATTGCCGGCGAACCCAACGTCGGCAAATCGAGCCTCATGAATGCGTTGGCGGGAAACGACCGCGCGATCGTCACCGACATCCCGGGCACCACCCGCGACGTGCTGCGCGAGTCGATCGTGCTGGACGGTGTCGAACTGACGCTAGTCGATACCGCGGGGCTGCGCGACGCAAGGGATGTGGTCGAAGGCGAGGGCATCCGGCGCGCGCGCGCGGAACTCGCCCGCGCCGACCTCGTGTTGCTGATGGTCGAAGGCGGCGCGCGCGGGGTTGATCTCGACCGTCTCGCCGAAGTACCCGGCACAACGGCTCGGCTGAGGATCATCAACAAGATCGATCTCGACGGTGCGGCACCGCGGCGCGAGGAGCACGATGGCATCGTGACAATCGCCTTGTCCTCGCGCACCGGCGCAGGACTCGACCTGTTGCGTGCGGAACTGCGACGCATAGTGCTGGGTGGCGGAACGGATGGTGTTTTCAGCGCGCGGACGCGACACGTACTCGCGCTCGAACGGGCGCGATCGCAACTGTCTGCGGCCCTCATCGTGCTCGACAACGCCACTCCCGAACTCATGGCCGAACATTTGCGCCATGTGCAGCAGGCTTTGGGCGAAATCACCGGCGTTTTCACAAGCGAAGATCTGCTTGGCGCGATTTTCTCCACTTTTTGCATAGGCAAGTGAGGTCAGGAAGTGCTGATCCGGTGCGGCATGACCGAGCCGGGATCTGGTGGCTCGCGCTCGTGCGTTCATCCGTGAACGCTGCGTCCCGGACACCACGCAAGTACGTCGTCAAGCGTGTACTGGTGGCGTCAAAACGGCCCTCCCTGGCCTGACTCGTTTCAACAACTTGCGTCAACCGGAAGCGGGCGGTTCCTGGACTTCACGGCACCAGTTTCCTGGACCGGCCAACGCGCCCGTCACAACCTCCGAATATCCTTGAATTTCCGGCAAGAAAGGCAGGTTCCGCGGGTTGCTACGCCATTTCTACCGCTGCTACAATTCCACAGCTCAATTGAAGGCTTTTGGGCGGGTCGAAAGACTCGCTGGGAAGTGAAACGTGAACAACTCCCTCGCCGCTGGCAGACGGCTCGCCTTTCAGGTTGTGCTGGCGCAGGCGGTGGCGACGATCATAGTCGGCGTGTTGTTTCTCATCGAGGGGCTGGCGTCGGCTGTTGCGGCGCTGGGCGGCGGCTTGCTGGTGGCGGTTGGAACCGCCCTGCTGGCGCTGCGGGTCTTTCGCCCGTCGCTTGCGACGGGTGCCGTCACGATGCGGCGGTTTGCGCTTGGGACGTTGCTGAAGTGGTTGGTTGTGCTGGGTGGGTTGTTCCTGATCCTGGTGCGCCTCAAGTTGCCGCTGCTGCCCACGCTTGTCGGGCTGGGTGCGGCAATGCTGGTCAATGTGCTGGCTTTGCGATTCGACACTTGACAAGGGTCTGACTGGAACACCAAGGCATGGCGACGGAAGCCCCCATTACCAGCGGTGCATACATCCTGCACCACTTGACGTATCTGCAGCTCGATCTGAAGACCTGGAAGATCGTCGAGAATTCCACGAACTTCTGGGTGCTGAATATCGACTCGATGTTCTTCTCGGTCGTGCTGGGGTTGTTGTTTGTCTTCATCTTCTGGCCGGTGGCCCGGCGTGCCACCAGCGGCGTGCCCGCCCGTTGGCAGGGTTTCGTCGAGATCAGCACCGAGTTCTTCGACAGTCAGGTCAAGGACATCTTCCACAAGCAGTCGCAATTCGTGGCGCCGATGGCGTTGCTGGTCGGGTTCTGGATCCTGTTCATGAACCTGATGGACCTGCTGCCGGTCGACGCGTTGCCGCGTGCGGGCGAGGCCATAGGTATCGAGCACCTGCGCGTTCTGCCCACCTCCGATCCCGCGATCACCATGTCGATGTCGATCACGGTGTTCTTGCTCACGCTCTGGTACAGCTTCTACTGCAAGGGCTTGCGCGGGGTTGCCAAGGAAGCCTTGTTCCAGCCGTTCGGGAAATGGCTGCTCCCGGTCAACTTCATTCTGAAAGTCGTTGAAGAGCTTTCCAAACCACTCAGTCTGGGGTTGCGGCTGTTCGGTAACATGTACGCCGGTGAGGTGATTTTCATCCTGCTGGCGTGTCTGACGCTGCGCTACAGTTCGCCGGCTGCCATCAAGCCGATGACCGCGATGTCGTTCTTCATCTTCGCAGGATTGGCGGTCCTGACCGTGGGGTTGTTCGCGTACGGCAAGGGCAAGTGGATGCGCGCCTATCTACCGCTCCTGCTGCTCGTGGGAATCCCAGTGGCCAGCATCTTCGGCCCGCTACCCGGCATCAGTGCCGCGACGTATGTACAGATCCTGTTCGCCACCGGCTGGGGCATTTTCCACTGGCTGATTATCGGCCTGCAGGCGTACATTTTCATGGTGTTGACCGTCGGCTATTTATCGATGGCAGCCGAGTCCCACTGAAGCGTTCGTTTCGATTCACAGCTGTTCAACCCAAAGCACTACGGAGACACACAATGGATATCAGCGCACTGGCCAGTGTTGAAGGCTTCACCGCCTTGGCTGCCGGCTTCATGCTCGGTCTCGCCGGCATCGGCGCCGCGATCGGCATGGGCTTGATGGGCGGCAAGTTCCTCGAGAGTTCCGCGCGTCAGCCGGAACTGGTCCCGATGCTGCAGGGCAAGATGTTCCTGCTGGTCGGCCTGATCGACGCGATCCCGATCATCGGCGTGGGCATCGCGCTGTACCTGATCTTCGTCGATCCATTCTCCGCGCACGTGCTGGCGCAAGCCGGCGTGGCGGCGAAGTGACGCGGCGCTTAGAGCGCGCCCGTTGAGTTCCGCGAGTTCCGCGAGAGGATTCCGACCGTGAGCCTGAATGCCACGCTCATCGCCCAGATCATCGTCTTTTTGATCCTGGTCTGGTTCACGATGAAATTCATCTGGCCGCCGATCGTTCGGGCCATGGACGAACGCGCCAAGCGTATCGCAGAAGGTCTGGACGCGGCAGATCGTGCGCGCCGCGAGTTGGCGGACGCGGACACCCATGCGGCCGACGAAATCAGGAAGGCCCGTGCTGAAGCCGCGACGATCATCGAGCGTGCGAACCAGCAGGCCGGACAGATCATCGACAAGGCGCGTTCCGACGCGTTGCTGGAAGCGTCCAAGCAGAAAACCGCCGCACAAGCCGACATCGAGAACATGGCGCATCGCGCACGTGCGGAATTGCGCGACCAGGTCGCCACGCTTGCGGTGGCCGGTGCCGAGAAGATCTTGGGCCGCGAGGTCGACGCCGATACGCACAAGGCCCTGCTCGACCAGTTGGTTGCCGGGATCTGATGCAATGACGCAGCCCCTGACCATCGCCCGGCCGTACGCCCGCGCCGCTTTCGACTATGCGAAGGCGCATGGGGTCGAGGCGGAATGGGCGGCCAAGCTCGCGTTTGCTGCCGAGGCGTCGGCCGACCCGCGCGTCAGTGCGCTGTTTGGCGATCCGCGGATCGAACCACATACTTTGGCGTCGCTGTTCCAGCGTGAAGGCGATCCGGTCGATTCTCCGTTCGCGCATTTCCTGGAACTAATCGCCGACAACCGGCGCTTGCGTGAGCTGCCCGAACTCGTCGCGCTGTTCGAACAGATGAAGCGCGACGCCGAACACGTGCTCAAGGTGAGGGTACGTAGCGTCATCCCGTTGGATGACGCGCAGGCACAACGCCTCATCGAAGCGTTGAAGCGTCGCTATCGCAGCGACATCGAACTCGAGCGTACGCTCGATGCCACCATGCTCGGAGGTGCGGTGATCGACGTCGGCGAAACCGTGATCGACGGTTCGCTCAAGACCCGCCTCGCCCAACTCGAAACCGCCTTGACCCATTGACACCGCGGCGCCGCATCGGGCGGCGTCGGCAACAGGAAGAAAATCCATCATGGCCACCACACTCAACCCTTCCGAAATCAGCGAGCTGATCCGCGCGCGCATCGAGCAGTTCAAGCTGTCGGCCGAGACCCGCAACGAGGGTACGCTGACCAGCGTGTCGGATGGCATCGTGCGGATTCACGGCCTCAATGATGCGATGGCCGGAGAGATGATCGAGCTGCCGGGCGACACCTTCGCACTGGCGCTTAATCTGGAGCGCGATTCGGTCGGCGCGGTGGTGCTCGGCAACTACGAGCACCTGTCGGAAGGCGACACCGCCAAGACCACCGGACGCATCCTCGAGGTGCCTGTCGGCCCCGAAATGCTCGGCCGTGTGGTCGACGCGCTGGGCCATCCGATCGACGGCAAGGGTCCGATCAACACCAGCACGACCTCGCCGGTCGAAAAGGTCGCGCCGGGCGTCATTTGGCGCCAGTCGGTGTCGCAGCCGGTACAGACCGGTTACAAGTCGGTGGATTCGATGATCCCGATCGGTCGCGGCCAACGAGAGCTGGTCATCGGCGACCGCCAGACCGGCAAGACCGCGCTGTGCGTGGACACCATCATCAACCAGCGCGACACCGGCGTGAAGTGCATCTACGTCGCGATCGGACAGAAGCAGTCCTCGATCGCCAATGTGGTGCGCAAGCTCGAAGAGCACGACGCGCTCAAGCACACCATCATCGTTGCGGCCTCGGCGTCCGATTCGGCGACCATGCAGTACATCGCCCCCTACGCCGGCTGCGCCATGGGCGAATTCTTCCGCGACCGCGGCGAAGACGCGCTGATCATTTACGACGACCTGACCAAGCAGGCTTGGGCATATCGCCAGATCTCGCTTCTGCTGCGGCGTCCGCCGGGACGCGAGGCGTATCCGGGAGACGTGTTCTATCTGCATTCGCGCCTCCTCGAACGCGCCGCTCGCGTCAGCGTCGAATACGTCGAAAAGGAAACCCATGGCGCCGTGAAGGGCAAGACCGGGTCGTTGACCGCACTGCCGATCATCGAAACCCAGGCCGGTGACGTGTCCGCGTTTGTCCCGACCAACGTGATCTCGATCACCGATGGCCAGATCTTCCTCGAAACGGACCTGTTCAACGCCGGCATCCGTCCGGCCGTGAATGCCGGCATTTCGGTTTCGCGCGTGGGCGGCGCGGCGCAGACCAAGATCGTCAAGAAACTGTCCGGCGGTGTGAAACTCGCGCTGGCGCAGTACCGCGAACTCGCTGCGTTCGCGCAGTTCGCGTCTGACCTCGATGCCGCCACGCGCGCCCAGTTGGAGCGCGGCCAGCGCGTCACCGAGCTGATGAAACAGAAGCAGTATTCGCCCCTCACCATCGCGCAGCTTGCGATTTCGCTGTATGCCGCCGAGAAGGGTTATCTCGACGATCTCGCGATCGACAAGATCCTGCCGTTCGAGCACGCGCTGCACCAGTTCATGGAATCAAGCTACGGCGACCTGATGAAGAAGATCGTCGAAACCGGCGACTGGAACGATGATATCGAAGGCACCTTCAAAACGGCGTTGGACGAGTTCAAGAAGACGGGTTCTTGGTAATCACGAGGTAGGCGATCGCGCGCACGCGCACCTACGACGACAGGAAACGGCATGGCAGGCGCACGAGAAATCCGCAGCAAGATCAAGAGTGTCGCGAACACCCGCAAGGTGACCAGCGCGCTTCAGATGGTGTCTGCGTCCAAGATTCGCCGTGCGCAGGAGCTGATGCGCACCTCGCGCCCGTACGCGCGGCACATGCGCAACGTGATCGCACACATTGCACAGGCAACGCCCGACTACCGGCACCCTGCCTTGCAGGAACGCGAGATCAAGCGCGTCTGCTACATGGTCGTATCCACCGACCGCGGATTGTGCGGGGGCCTCAACGCCAACCTGTTCCGCAAGATCCTCGGCGACATCCACAGTTGGCAACAAAAAGGCGTCGACGTCCAGATCATCGCGATCGGGCAGAAGGCAGCGCAATTCTTCCGCCGCATCAAGGTGGACATGGTCGGTACCGTTACGCATCTCGGCGACCATCCGCGCCTGGAAAAGCTGGTCGGCGTAATGAAGATCGCCGACGACGGTTTCATGCAGGGCAAGATCGACCGCATCTATCTTTGCTACAACCAGTTCGTCAACACCATGACCCAGCGGGCGAACATCGACACGCTGATTCCGATTCCGGCCGTGGCGGAAGAGATCAAGGAAGCCGAGGGCGACGAGTTGCATCCGGCGTCCAGCGACGCCAAGGTCGAGCGTGCGACCACTTGGGACTATCTATACGAGCCGGATGCGGAAACCGTGATCCGGCACTTGTTGAACCGCTATTTCGAGGCGATCGTGTATCACGCCACACTGGAGAACCTCGCGAGCGAACACGCGGCGCGGATGGTCGCAATGAAGGCCGCGTCGGACAATGCCACCAAGGCGATCGACACCCTGACACTGATTTACAATAAGGCGCGCCAGGCGGCGATCACCCAGGAAATTTCGGAAATCGTCGGCGGCGCCGCCGCGGTCGGCGGCTGACAGACAACCGGAAGCGTGCGCACGGCGTTACCGTGCCACGTTTCCAGCAGAGCCATTTGAGAGGAAAACGAAATGAGTCAGGGCAAGATCGTTCAAATCATCGGCGCGGTGGTCGACGTGGAATTTCCGCGCAACGCGGTGCCGAAGGTCTATGACGCGCTCAAGGTGCAAGGCACCGAGGTGACGCTGGAAGTCCAGCAGCAGCTTGGCGACGGTGTGGTGCGCACGATCGCGCTCGGCTCTACCGACGGTTTGAAGCGCAACCTTCAAGTGGACAACACCGGCGCGTACATCAAGGTACCGGTCGGGCAGGCGACGCTGGGCCGCATCATGAACGTGCTGGGCGAACCGATCGACGAACGTGGTCCGGTCAATGCACAGGACCGTTGGGAGATCCATCGCCCTGCGCCGTCCTACGACGATCAGGCCGCTGCCAACGAGCTGCTCGAAACGGGCATCAAGGTGATCGACCTGATGTGCCCGTTTGCCAAGGGCGGCAAGGTTGGCCTGTTCGGTGGCGCGGGCGTCGGCAAGACGGTCACGATGCTGGAACTCATCAACAACATCGCGACCCAGCACAGGGGTCTGTCGGTGTTCGCCGGTGTCGGCGAACGTACCCGCGAGGGCAACGATTTCTACCACGAGATGATCGAGGCGGGCGTGGTCAGGCCGGACAACTTCCCCGAGTCGAAAGTAGCGATGGTGTACGGCCAGATGAACGAGCCGCCGGGCAATCGCCTGCGCGTCGCGCTGACCGGTCTGACCATGGCCGAATATTTCCGCGACGAGAAGGACGCCTCGGGCAAGGGCCGCGACGTGCTGATGTTCATCGACAACATCTATCGCTACACGTTGGCGGGCACAGAGGTGTCGGCGCTGCTGGGACGCATGCCTTCGGCGGTGGGTTACCAGCCCACGCTTGCCGACGAAATGGGGCGCCTGCAGGAACGCATCACTTCCACCAAGACCGGCTCGATCACCTCGATCCAGGCGGTGTACGTGCCAGCCGATGATTACACCGATCCTTCGCCCGCGACCACCTTCGCGCACCTGGATTCGACGGTGGCGCTGTCGCGCGACATTGCGTCGCTCGGCATCTACCCCGCGGTGGATCCGCTGGCTTCCACATCACGCCAGCTCGATCCGCTGGTGATCGGACAGGAACACTACGATGTCGCGCGCAAGGTGCAGGGCACGTTGCAGCGTTACAAGGAACTCAAGGACATCATCGCGATCCTCGGCATGGACGAACTGTCGGAGTCCGACAAGCAGGCCGTGTACCGCGCGCGCAAGTGCGAGCGTTTTTTCTCGCAGCCATTCCATGTCGCGGAGGTGTTCACCGGTTCACCCGGCAAGTACGTACCCCTCAAGGAGACCATCCGCGCCTTCAGGATGATCGTGGATGGCGAAGCCGACCACCTGCCCGAGCAGGCGTTTTACATGGTCGGCGGCATCGAGGATGCCATCAAGAAAGGCGAGCAGATGAACGCCGCCGGCGAAAAGAAGGCGGCATAAGCAAATTCTCATGGCCACCATTCGTTGCGACATCGTCAGCGCCGAAGCCGAGATCTTTCACGGCGATGTGACGCTGGTCATCGCCAGTGGCGAGGCCGGCGAACTCGGCATCGCGCCGCGCCACGCACCCTTGCTGACGCGCCTGAAACCGGGCCAGGTCGAAGTGATCGGCGAAGACGGCAAGCGGCACGGATACTACGTGTCAGGCGGCATCCTCGAAGTGCAGCCAAACGTCGTCACCGTGCTGGCCGACACCGCCTTGCGTGCCGATGAAATCGACGAGGCGGCCGTCAAGCGCGCCAAGGAAGAGGCCGAGCGCATGCTCGCCAACCGCGGCGATGCCAAGACGGTCGAGCAGGCGCAGGAGCAGCTCATCCAGGCCGTCGCGCAGTTGTCCGCGCTGGAGCGTCTGCGCAAGAACCTCCAGCACTGACGCGCCTTTGCCTCCTTCGTCGCGACCCCTTCGCGCCGAAGTCGCGGGGGGGATGGCGTTTTCGACATCCCTGTCTTGTGCGCCCGGCACGGGCGCACTCTTGGAGGTGCAAGTCCTCCCGCGAGCTGACCACAGCGAGCGAAGCGAAGCGCAACTGCGGAAGGGTGACCGACCGTGGAGAGGAAGCGTGGAGCGAAACTGCGAGCCGATGGACAAGAACTGGATAGGAGGCGGTGCCGATCAGGGCGAGCGGGCAAGAAACCGCGAAGCTCTTGTGGTCAAGGGTCAGGCGGCGTAAATCTGGCGGTTGTGCAGTGAAGGAGTGCGTTCTTACCCGGGGAGATCTCGCGTTGTGGATGAAAGTCCAACGGTGTTGAGTCGGAGCGAGAAGTCAGCCGAGGCCGTAGTAGCTGCCGGTATGGAGCAAAGGGCCGAACGAGGAGAAGTGTTCGAGGCCATGTCGATGTTGGACGCAAGGCGTCAGATGTCCGCGCAAGCGGAGCGGGCAGGTGCTGTGCACGGTGAAGCCGGGTGCGGACCTGTCAGCGACGAAGCGGCCAGCCCGCGACAGGGAACCGGAAACACAGGAACGGCGTTGCGGGAAGCGGCGCTGACGAGAGCCAACCTCAAGCAGGCATGGAAACGGGTCAAGGCCAACCAAGGTGCGGCGGGCGTGGATGGTCTGGACATTGGCCAGACCGCACGTCAGCTTGTCACCACGTGGCCAACGATCCGGTCGCAACTGCTTGAGGGGACGTATCGGCCCAGTCCGGTACGCCGGGTGGCGATCCCGAAACCGGCAGGTGGTGAGCGCGAGCTTGGTATCCCGACGGTGACGGATCGGTTGATCCAGCAAGCGCTGTTGCAAGTGCTGCAACCGATACTGGACCCGACCTTCAGCAAGCACAGCTACGGCTTCCGTCCCGGACGGCGGGCCCACGACGCGATTCTCGCGGCGCAGGGCTACATCCAGTCCGGCCGGCGGATCGTGGTGGACGTCGGTCTGGAGAAGTTCTTCGATCGCGTCAATCACGACATCCTCATCGACCGTTTGCGCAGGCGTATCGGCGATGCCGGAGTGCTCCGGCTGGTGCGGGCGTATCTGACCAGCGGCATCATGGGTGGTGGTGTCGTGGTGGAGCGGTATCAGGGTACGCCGCAAGGCGGACCCTTGAGTCCGCTGCTGGCGAATGTGCTGCTGGACGAGGTGGACAAGGTGTTGGAGCGGCACGGCCATTGCTTTGCCCGATACGCCGATGACTGCAACGTGTATGTGCGCAGTCGCAAGGCGGGTGAGCGGGTGATGGGTTTGCTGCGCAAGTGCTACGACCGGCTGCATCTTGCGGTCAACGAGGCCAAGAGTGCGGTGGCGGACGTACGGGAACGGAAGTTCCTGGGCTTCAGCTTCTGGTATGCCCAAGGCGTGGTCAAACGCGGGGTGGCTGCTTCCTCTCTGGCGACGTTCAAGCATCGGATCAGGCAACTGACCCGGCGCTCAGGCGGGCGCAGTGTGGACGAGGTGATCCAGCGGTTGCGACCCTACCTCACGGGTTGGAATGCCTACTACGGACTGGCACAGACGCCGGGCGTCCGGCGCACGCTGGACGAATGGCTACGTCATCGGTTGCGGGCGATCCAACTCAAGCACTGGCGGCGTGGCACCACGATCTACCGTGCCTGTTGCCAGTTGGGTGCCAGCTCTTGGCTGGCCCAGCAAGCGGCCGTTGGGGCGCGGCACTGGTGGCGCGGTAGCGCGCAAGCGCTCAACGCCATCCTGACCGTTGCCTACTTCGATCAACTTGGTCTGCCCCGGTTCTCATAACCTCAACTTCTCGAACCGCCCGGTGCGGACCCGCATGCCGGGTGGTGTGGGAGGGGCGCGATGGTCGCTACTATCGCCCCCTATCCCGATTGCAACACTGAAATTCGATCGCCGAACCGTTGAAGAACCGTCGCGAGCATGACTCGCAGCGTCCGCGGCTCGCCCTCCGGGCCGCGAATGTTCGCTCCGGCATCCTGCCTTCGAAGCGCGAACACCACCGGCGCGCGAGCCACCGAGCGCAGCAGGTTATTCAATGGTTCGCTCAATAACGATAGACCACATTGTCCCGGATCACCGCATAATCCCCCACCTGCACCTGCGGCGGGCTGCGCTGGGTGACCG
>JBOHYR010000043.1:0-24504 GCA_050737995.1 Rhodanobacteraceae bacterium
AGTCTCAGAGGACGGCAGCATTTTGCGTGAAAATCGACTCTGACCCCGCTTCCTTCTCGGCCATCGACCACGCAATGATGGCGCGCGCGCTGCGTCTGGCCGGGCGGGGGTTGTACACCACGCAACCCAATCCGCGCGTCGGCTGCGTGATCGCGCGCGGCAGGGAAATCGTCGGAGAAGGCTGGCACCAGCACGCGGGCGAACCGCATGCCGAGGTGTTTGCGCTACGCTCGGCCGCGGCGCGCGCGCATGGCGCGACGGCGTTCGTCACGCTGGAGCCCTGCCCGCACCGCGGGCGCACGCCGCCGTGCGTGGATGCGCTGGTCGATGCAGGCATCGCGCGTATCGTGGTGGCGATCGCGGATCCGAACCCGAAAGTTGCGGGCGGAGGACTGCAACGCCTGCGCGAAGCCGGTGTCGACGTGCAGGCGGGGTTGATGAGCGATGTCGCTCGTGAATTGAACCGCGGTTTCTTTTGCCGATTTGAACGCGGGCGGCCATGGGTACGCTTGAAGCTGGCGATGAGCCTCGACGGGCGTACTGCGCTGGCCGACGGCGAGTCGAAATGGATCACGGGCGATCCCGCCCGTGCCGACGTGCAGCGTTGGCGCGCGCGCAGCTCGGCAATCCTGACAGGCGCCGGCACCGCGCGCGCGGACGATCCGCGGCTGACGGTACGCATGAGCGAACCCCCGCCCTACGCGAGCGCCGCCCGTGAAGGGGACAATTTCGAACCTCTGCGCGTCGTGCTGGATGCGCGTCTCGACACGTTGCCGGTGAACGCGCATCTGCTCGACGGCGGCGCGCCGACGCTGGTGCTGCATGCATCGGATGCAACACCACGCGGTGACCGTTACGCGCGCGCCGAGCTTGCCGCCGTGCCTGCAGATGGCAACGGCAGGCTCGACCTGGGTGCGATGCTGCACCTGCTGGCCGGGCGCGGTGTCAATGAATTGCAGGTCGAGGCCGGTCCGACCCTGTGCGGTGCATTGTTCGAGCGGGGATTGGTCGACGAATTGCTGTTGTATATCGCGCCGACACTGCTCGGCAACGCGGCGCGGCCATTGCTCGCGTTGCCGCCGCTCGAAGACATGACCGCACGCCCGAAGCTGCGCGTGATCGAGCAACGGGCGGTCGGCACCGAATGGCGGTTGTTGCTGCGGTCCGGTTGAAGCGTTCCGCACGCAGGCATTGCCCCGCAAAGTGTTACAATTCCGTGCCGGTTCTTGCCGGCAAAGCTGGCGTCTTCAGGGCGGGGCGAAATTCCCCACCGGCGGTAGGCCCAATGGGCGAGCCCGCGAGCGCTCGCGGCTATAGCCGCGGGGACAGCAGATCCGGTCGAATTCCGGAGCCGACGGTCGGTGACAGATCAACGTCTCCGGAAAGTCCGGATAAAGAGAAGACGGTCGGGCGCGTGCTCTCGCGGCGCGTCCGACTCATGCCTTGAGGCGTTCTCGCAGGCCACCACGCGGAGAACGTTGCATGCTCGACTCACAAATTTTTTCGGCCGCCTTCGTCGTAGAGGTGTGCTGATGTTCACTGGCATCATCGGGGCCACCGGCACCATCGCTGGCAGACTGGTGCACGAGGGCGATTTGCGTTTGACTGTCGCCGCGCCGGGTCTGGACGTTTCCGACGTCGCGCCCGGCGACAGCATCGCGGTGTCGGGCTGCTGCCTGACTGTGGTGGCACGCGAGGGCGACACACTGGCGTTCGACGTATCCAGCGAATCGCTGTCGCTGACGATCCTGGGCGATTTGCACGAAGGCGATACGGTCAACCTCGAAAAGGCGCTGCGCCTGTCCGATCGGTTGGGCGGCCACCTTGTTTCCGGACATGTCGATGGACTCGGAACCATCGTCGCGATCGAGCCGGATGCGCGTTCGCGGCGTTGGCGGATCGAGGCGCCGGCCGCGTTGTCGCGCTACATCGCAACAAAAGGTTCGATCTGCGTGGACGGGGTCAGCCTCACCGTCAACGCAGTCGATGGCAGTCTTTTCGAGGTCAACCTGATCCCGCACACGGTCGCGATGACGACGTTGCAGGATCGGCGTGCGGGCGATCGCGTGAACCTCGAAGTCGACATGCTGGCGCGTTACACCGAACGACTGCTGGTAAACACGGAGCATTGAACCCATGGCTTTTGCGACCATTCCCGAACTGCTAGCAGAGATCGCCGCCGGACGCATGGTGGTGATGCTGGACGACGAGGATCGCGAAAACGAGGGCGACCTGATCATGGCCGCCGACAAGGTGCGGCCCGAGGACGTCAATTTCATGGCCCGCGAGGGGCGCGGGCTGATCTGTCTCGCGCTCGATCAGGCGCGTTGCCGAAGGCTCGGCTTGCAGCCCATGGTGCGCGACAATGCCTCTCCGCTGCATACGAACTTCACCGTCTCGATCGAGGCTGCGCGCGGCGTCACCACCGGTATCTCGGCGCACGACCGGGCCGCGACGATCCAGGCCGCGGTCGCCAAAGATGCCCGTCCGGCTGATTTGATCCAGCCCGGTCACGTGTTTCCGTTGCAGGCACAACCGGGCGGGGTGCTGACCCGCGCCGGCCACACCGAGGCCGCGGTGGATCTCGCCATGCTGGCCGGCTGCGAACCGGCGGGCGTGCTCGTCGAGGTCCTGCGCGAGGATGGTGCCATGGCGCGACGCCCGGATCTCGAAGCGTTTGCCGGGAAACACGGACTCAAGGTCGGCAGCATCGCGGACCTTATCCGCCATCGCGTCGCCACCGAGAAAACCATCGAGCGCCTGCACGAGGCCGAGGTCGAAACCGAATTCGGTGCGTTCAAACTGGTCGCCTGGCGCGATCGCCTGCGCGGCGACCTGCATTTCGCGCTGGTGCGCGGTACGGTGGATGATGGCGCACCCGTCCTCACGCGCGTGCACGTGCGCAATACCCTATCCGACGTTCTGCACCTGAAACGCGAGGACCTCGGCCTTACCATGACCGCGGCGTTGCGGCGGGTCGCCGACGAGGATCGCGGCGTGATAGTGGTGCTGGCAGCCGACGAAGGGCCGGCAACTCTGCTTACGCGCCTGGGGTACCCAGAGGAGCCGGCCGTCCTCGCCGCGTCGCGCACCGTCAGCAACCAGCGTGAGTGGCGCCAGCTCGGGCTGGGGGCCCAGATCCTCGCCGACCTCGGCGTGCGACTGCTGCGCGTGCTGGGCACGCCACGCAAGCTGGTGGGGCTGTCGGGCTTCGATCTCGAAGTGGTCGAATACGTTGAGGAGCAAGACAGCGGAAACGGGGAGTAGGGAACAAATAGTAGGGCGATGTGATCGCCGCTGTTACGCTTTTCCAATTCGCCCTCCCACGTTTGCCGATCTTGAACATGTCCGACCAGCACGCCAGCCAACCCGTCGATTTACGCTCGCCTCCAGGCGCACGCTACGCGGTGATCGCCAGCCGCTGGAATGGCGAGATCGTGGATGCGCTGGTGGACGGCGCGCGTCTGGCGTTCGCCAGCCATGACGTGGCCGACGACATGCTGGACGTGCTGCGCGTACCGGGCGCCTGGGAGCTTCCGGTGTTGGCAAAACATCTCGCCGCGGGTGGCCGTTATGCCGCGATTGTTGCGCTGGGTTGCGTGGTGCGCGGGGAAACCCGGCACTACGAACAAGTGGCCGACCAGTGCGCGGCCGGCTTGATGCGGGTGGCGATCGATTCCGGCGTGCCGGTGCTGAACGGCGTCCTCGCGGTCGAGGATGAAGCCGATGCCTGGGCGCGTGCCGGTGGTGCTCGCGGCAACAAGGGCGCGAACGTGGCGAAGGTCGCGATTGAAATGGCGTCGATGATGCAGGGGCTGCCGACATGATTTCGCATGTTCGCGCCGATGGCATCGATCCTGCCGCGCGTTCGCGCGCACGCCGGCGCGCGGTGCAAGCACTTTATGCGTGGGAGCTCGGCGGCAATCCGATGCGCAAGGTCATCGACGATTTCCGCCACGAGCAGGACATGCAGATCGCGGATCTCGAATACTTCGAGGACCTGTTGTGCGGCGTGGAAATGTATCGCGCGGAACTCGACGCGGGACTCGAGCCGTTCCTGGACCGCGACGTCGAACGCGTCGATCCGATCGAGCGCGCGGTATTGAGGTTGTCCGCCTACGAACTGAAATTTCGCCCGGACGTGCCGTATCGCGTGGTGTTGAACGAGGCGGTGGAAGTTACCAAACGCTTCGGCTCCGAACAGGGTCACACCTACGTCAACGGCGTGCTGGACAAGTTGGCGCATGCCTGGCGTGAGGCCGAAGCGAAGCGCTGAAGATGGCCGCTGCCGACAAGCCGCAGGTCGTTGCCGCACCGGTGATCGAGACGGCGCGCCTGCGCTTGCGCGCACACCGTGCCGCAGATCTTCCCGGTTGCCATGCGATCTGGTCCGATCCCGACGTGGTCAGGCATATCGGCGGACACCCATCGAATGTCGAGGAAAGCTGGCGGCGCATGTTGAACTATGCGGGACTGTGGAGCCTGCTCGGCTTCGGTTACTGGGTGATCGAGGAAAAGCGCGACAGTGGTTACATCGGCGAAGTGGGTTTTGCGGATTTCGGGCGCGACATGCAACCTTCCTTGCGTGGGATGCTGGAATGCGGCTGGGTACTGGCCCGGTCGGCACATGGCAACGGTTTTGCGACCGAGGCGGTGGCGGCGATCGAAGCGTGGCGCGAAAAACGGTTTCCGGAACGACACGCGGTGTGCATCATCGCGCCGGAGAATCGCGCGTCACTGCGCGTTGCGGAGAAGACCGGATTCCGGTTGTGGTGTGAGACGACCTATCGGGGCGACCCGACGTGGGTGTATGCACGCGAGCCTTTTCCGGATTGGCGGCCCGAATGGAATTCAAACTGATCGAGGCGATTCGTGAGCGCACGGCGCGCAGACGCGACGACGTGGTGCTCGGGATCGGCGACGACGCGGCACTCCTGGACATGCCTCCGGACCGGCAACTGGTTGCCTGCACCGACACGCTGGTCGCGGGTGTGCATTTCCTGGTCGACACCGCCGCCGAAGACATCGGCTGGAAGTCGCTCGCGGTCAATCTCTCCGATCTTGCCGCGATGGGCGCGGAGCCTGCATGGGCGTTGCTGGCGTTGACGCTGCCCGAGGCCGATGCGCACTTCGTTGAGAAGTTTGCGGACGGCTTCGCCGAACTCGCCGGCGTGCATGGCGTGGCGCTTGTGGGCGGCGACACCACACAGGGCCCCTTGTCCGTCACGGTCACGGTGCTGGGAACGACCCCGCGCGGCGAGGCATTGACACGACGCGGTGCGGGGGCGGGCGACGCGGTGTTCGTGACCGGCACGCTCGGCGATGCAGCGGGCGCATTGCGGCTGTTGAGGGAGCCCCGGTCCGGAGCCGTGGACCCGGAACAAAGACAGATGGCGGCATTGCTGGCGCGCATGCATCGGCCCGTCCCGCGCATTGCGGCGGGACTCGCATTGCGTGGCGTCGCGGGTTCGTGCATCGATGTGTCCGACGGATTGCTCGCCGATCTCGGTCACGTCTGTGCGGCAAGTGGAGTGGGAGCGGAAATCGACATTGAGGCATTGCCGATGTCGCCCGCGCTTGGCGTGGGATTCGATCGCGCTGCGTGCCAAGAGCTGGCACTGACTGGCGGCGACGATTACGAATTGTGTTTCAGCGTGCCGGAAAATCGCGCGGCGGAAATCGGGTGGCGCTTCGCCGATGCTGGATGCCGGACGACACGCATCGGCCGCATTACCGAAGGGTTGGGCGTTCGCGTGAAGGATGCGCAGGGCAACTTCATCGAAACGCCTCACGCGGGCTGGGAACACTTCTCGCGATGAGTCCGCCACTGACTGCGCCGCAACGACGCGCGCTGTTATCGCACCCGGCCGGCTGGATTGCCACCGCGCTCGGCGCGGGCCTGTCGCCGAAGGCGCCCGGTACCGCGGGCTCGCTGGTCGCACTGCTGCCGTGGTGGTTTTTGTTGCGCGGCCTTGCGCCGGGCTGGTACGCCTTGGTACTGGTCGTGGGGTTCGTACTCGGCGTGTGGGCGTGCGCGGTGTCCGGGCGTCGCCTGGGCGTGGACGATCACGGTGCGCTGGTCTGGGATGAGGTGATCGGGATGTGGATCACCCTGTTCGTTGCGCCAGGGAGTGCTTGGCCATGGATGGCAGTTTCAATGCTTGCCGGCTTCGTGCTGTTCCGTCTGTTCGACATCTGGAAACCGTGGCCGGTGGGCGTGGCCGATCGCGGCGTGCACGGTGGCTTTGGTGTCATGCTCGATGACGTGCTCGCCGGCGTGTATGCGTTGATCGCGTTGCAGCTCGTCGCGCTGATCGTGCGGTATTGGGCCGCCTGACAAGCGATTGTTCCGGTAATCAGTTGGCGCCGACAATCTCGCGCTCCAGTTGTTCGAAATGCCTCCAGCGGTTGACGATCGTGCAGAACATCGCCGCGGTGCGTTCGGCGTCGTAGACCGCCGAATGCGCCTCGTCGGCGTTCCATTCGAATCCGGCCGCCTGCACCGCGCGCGATAGCACGGTCTGCCCATAGGCGAGGCCACCGAGCGTTGCAGTGTCGAAGCAGGAAAACGGGTGGAAAGGGTTGCGTTTGTGACCGGTGCGGCGAACGGCGGCGTTGAGAAAGCCGAGGTCGAACGCGGCGTTGTGGCCGACCAGGATCGCGCGCTGGCAATCGCTGGCCTTGATGGCGACGCGCACCCGTTTGAAGATCAGGTCGAGCGCGGCACGTTCCGGGATCGCACCTCGCAGCGGCTGGTCGGGGTCGATGCCGTTGACCTCCAGCGATTTGGGGTCGATGTTTGCGCCCGGAAACGCCTCGACATGAGTCGAGACCACCGGTTCGGGTGTGAGTACGCCATGGCCGTCCATGCTGACGACCACTGCCGCGATTTCCAGCAGCGCGTCGTGTTGCGCATCGAAGCCGCCTGTTTCGACATCCACCACCACGGGCAGGAACCCGCGAAACCGGGTGGACAGGTGCTCCGAATAAGCGTCGATCTGTTTGTGCATCGCGCGAGGATAGCAGCGGGTCATGATGCGGCCGATGAACGCCGTGTCACATCGTCTTGTGCCTGTACGCGCACAGGTCGCGGATTGGGCAAACCGGGCATTTCGGCTTGCGCGCGGTGCACACGTAACGGCCGTGCAGGATCAGCCAGTGGTGCGCACCGGGTCTGTATTCATCGGGCACCACCTTGACAAGCCCGTCTTCGATCGCACGCACGGTCTTGCCGCGCGCAAGGCCGGTGCGGTTGCAGACCCGGAAGATGTGGGTGTCGACCGCGATGGTCGGTTCGCCGAAAACGGTGTTGAGGATGACATTGGCGGTCTTGCGACCGACGCCCGGAAGCGATTCCAGTTCCTCGCGGTTGTGCGGCACTTCGCCGCTGTGGCGTTCGATCAGCAACGTGCAGGTGGCGATGATGTTTTTTGCCTTGGTGTTGTACAAGCCAATGGTCGAGATGTAGCGCTTCAACCCTTCTTCGCCAAGCGCCATGATGGCCTGTGGTGTGTTGGCAACCGGAAACAAGCGCTTCGTCGCCTTGTTGACGCCGACATCGGTGGCTTGCGCCGACAGGATCACCGCGACCAGCAGTTCGAACGGTGTGCGATAGACCAGTTCGGTGGTCGGGTTTGGGTCGAGTTCGTGCAGGCGACGGAATAGTTCGGTGACGTCGTTACGCCTCATGGCTCGTGCCTGCGCGCCTTGCGGCGTGCCTGCCCGCGTGCAATCGCGGCAAGCACATCCTGCTTGCTGATGGTTCGCACGGCAGGCGTTGTTCGAGCAGGGCCGCCTACGCCACCGCGTCGCACGGCGCGATCCTCGCGTTCGCGCACAAGCCGCTTGTTTTGGGCTTCGAAGCGCATTCGAGCGAGTCGGGCGCGATATTGCACCGCAAGCTCGGCCTTGCCCCAGCGGAACCAGTCGAGCAACGGGATGTGCGAGGGGCAGACTTCGACACATCGGTTGCATTGGGTACACGCATCAAGAGCATTGCGCTGCGCCTTGGTCCAGTCTTCATCAATCAGCGCGAAGAACAACGCTTCCGGGTTCAACGATTCCGGACATGCGCGCGCGCAGTCGCCGCAGTGGATGCAGGGTTGCTGCGCGGAAGGATCAGCGGACATGACGCCGCAATTCCAGCACGTCGATGGTCGGTGGGCAATCGAGGCGCAGCGGTAGGCCGGTAACGCCCACGCCGGGCGTCACGAACAACTTTCCGGTCGGCGTGTCGTAGTAGCCGTTTACGTACTTTTCGTCGCGAATCAGCATGAACAGCTTGTCGGTCAGCCAGGGGATGTAAACCTGACCGCCGTGGGTGTGGCCGGCTATTGCCAGCGCGAAATCCACGCCCCGCAAGGCACGCAGGCTATGCGGCTGGTGCATCAGCACCAGCAGGGGTTTGTTGTGTGGCAGCGCGCGCAGGAATGCGGCGTTGTCGCGCCCACTCCACCAGTCGTACATGCCGGCGAGACGGAACGTCGGGAAGTCGATTACGCGATGCTCGATGAAATGGACCTGTGAACCGGCGAGCACGCGATGGATCTTGTTCGCCAGTGGTGGCCCCGGCAGTTGCACGTCGTGGTTGCCGAGTACCGCGTACATCGGCATGTCCAATTTCTTCAGTGGCGACAAGGTGGCAGCGAGATTCCTCGGCGGGTCGTAGGTGAGGTCACCCGCGAACAACACCAGGTTCACATGCAACGCGTTCAACTTGCGAACCATTTGCGCGAGCTTGGCCCGACGCGTGTAGAGGCCGACGTGGATGTCGCTGACCACCGCGATGTCGAGGTTGATCGGCGCGGGAATCACGGTGCGGCGCACGACCAGCAGGTTGGGCTCGACGAAGCGCGCGTAGCAAAGCACGGCGCACAAGATCGCCAGCACCACCGCACCCGAGCCTCGCAGCGCACGACTTTCGCGGAAGCGCCACCATGCCTTGATTGCCGACTGCACCAGCAGTGCCCACAGCAGCCACGAGCCGTGCAGCAGCGCCAGTTGCAGAAAGGCCTGCACACGTTGCTGCGGCTCGATGTCGAAGCGTGGGTATTCAAGCGCCGGCCATACCATGCAGAAGACCACGATGCCGACCAGCCAGAGTGCACGCGACAGCCAGCGTTCACGGCGCTTGTTCATGGCCGGCACGGCAACGCGGGTCTCGACAGGCGCGGCGGCGAGCCGGGGTCGGCGACCATGGCGATGCAGTCCACCGGGCACGGCGGCAGGCACAGTTCGCAACCGGTGCAACGTTCGACGATGACCGTGTGCATCAGCTTGGCGGCGCCGACAATGGCGTCGACCGGACAGGCCTCAATGCATTTGGTGCAACCGATGCAGGCGTCCTCGTCGATCAGCGCGACACGCGGCGGCGCTTCCTCGCCGCATTCGGGGTCGAGTGGTAGCTCGGACTGACCGGTGATCCGCGCCAGCACGCGCACGCCTTCGACGCCACCGGGCGGGCAGCGGTTGATCGCAGCGTCCCCACGCGCGATCGCCTCGGCATACGGTCGGCAGGCGGGGTAGCCGCAGCGCTGGCACTGGGTCTGGGGCAGGACGGCGTCGATACGTTCGACCAGCGTCTCGAACGACTGTGCCGCAGCATGTGAACCCACGGTCATCCCAATATTGTAGTCCGCAGGCGTGCGAATGCCCGGTATGCGGCGGTATGCTCGCCGCACCGCTTGCTCCGAGCGCACCGGACGAACCCATGACCGCCTTTGCCGACTTGCGAGCGCTCGACCGTGTCCAGCGACACACCGTTGCTGCGAGCTTTCTTGGCTGGACCCTGGATGCGTTCGATTATTTCCTGCTGGTGATGGTGATGCCGGCGGTGGCGCGGGAATTCCACGTCGACATCAAGGAAGTCGCTTTTGCGTTGTTCCTGACCCTTGCCTTCCGTCCACTCGGCGCTCTGCTGTTCGGGCGTCTTGCCGACCGTTACGGACGACGGCGGATTCTCATGATCGATGTTTCCCTTTATTCGGTACTGGCGCTGGCTTGCGCGTTTGCGCCGTCACTGGTGGCGCTGCTGGTGTTGCGCGCGCTGTTCGGCATCGCGATGGGCGGCGAATGGGGCATCGGCGCATCGCTGGCGATGGAATCGATCCCGGCGAAGTCACGGGGCATCGTGTCTGGCCTCCTGCAGAGCGGCTATCCGTGCGGCTACCTGTTGTGCGCGGTCGCCTACGGGCTGCTGTTCAATTCGATCGGCTGGCGCGGGATGTTCGTGCTGGGAGTGGTGCCGGCGCTGCTGGTGCTTTACCTGCGCCGCAGCGTGCCGGAATCGCCGGTGTTCGAGCAGCGCGCGCAGGCCGGTGTGCGACGCAGTGTGTTCCAGGCCATGCGCGGGCGCTGGGGCCTGTTCGCCTACCTGATCGTGACGATGGCAGTGTTCAACGCTTTCAGCCACGGTTCGCAGGATCTCTACCCGACCTTCCTGAAGCTTCAGCGGCACTTCGGCACCCACATGGTGAGCCTTCTGACGATCGTGCTGAACCTTGGCGCGCTGGTCGGTGGCCTCGTGTTCGGCGCGTGGTCCGAACGCATCGGCCGGCGTCGTGCGATGGCGATCGCCTGCGTGCTGGCGCTTCCCGCGATCCCGTTGTGGAGTTACGGCGGTTCAGTGCTGCTGCTTGGGGTCGGGGCGTTCTGGATCCAGATTGCGGTGCAGGGTGCGTGGGGCGTGGTGCCGGGTTATCTGAACGAGTTGTCGCCCGACGACGTGCGCGGCACATTGCCGGGCTTCGCGTACCAACTCGGCAACCTGATCGCCGCCGGCACCGCCTACGCGCTGGCCTGGATCGCACAGGCGCGCGCTGGTGATTATGCGTTCGCGCAGAGCGTGTGGATCGTCGGAGTCGCGGTGGTACTGGCATTGCTCACCTGGTTCGGCCCCGAGGCGCATGGCGTGCGTTTCGGCGTGACGGCGGAAGAGGGCGCCACTACCATGCGCAATTCTGCCATTGCACCGTGACGTCCATGCGTGCCGAAAAAGATTCCGTGGTGAGTTTCCATTACAGCGTGCGCGACGCCGCCGATACCGCAGTCGAGCCGTTCGACGAATCCCGCAAGCGCGGGGAGCCAATGCTGGCGTTGCTGGGCCACGGGCAACTGGTGCCGGGGGTCGAAAAAGCACTGGCCGGACGCGAGGCGGGCGAGAAGTTCGAGGTCGATATCGCGCCCGCGGAGGCCTACGGCGAATACCAGGAAGGCCTGCTTCAGCGTGTGCCGAAGAAATATTTCCAGGATGCGCAACGCCTGAAGCCCGGCACGAGCGCGGTGCTGCAGACCCGCGACGGCGGGCAGCGGCGGGTGACGGTGCGCAAGGTCGGCATGACGGCCATCGATGTCGACCACAACCATCCGCTGGCCGGCAAGACCCTGCACTTCGACATCGAGATCACGGCGGTGCGCGCGGCGGCTCCGGAAGAAATTGCGCACGGACACGCGCACCCCGATGGCGGACACGCACACGGTTGATTTCGCGCGGCAGCGTCTTCGGTTTCCTCAGACGAACAGTTTGTTGCGCTGCTTTCGCCGCCGTCGCCAGGCATCCAGCGACAACAGTCCCGGTCCCTGCACCATCAGTACCAGAAAGCCGCTGGCGATCGCGAGGTTCTTCATGAAGTCGACCCATTCCGCGTGGTCGGCGAAGTTGTTGTGGAAAATCACGGCGGCGAGGATCGTGTAGATGACCAGTCCCGCCGCGGCCCAGCGCGTCAACAGACCGCACAGGATCGCGAGGCCGCCGCCCAGTTCTGCAAAAATCACCAGTGGCAATAGTCCCGACGGCAGTCCGTGCGCCACCAGCACCTTTGCGGTGACCTGGTAGGCCGTGATCTTGCCGATGCCGGACAGGATGAAAATCAGTGACAGTCCGAGGCGACCGACCAGCAAGGTGAAGTTCTGCATCGTGGATCCCATTGGAGTTTTGCCGCTGCACCGGATCCGCGGGCAGGGCGTCGGCGCATCCGGGCGGCCGGGTCAGTTTGCGGCCAGCGCGGCGCGGACACGCGGCGTCAGCACGCGCTTGGCGAACATGTAATGGTCGCGCCAGTAATAACCGTCAAGTTCGTCGAGCTGGACCGTGCCGCCACGATCGGGGGCATTCACGAAGCGGCCGTGGCCGACATAGATGGCGACGTGATTGACGCGGTGGCGGTGGCCAAAAAACAGCAGATCGCCGGGTTCGAGATTCCTTCTGGAAATCTTCGGCGCATCCAGTGCAGCGATTTCGCGCGAGGTTCGGGGCAGCGCGATGGCTGCTTCGGTGCGAAATACGTAATCGACGAGACCGCTGCAGTCGAAGCCGGTTTCCGGCGTGTTGCCGCCCCATCGATAGGGCGTGCCGACCAGGCTGATGGCGCGGAACAGGACGTTGTTGGCAAGCTTCGGGGAAGGCGGCAACGGCGCGGGCGCGACGGTTGCACAGGCAGCCAACACCAGCAAGGAAAACAGTGCCGCCAGCAGCCGCCCCCGGCAGAGCAGCGCGGTCAACGCGCAGCCCTCCGATCGAGTGGAATGGGATAGCTCGGGGGGTTGCAGTCACGTGCAAACATTGGGTCGTCGGGGTTGCCAACTGCTCAGCCCCGACGGTAACCGATGGCGCTGGTGGCGTCCAGCGTCGGACCGCGCTTGCGGTCCGTGTTTTCAGCAGACTGCGACGCGCTCGTGACCCTGGACGTTCGCGCCGTGTTGCGTTTGCGCGACCATGGTCTCTTCGAACTGGATCGTGCGCTGGCGTGCGGCTTCGGCTACCGCAGCAGGTACCATCTGTTCGTCAAGACAGCGTGCGAGGATCGCCCGGTGATAGGCGTTGAAATCGGGGTCGCGGCCGGCTTCGTCCAGTGCTGACAGCATGGTGGACAGCCAACCTGCGCCCGGGGCGCGCAGCATAAGCAAGATCTCGGGTACGCTGCAAAAAGCAGTGTCGGTGTTGGTATTCATGTGGATTCCCTCTGTGTCACGGGAATCCAAGCAGAAATGATGCCAACGCCGCAGCGACGCCGGAGCCGGACCGACAGGGGCCGTGGCGACGGGCCCCTTGGGTGGGTCCGCCCTGTCCCGCATGTGCCTGCTGGCCGAAAGTCCACCTTCGCGGCGGAAAGTGACGCGCATCGGCAGTGGGCTCTGGAATTGGCCGCCAGCGTTGGCGATAGCTGCCTGGCCTCGGCCAGCGACGTTACAATTGTTTTGATGGATGAATCCCGCAGCGACGTACTGATCCTTGGTGGAGGCGTGATCGGTTTGTCCTGCGCCCTGGCGTTGCTGCGTCGTGGGGTGTCGGTGCGGGTGCTGGAGCGCGGCGCGCCTGGTTGCGGCGCTTCGCACGGCAACTGCGGAACACTGACGCCCAGCCATGCGATTCCCTTGACCGTTCCCGGCATGCCGTGGAAGGCGCTGCACTGGATGCTGCGCCGGGATGCGCCGCTGTACCTCAATCCGCGCCCGGATTGGGCGCGCTGGCGCTGGCTGCTCGGTTTCGCCAAGCGCTGCAATCTTGCGTTCGCAGAGCGCGCGGCAATCGCGCGCGCCGCGATCCTGCAACGGTCATGGGCGTTGTTGCCGCGCGTGCTGGTGGAGGAGGGCATCGATTGCGAATACGCACCCGCGGGAAACCTGTACGTGTACCGCGATGCGAAAGCACTGGTTTCCGACCGCAAGGAGATCGCCTGGCTGCACCGCCTCGGGATCGCCGCGGCGGCGCTGCACGGTACCGAAGTCGAAGACATGGAACCGGCGTTGTTGCCCGGTGTGATGGGGGGCATCCTTCACGCCGACGATGCTCAGCTGCGCCCCGACAAACTGGTCGATGGCCTGGCGCGTCGCGTCCGCGAACGCGGTGGCGCGATCGAGATGCAAACCGCTGTCCAGGGGTTCACGACGACCGGCACGCGGGTCGAAACTGTGCAAACTTCGCGTGGTGAATTTTCGGGTGAGCGCGTCCTTTTGGCGCTGGGTGCGTGGGCACCGCCGCTTGCGGCGCAACTCGATTTGCCGGTGCCGATCCAGCCAGGCAAGGGTTATTCGATCACGATGTCGCGCCCGAACCCGTGTCCGCGGCGTGCGTTGGTATTGCGCGAAGCCAGCGTGTGTGTGACCGCGTGGAGTTCGGGTTACCGGCTCGGCAGCACCATGGAGTTTTCGGGTTACGACGAGCGCCTCAACCGCACCCGCCTGGATGCATTGCGGCGCGGCGCGCGCACTTATCTGCGCGAGCCACTGGGCGCCGAGGTGCACGAGGAATGGTGGGGCTGGCGACCGATGTGCGTGGACGAGATACCGCTGATAGGGCCGGTCGCGCGCTGGAGCAACCTTTTGCTTGCGACCGGCCACGGCATGTTGGGGGTGAGCATGAGCGCCGCCACTGCCGAACTGATTGCGTCACTGGTCGCCGGTGACCGTCCGGTACTCGATCCGCTCCCGTATGCACCGGTGCGGTTCGGTTTGTAACGCTTGGTTGCGCTATCGTCCCTGATCGTTGTATCGCTGAGCGGATTGACGAGCGAGAGCCCCCGAGCGCGCAGGTACCGCAATGGCCTGCCATGGCCCGACTTGTCACAACAGCCGCTCCGTGTAAGCGATCCACGGTCCGTGCACACGATTTCCACAGAGTTGTTGTATCGCCGGGTGAGACGCGTCCTCGTATGATCGTCGGCATGTCCAACCCGGCTCCCACGATGTACGCCCTTTCGCGCTTTCATTCGCGCATTGTCGAAGCCCCGTCCCGTCCATGAGCGCCGTCCTGCCCGAACGAAATCCGCCACCTCGCGTCGACGTGCTGCGGGTGCCCCCACACTCCATCGAGGCCGAGCAGTCGGTGCTGGGCGGCCTGATGCTGGTGGGCGAGGCGTGGGATCAAGTCGCGGATCGCGTAGTCGAGGAAGATTTCTATCGCCGCGAACATCGCCTGATCTTCCGCGCGATCGGCGAGCTCGCGATGCAGGGCAAACCCTGCGATGCGGTTACCCTGGGCGAATGGTTCGAGCGCAATGGCGAGACCGCCACCATCGGCGGCGTGGCTTATCTGGCCGAACTCGCCAACAACACCCCCAGCGCCGCCAACATCAAGGCCTATGCCGATATCGTGCGCGACAAGTCGGTGCTGCGCAAACTGATCGAAGCCGGCACCCAGATTGCCGGCGACGGTTTCAATCCAGAGGGCCGCAATACGCCGGAAATCCTCGAAGCGGCGGAGCAACGCGTCTTCAAGATCGCAGAGGCCGGCGCGCGCGGACGCAAGCAGGTGATGCCGGTCCGCCAGTCGGTCAAGGAAGCGGTGGAATTGCTGGCTCAGCGCTATGCCAACCGCGGCCAGTTGGCCGGCCTCACCACCGGTTTCAAGGACCTCGACGATTTGACCTCCGGGCTGCAAAGGCAGGATCTGGTGATCGTCGCCGGCCGTCCGTCGATGGGCAAGAGTGCGTTCGCGTGCAACATCGCCGAGGCAGTTGCGATGCGCGCCAAGCGTCCGGTGCTGATCTTCTCGATGGAAATGTCGGCCTCGCAGATCGCGTTTCGCCTGATCTCGTCCTTGGGCCGGATCAACCAGAAGGACCTGCGCAGTGGCGAACTGGCCGAAGAGGAATGGCCGCGGGTCAGTCAGGCGGCGTCGCTGTTGTCCGAATCGAAGATATTCATCGACGACACGCCCGCGCTCTCCCCGGGCGAACTGCGTTCTCGCGCGCGCAGGATGATGCGCGAGCACGGCCTCGGCCTGGTGGTACTCGATTACCTGCAATTGATGCAGGTGCCCGGCAACAAGGAGAACCGCGCCACCGAGATTTCCGAAATCTCGCGCAACCTCAAAGCCATGGCCAAGGAACTGGACGTGCCGGTTATCGCATTGTCGCAGTTGAACCGCGCGCTGGAACAACGCAACGACAAACGCCCGGTGATGAGCGACCTGCGCGAGTCGGGCGCGATCGAGCAGGACGCCGACCTGATCCTGTTCATCTATCGCGACGAGGTGTACAACAAGGAATCCAACCACAAGGGCATCGCCGAGATCATTGTCGGCAAGCAGCGCAACGGCCCGATCGACACCGTCAAGCTGACCTTCCTCGGCCAATACACCAAATTCGAGAACTACGCGCCGGAGTCCTATATCGGGAGCCTGGAGTGAAGCTTGTGGTTCGGGACCCTGGTCGAGACTCGAAGGATTGCAATACTTGCATGGTCATTCCGGGGCCGCATCCGGCTCGGCCGGGTGCGGAACCCGGAATCCAGCTTTTCGCTGATGAAAACAACCGCTGGATTCCGGATTCCATCGCCGATGAAATCGCCGATGGCTCCGGAATGACGAAAGACAATGGACTCGCTGCCTCTGCGCGCGAGTTCCATCGCCGGTGACACGCTCCGCCACCGCCATCATTCATCTCGGTGCGTTGCACGGCAATCTCGCACGCGTGCGCGAACTTGCGCAAGGCGCCAAGGTCATGGCGGTAGTGAAGGCCGACGCCTACGGACACGGACTCGAACGCTGCGCGCGTGCGTTCTTCGGGGCAGACGCGTTTGGTGTGGCATCGATCGCCGATGGCTTGCGCTTGCGTGCTGCAGGGCACCGTCAGCGCATCGTGGTGTTGGCGGGCCCGGATGCGCCGAGTGACCTTGCAGAAATGCGCCGGTTGCAACTGGAAGCGGTGATCCACCACGAATCGCAACTGGCGATGCTGGAAGACGAGACGGGCGGCACGCCGATCAGGGTCTGGCTGAAGCTCGATACCGGCATGCACCGGCTGGGTTTCCCGTTCGAACGCGCGGTCGAATTGTACGCGCGTCTCGTCGCGCTGCATTCGGTCGATCCGAACGTCGTGTTGATGACTCACTTCGCGTCCAGCGACGAATTCGCCAATGACTTGACCGCACGCCAGACGCGGCGATTCCTCGATGCGACGAAGAATCTGCGTGGCGAACGCGCGTTGTCCAACTCCGCGGGGCTGCTTGGTTGGCCACATGCGCGCGGCGACTGGGTACGCGTTGGTGGTTTGCTGTACGGCCTGTCGGTTGCCGAGGGCAAGACCGGCGCCGACTTCGGCTTCGTTCCCGCGATGACGCTCACGACGCGGCTGGTGGCGATCAACCGCATCGCGCGCGGCGAACGCATCGGTTACGGCGCGACGTGGGAATGTCTCGAAGACATGGACGTCGGTGTGGCCGCGATCGGATACGGCGACGGTTATCCACGTAGTGCGCCGAGCGGGACCCCCGTTCTGGTCGGCGGTCAACCCGCCGCGATCGTCGGCCGCGTATCGATGGACCTTGTTACGCTTGATCTGCGCCAGGCACCCGAGGCGCGCGTTGGCGACGTGGTGACGCTGTGGGGGCCGCAACTCCCGGTCGAAATCATCGCGCAACATGCGGACACCATTTCCTACGAACTCACCTGCGGAGTCACCCGGCGGGTACTGTTCGCCGAGGATGGTGTGTAATGGCCAAAGCCAAAACCGCCTACGTTTGCGGTGACTGCGGTGCCGAATATCCGAAGTGGCAGGGTCAGTGCGAGGCCTGCGGCGCGTGGAATACGTTGTCCGCGTTCGTGGTGCAACCGGCGACAAAGGCTGTGGCCGGTGCGGGCGCTGCGCGTGCTGTCGGCTACGCCGGCGTGGAAGCCGCGCGGGTACAGTCCCTGACGGAAGTTGCGGGCGAAATCGAGACGCGGCACTTGGTCCGGATCGGTGAACTCGACCGGGTGCTGGGTGGTGGGCTGGTGGAAGGCTCCGTAGTGCTGGTCGGTGGCGATCCCGGGATCGGCAAATCGACATTGCTGCTGCAGACGCTGGCTTCGCTGGGCGAACGCCTGTCAGGACTGTACGTCAGCGGCGAGGAATCGCTGGCGCAGATCGCGGCGCGCGGGCATCGACTCGGGTTGTCGCTGGATCCATTGAAGGCACTCGCCGAAACCTGCGTCGAACGTATCCTCGAGCACACGCAGAACGAAAAACCGCGCGTGTTGGTGATCGATTCGATCCAGACCATCTGGACCGAAACCCTGCCGGCTGCGCCGGGTTCGGTGTCGCAGGTGCGCGAATCGGCGGCGCGGTTGGTGCGCTACGCCAAGGAAACCGGCACCTGCGTTTTCCTGGTCGGCCACGTGACGAAGGAGGGCGGTATCGCCGGTCCGCGCGTACTGGAACACATGGTCGATGCGGTGCTGTATTTCGAGGGCGAGTCCGACTCACGCTTCCGGGTGCTGCGCGCGTTCAAGAACCGCTTCGGCGCGGTCAACGAACTGGGCGTGTTCGCAATGGGCGACAAGGGCTTGCGTGAAGTGCCCAATCCATCCGCGATCTTCCTTTCCGCGCACCAGGGCCCGACGCCGGGCAGCGCGGTGATGGTGACCCGCGAGGGAACCCGTCCCCTGCTGGTGGAGGTGCAAGCGCTGGTCGACCAGTCGAGTCTCGGCAATCCACGCCGCGTGGCGCTGGGCCTGGAACAGAATCGCCTGGCGATGCTGCTCGCCGTGCTCCACCGCCACGGCGGCGCGGCGGTGTTCGATCAGGACGTGTTCGTCAACGTGGTCGGTGGCATCCGTGTGCAGGAAACCGCGGCCGATCTGCCGGTGTTGCTGGCGGTGCTATCGAGCTTCCGCGATCGCGCGCTGCCGGAGAAAACGGTTGCCTTCGGCGAAGTGGGCCTGTCGGGCGAAGTGCGACCGGTGCCGAACGGCGAAGAACGCTTGAGGGAAGCCGCGCACCACGGCTTCCGCCGTGCGATCGTGCCGAAAGCCAACGCACCGAAAAAATCTTCGCGTATCGGCGACCTTGAAATCATCGGGGTGGAACGCCTGCGCGAGGCGATCGACGCCGCGGGCGGCTGATTCAGCGTGCGACCTTGAAATAAATGAGCAGCCCGATGCCCAAGGCAGCTTGCGAAAGCGTGGCCGCGAGATCCAGCGCCATTGAATGGCCTGACAGCAGGAAGGTAAGTACCAGGAGACTCACGACCGAGATCTTGCTCGGCAGCGAAACATCGGCCATGAACAGAAAACCTGCCACAAGGCAGGTGGCCATGATCGGAATGATCAGGGAATAGCTCACGAGATTGGGTCGCCCACGCTTAGCCCGTGCAATTCCGCGTCTGCCGGATCCAGTTGCAATACCGAACCGTGCTCGTACCAGTCGCCCAACACGATGCGTTGCGCGGGCTTGCCATCGAGCGCGAAATCGTGGATCGCGGGGCGGTGGGTGTGGCCGTGGATCATTCGCGTGACGCCGGCACCGCGCAATGTAGCTGCGACGGCGCGTTGATTGACATCCATGATCGCCATGTCGGCCGACGAAGTATGCGCGCGGCTGGCGTCGCGCGCCTGCGCTGCGAACGCTCGCCGTTCGGCCAACGGTTTGGCGAGGAATTCCGCTTGCCATGCCGGGTTGCGCACCTGGTTGCGGAACGCCTGATACGCGACATCGTCGGTACACAGCACGTCTCCGTGCAGCAGCAGTGTGGGCGTGCCGTACAAATCGATCGTCGTGCCATCGGCGAGGATGTCCATGCCAGCGGCATCGGCGTAAGGCTTGCCCAACAGAAAGTCGCGGTTGCCCACGATGAAATGCACTGGCACACCCGCATCGGCGACGCCGCGCAATGCCGCCGCCACGCGTGCATTCAACGGTGCGTTGTCGTCGTCGCCGAGGTAGGCCTCGAACAGGTCGCCGAGTACGTACAGCGCATCGGCGTTGCGCGCCTCGCCGGCGCAAAACCGTTCGAACAGCCCGACAATAGGTGGCCGCGCGTCGTCGAGGTGGAGATCAGAGACAAACAGCGTGGTCACGCTACATCATCTCCATCGCAATCCATCCCTTCTGCGGACATGAGTGCGATGTCGCGCTCAATGCTTCACCGCGCCGGACTTCTTCTTCTTCTGTGCGGGTGCCGAGGCGGGTGCTTGTCCGGTCACCGGTGAAACGGGTTCGGCGGTGGGGTGCGCGGCCTCACCAATCAGCTTCGCGCTTTCGATCACCACCAGCGGACGCGGGACGTCACCAATGAAGGGACCTTGTGGGCCGGTCGGCAGGTTGTCGATCTTGTCGACCACGTCCATGCCCTCCACGACCTTGCCGAACACCGCGTAGCCCCAGGTCATGCCGCTCTGGTTGCCGACGTAGTCGAGGCGCGGATTGTCGACCACGTTGATAAAGAACTGGGACGTGGCGGAATCGACGTCGGGTCCGCGTGCGGCGGCGACCGTCCCGCGCAGGTTGGACAGGCCGTTGTTGGCCTCGTCGGAAATCGGCGGCAGGGTGCGCTTGGGCCGCAGTTCACGCGTGTAGAGGCCACCCTGGACAAGGTATCCCGGGATCACGCGGTGGAATACGGTGCCGGCATAGAAACCGTCTTTCACGTACTGCAGGAAATTGGCGACGGTCTTCGGCGCCTTGTCCGGGAACAGCTCGATCACGATGTCGCCCATCGAGGTCTTGAGTTCTACCTGCGGATGCGCGGGCGCCGGGGCTGTGGCAGTCGAGGATGCCGGGGCCGGCGGCGGCGCGGCGAGCACGGGCATTGGCAGCGCGAGTGCGAACAGGACGGGGAGCAACCAGTGGGGCAGGCGGAGACGGGTATTCATGGCGCAGGACGAAATCCGGTGTGGATCGGCATTCTACGCGAGCCGCGCTTGCGGCACAGACCGGGCGCGATTTTACGGCTGCAGGCATTCGGCGCCCGCGCAGGCACCAAAACGCAATCCTGTTTTGGGTTGCTGGCTCTGCAGCTGGTTGCTGTAGCTTCCGTCCGTGTCGAGATGCCGGCGCCGGATTTCCAGCACGATCGGGGTGATCTGTGCGATCAGCGCGTCGATCTGCGCGCGGGTGTAGTAGTCGAGGTCCTTGCGCTTCAGCAGGCGGTGCAACTGGTCGAGCGAGTCCGCGGCATGCCCCGACAGGTACGTGGCCTCGGCGTAGGCGATCCCGGCGTGCACCTCGTCGCCCGCGACGTGACAGGCATGGCCGTATGCCGAGTACAGCGAGGGTTCGGAATCGTCGTTGAGCAGTGGTTTGAGCAGACCCTGCGCGACCTGTGCGCTGGCCTTGGTTCCGTCGTCAAGCAGCCCGCGGCTGTAATCCAGCACGATCGCCGGGTCATTCGGCCACATCGCGTTGAGCGACGCGTAGCGCCGCAGGGCTTCGTCGCGCTGGCCCGCATGGCGTTCGGCATCGGCCAGCCCGAGTGCGAGGGTGAGATCGCCGGGTCGCGCCGCGGCCAGCTTGGCCAGCACCGGCACCGCCTCGGTAGCCTGCCCCAGTTGCACCAGCGCCAACGCGTAGCCGTAACGGTTGGCGGTGCTCGCTGCGAACTTCTTGCTGCTGGCCATGTTGCGGTTGTAGTAATCGAGCGTGTTGCGCGGGTTGCTGGACGACAGCACGCGCACCCGTTCGCGCATCAGTTCGTATTGGAGTTCACTGGGACTCTGCGTGGGCTTGTCGAGCAACGCGGTGCCGCTCTTGACGAACGGCAGCGGCACCAGACCGGCTACGGGAGGACCGCTGGCGCCTTCGGCCTGCCGGGACTTCATTTGCTGGTCCAGTACCCGCGCACGGGCTCGTGCATCGGCGATGCGCACGCTGTTGACGGGGTGATCCTGCAGGAAGTCGGGGATGTTGCCGGCAGCCATGCCACCATCGCCGCCCGGGCGAAGCAGGCTTTGCATCCGCGCGAAGAAATCCGCCATCGCTTCGGGGTCGAAACCGGCTTTGGCGAGGGTATCGATGCCCACGTGATCGGCTTCCTCCTCGTCCCCGCGGGTGAATTCAATCTCGTGTTGCTGCATCAGCGCCATGACTGAGATGAGCGCGCCCATGGAGGCGTCGGCGCTGCCGCTGTCGTACGGAACATTGTCGCCGTAGCCGTAGCCGTACGGATTGGTCACCACGCGACGCGAATCCGAGTCGGCCCGCGAGGCCGCGAGCGCCGCACCGATCGCGCCGAGCACGTACAGCGGCATCGACTTTTTCTGGTCCTCCATCGCGCGTTGCAGATGGTGTTGGCTGATATGCGCCAGTTCGTGGGCCATCACGGCCGCCAACTCGTCTTGCGACTGGGTGGCGGTGACCATTCCCGAGAAGATGAAAATGTAGCCGCCGAAGGTCGCGAAGGAGTTGATCTCGGGCACATTGATCAGGGTGAACGTGTAGTGTTGGGTCGGGTCCGCGCTGACCGACGCGAGCCGGTAACCCAACGTATGCAGGTACTGGTCCACCTGCGGATCGTCGAGTACGAGGTGCGCGGCGCGCAGTTCGCGCAGGAACTCCTCTCCGTACTGGCTGGCTTCCTGCGGTGACATCATGGTGTCCGCCGAACTGCCGAGGCTGGGCAGGCGCACATCGGACTGTTGCGCGGCGGCCGGGAGCGACAGGGCCAGCGTCGCAGCGAAGGTCAGCAAAAAATGAGGGGGGAGAAAGGACTGCATGGCACGAGCGTACAGGATTCAGTTTTGACCGGAAGCGGGGCGGTTGGTTCGCCGTGGGCAGCGTCAAGTTAAGGCCGCGGCGGGCGTGAGGCCAGTCGCAGCGGGTTCAAGCCCTGCGAGGTAAAATCCTTGGCGAACCCGCGATTACGCACGCTCCATGGCCGACATAGAGATCTACTCCACTGCGATTTGTCCGTATTGCAACGCCGCCAAACATCTTTTGAAAGCCAAAGGCCTGCAGTGGCGTGAATTGCGCATAGACATGGATCCCGCCGCATACCAGGCGATGCGGGAACGCACCGGCGGAGCCCGCACGGTGCCGCAGATCTTCATCAACGGCACCCTGATCGGTGGCTTCGACCAGTTGGCCGCGGCCGAGCGCAATGGCAAGCTGAACGACCTCTTGCGCGATCTTCCCTGAGCGCCGCCTCGTTGGCGCTGCCGCTATCAGGCGCTATCCCGGTCATGACAGATCGGAACGACCTTCGAAGCTGCCATCCATGGCAAAAGCTCCGTCGCCTGACCATTCACAACGGCGGCTTCGGGCCGGCGCCCTTGCAGGTGTCGTGGCTGGCCCGTGGTAGCGCGATCGGCGATAATCGCGCGTTTGTCTGCCCGCATCGACGTCATGCGCCGATGCCGAGAGGAGTTTGCGCGTGAGCAAAACCATAGCGGTGATTCGTGGCGACGGCATTGGCCCGGAAATCATGGACGCCACCCTGAAGGTGCTGGATGCGCTGGATTGTGGACTCGACTATGACTTCGTCAAAGCCGGCATGGTTGCGCTGGACAGGCACGGCGACCTTCTTCCACAGGCGACCCTCGATGTCATCGCGAAACACGGGGTCGCACTGAAGGGCCCGCTGACCACACCGATCGGGAAAGGGTACAGCTCGCTGAACGTGGCACTACGTCGGTACTTCGATTTGTACGCCAACGTGCGCCCCGCGATCAGCTTTCCGGGCACGAAGGCACGCTACGAGAACATCGACATCATCACGGTGCGCGAGAACACCGAGGGCGCCTACCTGCAGGAAGGCCAGACCCTTTCGGACGACGGCGAGACCGCGCAATCGATCGTGCGCAACACCCGTACCGGCGCCTCAAGGATCGTCCGACATGCCTTCGAACTGGCCGTTCGCAAGGGCCGCAAGAAGATCACCGCGGTCCACAAGGCCAACATCATCAAGACCGCGTCGGGCCTGTTCCTGGACGTTGCATGCGAGATTGCCGGGGACTATCCGCAGATTGCATTCAACGAGATGATCGTCGACAACACCTGCATGCAGTTGGTGATGAATCCTTGGCAGTTCGACGTGATCGTGACCACCAACCTGTTCGGCGACATCATCTCCGACCTGTGTGCGGGGCTGGTCGGCGGACTTGGCCTCGCGCCGGGCGCAAACATAGGCGAGCGCGCGGCGATATTCGAGGCGGTGCACGGTTCGGCGCCCGATATTGCGGGCAACGGCATTGCCGACCCCTGCGCGCTGCTGCTGGCCGCCTCCGAGATGCTAGATCATCTGGAAATGACCGCCAAGGCGACCAGGATCCGAAATGCCATCCGCGCCACGCTGGAGGCGCACGACCGCGTCACGCCGGACCTCGGCGGCAGCGGTACCACCGGAAGCTTCGCCGACGCCTTGGTCGAGCGTGTGCGCGGTTGAGCCCACATTTCGGCTTCCCTTGTTCCGCGTCATTCCGGGTCCCCTCGCCGACGAAGCCGGCGAGGGGACACAAATGACAAGTGAGCAGGGTCGGTCTTCCCGCAATCGGCCGGCTTTCCTTTTGGCAAATCGCGAGCAGGTGTGACACCTACCGCAGCAGCGGCCACGGTGCGAGCAGTAGCATCCACAAGACGACCACGGCGCCGGCGAATTTCATGATCTTGAACAGCTTGCGGTGACGTTGTTTGAAGCCGCGGCTGCGTTCGCGGTTGCGGCGCAGTGCTGAAAACACTCGATTGATCGCGCCGGTGGGTTCGTCGGCTTCGTTGGGCGAAGCGGTGATGGCGCCCATGAAGGTGCTGACGCGGTGATTGATCGCTTTCATCAAGCGCGAGCGCAGTGGCCGTTCCAGATCGCAAAGCAGAATCA
>JBOHYR010000044.1:0-4219 GCA_050737995.1 Rhodanobacteraceae bacterium
TTCCGCAACCGTCGCACGATCAACGTCGACGAAATCGACACGTTGCGCTATTAGCGCTGCAAGGGAGTGCCCCATGCCACATCGCGTTGAACGATGCCGCGCCCCGAGCGGCGCGGCCAGCCGGGAACTTGCTGTCGAGGTACAGGCGTGATCAGCCAAACCGTCCTGATCGTGTTGATCGCCGCGCCGCTGGCCGGCGCGCTGATTGGCGGCCTTGCGCGCAACCAGATCGGCCGCGTCGGCGCCGCCGGGGTTGCGATCGTGTCCGTGGCGTTGTCGCTGGCACTGTCGATCCTGGTGCTTTACCAGTTGGTGTGGGGCGGCGCGCCGGTCTTCAATCACGACGTCTACACCTGGCTCGAGGTCGGCAAGTTCACGATAGGGATCGGCTTCCTGGTCGACCGGTTGACCGTGTACATGCTGGTCGTGGTGAACTTCGTGTCCTTGATGGTGCACATCTACACCATCGGCTACATGCGCGACGACCCGGGTTTCTCGCGGTTCTTCGCGTACATCGCGCTGTTCACCTTCTCGATGCTGCTGCTGGTGATCGCCAACAACTTCCTGCAGTTGTTCGTCGGCTGGGAGCTGGTGGGCCTGGTGTCCTACCTCCTGATCGGGTTCTGGTTCGACCGGCCCAGCGCGAATTTCGCCGCGCTCAAGGCGTTCATCGTCAACCGCGTTGGTGACATGGGTTTCATCCTCGGGATTGCGGCGGTGCTGTACGGCTTTCACACCCTCAACTATTCCACGGTGTTCGCCGAGGCGCCGACGCTCGCGGGCCGCACCATCGACGTGGCGGGGCTGCATCCGTTCTCGCTGGCGACCCTGATTTGCCTGCTGTTGTTCGTGGGCGCGTGCGGCAAGTCTGCGCAGGTGCCGCTACACGTCTGGCTGCCCGATTCGATGGAAGGCCCGACCCCGATCTCGGCCCTGATCCATGCCGCGACGATGGTGACCGCGGGCGTTTACATGATCGCGCGGATGTCGCCGCTGTATGAGATGTCGCCGACCGCGCTGTCGGTCGTCCTGATCGTGGGCGCGACCGGCGCGTTCTTCATGGGCGCGGTGGGCGTCGTGCAGAACGACATCAAGAAGGTCATTGCGTACTCGACGCTCTCGCAACTCGGTTACATGGTCGCGGCACTGGGTGCGTCGGCGTACGCCGCGGGCATGTTCCATCTGATGACCCACGCCTTTTACAAGGCGCTGCTGTTCCTGTGCTCGGGCTCGGTGATCATGGCCATGCACCACTGGCAGGACATGCGCTACATGGGTGGCCTGCGCAAACGCATGCCGGTCACCTACTACACGATGTGGGCCGGCGGCTTGTCGCTGTGCGCGGCACCGGGTTTCTCGGGCTTCTTCTCGAAGGACACCATCATCGACGCGGTCGGCGAGGCGCACGTGTGGGGCCACACGTACGCGTATTATTGCGTGCTGCTCGGCGTGTTCCTGACGGCGCTGTACACCTTCCGCATGATCTACATGACCTTTCACGGCGAGCCGCGCTGGAAGGTGGTGCACGGCTACCACGAGGAAAAATTCCCGCAGCCCGGCGTCCTTCCGCACGAGCCCAAGGAATCGCCGCTGGTCGTGACTGTGCCGTTGGTGCTGCTGGCGATCCCTGCCGTGGCGATCGGCTGGTTCGCGATCAAACCGTTGCTGTATGGCAATTGGTTTGGCAAGTCGATCTTCGTGCTGCCGGCGGACAACGTGCTGGCGAAGATGGCGTCCGAGTTCCACGGCAGCCTGCAGTTTTTCCTGCAAAGCTTCTACAGCCCGTCATTCCTGATCGCCCTGTTCGGGTTCCTGGTCGCGACCTACGTCTACCAGTTCAACCCGGGCGTCGCCGGTCGCGCGGCGCGGATGTTCCTGCCGGTCTACAAGATCCTGAAGCGCAAGTACTGGTTCGACTACGTCCAGTTCAACCTGTTCGGGCGTGGCGGAATCAAGACCGGACGCGTGTTCTGGAAGGGCGCCGACATGGGCCTGTTCGACGGCGCGGTCAATGGCGCGGCATTCGTGACCGAGCGCAGTTCGCGCGTATTCCGGCGGCTGCAAACCGGGTTCCTCTATCACTACGCGTTCGCGATGATCGTCGGCCTGATCCTGCTGCTGGGCGGCCTGTGGTTCTGGGGATTGACATGATGGCGATGAACAACGGCGGTCCCTGGTCCCCAACCAAGGAACCGGCATGACCGACTGGCCCATCCTCAGCGCGCTGATCTGGTTTCCCTGCCTTGGCGCCGTCGTCGTGCTGTCGTGTGGCGACGCGCGGCCGCGCCTCGCGCGCTGGCTGTCGCTGGCCGTCACGATCATCACCTTCGGCCTCAGCCTGTTCATGGTTTCCCAGTACGCCGCGGGGCCGGGCGGCTACCAGATGCAGGAGAAGCTGCGCTGGATACCGGGGATCAATTCGAGCTACCACGTCGGCGTCAATGGCATCTCGGTTGCACTCATCGTGCTGACCGCGGTGATCCACATCCTCGTGGTCGGCGGTGCGTGGGAGGTCATCAAGGTCAAGGTGCACCAGTACATGGCGGCGGTGCTGGTGCTCGACGGCCTCTTGATCGGCGTGTTTTCGTCGATGGATGCGCTGCTGTTCTACCTGTTCTTCGAGGCTACCCTGATCCCGATGTTCTTCCTCATCGGCATGTGGGGCGGCGAGCGGCGCGTTTATGCGACGCTGAAGTTCTTCATTTACATGTTCTTCGGCTCCATCTTCTTCCTGATCGGCATCCTCTATATGTACCACGTGGCCGGCACCTTCGACCTGCCGGCGCTGTGGGCGTATCCGTTCACAATGAAGCAGCAGACCTGGTTGTTCGCGTCGTTTTGCATTGCGTTCGCAGTCAAGACCCCGATGGTGCCGGTGCACACGTGGTTGCCCGACGCCCACGTCGAGGCGCCGACCGGTGGTTCGGTGATCCTGGCCGCAATCACGCTGAAGCTCGGCCTTTACGGTTTCATCCTGTTTACCCTGCCGATCGTGCCGGATGCCGCGCAACGATACGCGTGGGTGATCATCGTCCTGTCGCTGATCGCGATCATCTACATCGGCTACGTCGCGATGGTGCAGCCGGACATGAAGAAGCTGGTCGCGTATTCGTCGATCGCGCACATGGGCTTCGTGACGCTGGGCCTGTTCATCGTGTTCATGCTGGCGCGCCAGTTGCACGATGTGAGCACCGCGCAGTTGGGGGTGCAGGGCGCGGTGGTGCAGATGGTCTCGCACGGCTTCGTGTCGGGCGCGCTGTTCACCTGCATCGGCGTGATGTACGACCGCCTGCACACCCACGAGATTTCGGTATTTGGCGGGCTGGCCAAGGTGATGCCGTGGTTCGGCGCGTTCTGGGTATTGTTCGCGATGGCGAACACGGGCCTGCCGGGTACCTCGGGGTTCGTCGGCGAATTCATGGTGATCCTGTCGAGCTTTACCGCGAATCCGTGGATCGCGCTGTTTGCCGCGTATTCGTTGATCATCAGCGCCGGCTATACGCTGTGGCTCATCAAGCGCATCGTGTGGAGTACCCCGCCGACGAAAGAGGCCGCCGAGATGCCGGAAATCAACACCCGCGAAGGCTGGGTGCTCGGGATATTCGCGATCGCGGTACTGGCCATCGGTGTGTATCCATGGCCGCTGATGCACCTGATGGATTCATCGGTCGCGCAACTGGTGACCCACGTGATGGCCAGCAAGGTCTAAGCCGTTCCGGAAAAAGTGCGGTCATGGATGACCGCGTTTTGACTGACGCGACCAGGAAGGTCGCACAGGAGACACGATAAATGATTGGTGCCAACGACCTGCTGTTGCTGCTGCCGGAGATTTACCTGACCGCAGCGGCCTGCTTCGTGCTGCTGTTCGACGTGTTCCTCGACGACGCGCACCGCGACTACACGCACTGGGCTGCCCTGGTCCTGCTGGCGTTCACGATGTTCCTTGTGATCTGGGGCCAGCCGGCCGGAACCGCCACGGCGTTCGATGGCATGTTCATCCGAGACCACATGGCCGAGATCCTCAAGGTTGCGGTGCTTGCCGCGACGTTCCTGATGTACGTGATCGCGCGGCCGTGGCTCAAGGACCGCAAGCTCTTCATCGGCGAGTTCTATTCGCTGTCGATGTTCTCGGTGCTGGGCGTGATGCTGCTGGTGTCGGCTGGGAACCTCATCACGATCTATCTCGGGCTCGAGCTGTTCGCGCTGCCGACGTACGCGC
>JBOHYR010000045.1:0-15586 GCA_050737995.1 Rhodanobacteraceae bacterium
CACTTGCTACAACTTGAAGGAAGGGTAGCGCCATGATCCAAGAAGCAGCCTCCGCCGCCGCCGCACCAGTCGGCAATGCCAAAGCGCAAGCCCTGACACAGGTTGGCGCGAGTCATTTTCTTACCGAAATTGTCACTCACCCATTGGCGCACGCAATCGACTTGCTTGTGCTGATCGTGCTGGTGATCATGTCGGTAACTTCGTGGTATTTCATCATCGCGATCGCGATCCGCAACGCCATGATGCGCTCGCGCATGGACAAGGTCATCCAGAAGTTCTGGGATACCCCGTCTGCCCAAGACGCCGTGCGGGTGATGGAAAAACAACCGCGCTCGGAACCTTTTTCCAAGATTGCCTTGGAGGCAGCCTCTGCCGCTGCGCATCATCAGCGTCACGAAGGCAGCCGCATGGTCGAGGCGCTCAACCGGTCCGAGTTCGTCGACCGCGCACTGCGTCAGGCGGTCGATCGCGAAAGCCGCAACCTCGAAGGCGGCCTCACGCTGTTGGCGACGGTCGGCTCCGCCGCGGTGTTCGTCGGTTTGCTCGGCACCGTGATGGGCATCTATTACGCCCTGATCAATCTCGGAGCCAGCGGCGAGTCCTCGATCTCTGCAGTCGCCGGCCCGGTCGGTCAGGCGCTGATCATGACCGCCATCGGTCTGTTCGCGGCCATCCCGGCGGTCATTGCTTATAACGCCTACTCTCGCGCCAACCGCGTGACCATTGCGCATTTCGACGAATTCGCGCACGACCTGCATGACTTCTTCGCTACCGGTGCGCGTATCGAAGGCAGCGCGCCCAGCATGGCAGCCCGTCCGGCCGCGGCGTCGCCTCCGCCGGCCGTCAAGAAGTAAGAGGGTTTCATCATGGCCATGAGTACCAATAGCGGCGGCGGCCCGGTCGCCGAAATCAACATCACGCCGCTGATCGACGTGATGCTGGTGCTGCTGGTCATCTTCATGATTACCGCGCCGCTGGTGCAGCACAACATCAAGATCGACTTGCCGCAACCGAACCCGAACGTCAAGCCACCAGAGAACCCCCCGACGCCGCACACTCTGTTTATCCAGGCAGATGGTTCGATGACTTGGGACAATCTTCCGATCAGCAATATCGAGCTGCAGGCACAGTTGGCGACCATCGGCGCCAAGACGCTCAATCAACAGCCGCAGGTGCATATCAAGGCCACCGACGCAACCCAATACAACTATCTGGCGGAAGTGATGGCCGAAGCACGCCGCTACAACGTGCAGAAGATCGGCTTCGAGAAGTGAGGGTTTGACGTCATGGCAATGAGTGTAGGCGACAACACCGGCAGCGATATCCCCAAGGCCGAGATCAACGTAACCCCTCTGGCGGACGTGATGCTGGTGCTCCTGATCATCTTCATGATTACGGCGCCGCTGATGTCGCACAAGGTCAAAGTCGATCTGCCGAAGGCCAATCCCAACACCAAACCGACGACGATTGAAGTTCCGCCGATCGACCTTGCGGTCGAACCAGACGGTACCCTTTACTGGAACGATAGCCAGATGTCGGACGCGGTATTCAGTGCCCGGCTGCGTGCAGCGGCCACAAGCCAACCGCAGCCAGAGTTGAACATCCGGGCCGACAAGACCACGCCATACAAGGTCATCTGGAAGGTGATGCAGGAAGCAAAGTCCGCAGGCATGGTGCATCTGGGCTTCATCACCGCCGGCAATGCCAAGCCCGGGTCGACGCCGTAACGCGAGCCTCGCTTATGAACGAAAATGCCGCGCCTAGCGCGGCATTTTCGTACGAGAATTTCAGGAAAGAATCGCCAGGTAATTGTGGACGGTACGATCCAACCCGTCGTAAAGCGCTTCGCAGATGAGCGCGTGCCCGATCGACACTTCCGCGAGATTGGGAATCGCCCGTTTGAACGTACCCAAATTCTGTTGGTTGAGGTCGTGACCTGCGTTCACGGTGAGTCCCGCTGCGCCCGCGCACCGCGCGGTCTCGGCGCAGCGTGACAGCTCACGGGCGTAATCGCCGCCTGCGAACGCGTGCGCATAGGGTCCAGTGTAAAGTTCGATCCGTGCTACCCCGATATCGTGAGCCCACTCGAACCCATCCAGAGTGCCCGCATCGACGAACAGGGAAGCCCGACATCCGACGGCGGTCAACTCCGCAACCAGGGGCGCGAGCTTCGGCGCGTCCCGGACGAGGTCGAAGCCGTGGTCCGAGGTCAGCTGACCGTCTGAATCGGGAACGAGCGTGGCCTGCGTCGGCCGCACCCGCCGCACCAGTTCGACGAAGCCCGGGTACCGCGCACGTGGCGCTGCGAACGGATTCCCCTCGACATTGAATTCCACCCGATTGCGGGTCAGCTCCGCCAGCAACGCCACGTCTTCCGCCGTGATGTGGCGGCGATCTGGCCGTGGATGCACCGTGATTCCGCCGCAGCCTGCGGCGATGCAGGTTTCGGCCGCCTGGCCGAGATTGGGCTCGATGCCTCCACGTGCGTTGCGCAGCACCGCGATCTTGTTGAGGTTGACGCTGAGCAGGGTCATCAGGGAACTCGCAATCGGAGGAGGGCTTTGCGCGACGTGCGCACAAGGATGGCTGCCTCTACATGTTAGCGATCATCGGCAAATGCAGGAATCGCGCACAAAAAAAGGCGCGGAGATGGCTCCGCGCCGGAGAGTACACTGTCCACCGCATTGCAGATTGTGGCGAACTTACGGGGAGACTACCCGTACCAATCAGACCATTGCGCTTCGCCAGAGTTCCCGCGCCCGGAGGAACGATTCAGGACGCGTTCGTCTGAGCCAGCCGAAATGCCGCAATCCTGCGCAAGGGACCACGCCATGCGAGTGCGCCCCGATAACCGGGTGCGGCATTGAAGCCCATGAGCCGCCAATCATCCTTGCGGCCCAGTGCAGGGTCGATGCGCGCGAGATCCCAGTCCCTGTCTGTGTGCCACTCGAAAACGAGGCGTGCGAGGCCGAACGACAATCCTTCTCCTGAGGCTTTCAAGATCGCCTCCTTGGCGCACCACAAACCGATGAAGGCATGATTGCGCACTGGCACTCCCAGCGATGCAAGGGTCTCGGCTTCCGCAGAATCGAAAAAACGGCGCGCGATTTCGATCGCGCGCAGGCTCTTGTCCAGCCGCTCGATGTCGACGCCCAGTGCCAGCCCGCGCGACAGGGCGACAAGCGCATAGTCGCCACTGTGGGACCAGTTGAACTCGAGTCGCTGTTCACCGACAAGACCGGAATCGACGCCCGACAGTCGCGGCTTGCCGCGCGTGTCCTGAGCCAGTGTTACCTCGGATAATGGCTTGCAGAGATACGTACCCAGCAACGCCAGCAGAGGCGCGCGCCCTTGCGAAAGCGTGTACGGAATCTGCCAAAGGTGAATCGACTCGGTATCGAGCCGTATCGCGGCGGCCTTGGGAACCGCATTGACGAAAACAAGATCTTTCGTCATCAGGCTGCGGCTTGGGATGCGTGCATCAATGTCGCAAACGCTCATCGACGAGATGCTGCACCACAGAAGGATCGGCCAATGTGGAAATGTCGCCGAGCGTGACGAGATCGACGTCGTTCTTGCCGGCTTCGGCAATCTTGCGCAGGATGCGCCGCATGATTTTTCCGGAGCGTGTCTTCGGCAGCGCCGGCGCCCATTGCACGAATTCAGGCGCGGCAAACGCACCGATCTGGGCGCGCACGTCGTGAACCAATTCCTTCTTCAACTCATCGGAAGGATCGACGCCGGCCTTCGGCGTCACGAACGCGTAGATCGTGGTGCCCTTCACGTCGTGCGGACAGCCGACCACCGCGGCTTCGGCGACGCGCCGATCGGCCACCAACGCGCTTTCGACCTCGGCCGTGCCGATGCGATGACCCGATACATTGATGACGTCGTCGACACGTCCAGTGATCCGCCAGTCGCCATCGGCGTCGCGTTGCGCGCCATCGCCGGTGCAATACACACCGGGATAGATTTTGAAATACGTATCGATGAAGCGCTGGTGGTCGCCGTAGACCGTACGCATCATGCCTGGCCACGCATCGGTGATCACGAGATTGCCCGAACCCTCGCCTTCGAAGCGTTTGCCGTCCGCGTCCATCAACGCCGGTTTTATGCCGAAGAACGGTTTCATCGCGGCGCCCGGCTTGAAGGAGCGGGCACCGGGCAGTGGTGAGATCATGGTTCCGCCGGTCTCGGTCTGCCACCAGGTGTCGACGATCGGGCAGCGCGCGTCGCCGACAACGTTGAAGTACCACTCCCAGGCTTCAGGATTTATCGGCTCGCCTACCGTCCCCAGCACCCGAAGCGACTTGCGGGAGGTTTTCTTCACCGGATCGTCGCCCTCGCGCATCAGCGCGCGGATCGCGGTAGGTGCCGTATACAGGATCGTGACCTTGTGTTTGTCGCATACTTGCCAGACGCGTGATGCGTCAGGCCAGTTCGGCACGCCTTCGAACAAAAGCGACGTCGCGCCATTGGCCAGCGGGCCATACACGATATAGCTGTGACCGGTGACCCAGCCTACATCGGCAGTGCACCAGTAGATGTCATCCTCGCGCAGGTCGAAGGTCGCCTCGTGTGTGTATGACACCCACACCATGTAGCCGCCGATTGTGTGCAGCACGCCTTTCGGTTTGCCCGTGCTCCCGGAGGTGTAGAGGACGAACAGCGGGTCTTCCGCGTTCATTGGTTCCGGTTCGCACTCGGTAGGTTGGCCCTCGACCAGCGCGGTCCACCAGCGGTCGCGTGGCGATTGCATGTTCACCGCGCCACCAGTGCGCCGTACCACCACCACCGTTTCGATACTGTTGGTGCCGGGGCGGGTCAGCGCCTCGTCCACGTTTTCCTTAAGCGGAATCTTCTTGTTGGCGCGCACGCCCTCGTCAGCGGTAATCACAAGCTTGCATTTCGAATCTGCGATGCGCCCGGCGAGTGCATCCGGCGAAAACCCGCCGAACACCACCGAGTGAACGGCACCGATGCGCGCGCACGCAAGCATCGCGACCGCGGCTTCGGGAATCATCGGCATGTAGATTGCAACACGATCGCCCTTGCTCACGCCGAGGTGCCGCAAGGCGTTGGCGAACTTGCACACTTCAGCGTGTAGCTCGCGATAACTGATGCTGCGGGAGACGTTCGGATCATCGCCCTCGAACAGGATCGCAGTCTTGCCACCATGCTTTTCGAGGTGGCGATCGAGGCAACTGACCGTAGGGTTCAATATGCCGTCCGCATACCAGCGAATGTGCAGGTCCTTCTCGTCGAAGGAAACATCCTTGATCTCCGTGGGGGGGTTGATCCATTCCAGCCGTCCGGCGGCTTTGGCCCAGAAGGCCTCTGGATCCCGGAGCGATTCCGCGTACAGGCGTTCGTAATCGTCCGGCTTGATCTGCTCGGTGGCAGCGAACGCCGACGGAACCGGGTGCACATTGCTCATCGCGGGATCTCCTTGAAGCCACGCAAGAGGTCAAGCGTAGCAAATCGACGGCGCGCCGGTAGTGAAAAATTCGTCAGCGCGGCTAACCGGGTGGCAGTTGTCGTCGGGAATCTTCCGGCTTGCGGACGGTACTGCGCAACGCATCGATCTCGCGCTGGGTCATGTGCTCGGGGCGCGAACTCGCACGCACATGCCGAGCGATGAAGATCAGAGCGGCGGCGATGGCGCAGACGAGCCCCACGGCAATACCAAGCCCCATCCAGCCAGCGGAGTGACTGGTAAATGCCAGCAAGAACACCAGCACCGCGACGATTGCCAAACCCCAGACCATCTGCCTTCCCCGCGATTGTTTTCGGCGCGATCATAGCGCGGCGGTCCGCGATGGGTACAGCTTCGGCGGCCGAGGAAACGGCCGCTTGCACGGTTTTTTTGTCTTGCCCAAGGCAATGCCAGCCATTTTGGCGCGGAATCCCTCACCGCGGTGACGAATCCCACAGGGCGCAGGAAGTGCTTGAATACCGCCTGGATTTCGCCCGCCGTCATGCACATGTACTTTTTCATTGCAATTGCATAAACGCGTCGAGCGGCTTGCCTTTCAAGGTCAGGGTCAGAAAGTTGTGGGCAATCGAACTGAAACTGGATTGGCCCAACGCCAAGAACGCAACATCTTGTTTTTTGCCGCGCGCAGCTCTTCCGAAGGTATCGATGTGTCCCGCATCTGCGTGGCATCGTGTATCAGCGGCGTGCGCGTCTGCGCGATCTTGTCCGGTCGCAGTCCCTGCGACCCGGCCGGCGTATGCTGCCTTAATGCAAGCGATGCCCCCTTCACGCATAAAGGGTCGCGGTGCCGCATCCAACCCGGAGGGACGCTTCGAGTCGGTGCGCCACCACGCCGAAGCCGACGGTTGGCAGCACGCGTTGCTGGACGAGAATGAGCCGCGTCCTCGCACCGAGGTCACCGACGAGCGCGCGCGCAGCGTCATCACACGCAACGATTCGCCCGATATTGCCTTCGAGCAGGCACTCAATCCCTATCGCGGCTGCGAGCATGGTTGCATCTACTGCTTCGCGCGCCCCTCGCACAGTTATCTCAACCTCTCGCCCGGCCTCGACTTCGAGACGAAGATTCGCGCCAAGGGCAATCTTGCCGAGGTGCTGCGCGCGGAGCTGGCGAAACCCGGTTATGTGCCGGCGCCCATCAACATCGGCAGCAATACCGATCCGTACCAGCCAGTCGAAAAAAAGTGGCGCCTCACCCGAGCCGCGCTGGAAGTGCTGGCCGAATGCCATCATCCCTGCACGATCGTTACCAAAAACGCGCTGGTCGAGCGCGATCTCGACCTGCTCGTGCCGATGGCACGCGAGAAACTGGTGCAGGTGTTCGTTTCGGTGAACTCGCTGGACAACCATCTTGCGGCCAGGCTGGAGCCGCGCGCCAGTGCTCCGCACAGGCGGATCAAGGCGATCGGCGTGTTGGCCGAGGCCCGCGTGCAGGTGGGGGTCCTGGTTGCGCCGGTCATCCCGGCGCTCAACGATCGCGACATGGAGACGGTGCTCGAACGCGCTGCCGGAGCCGGCGCGTGTTCAGCCGGATATACAGTGTTGCGTCTACCATGGGAATTGAAAACGCTGTTCCGCGAGTGGCTTGCGATCCACGTGCCGCAACGGGCCGAGCACGTGATGAGCTTGGTCCGGCAAATGAATGGCGGTCGCGACTACGATTCCGATTTCCGCACCCGCATGCGCGGACAAGGTCCGTTCGCGGAACTGTTGCGCCGCCGTTTCGAGGTGGCCTGCAACAGGCACGGCTTCGCGCGAGCCCGCACGCTCCATCTGGATTGCACGCACTTCACGCCGCCGCACAAACCGTCGCCGCAGGGCGAACTGTTCTGAGCAGCCAACGTGACCGCGCCGATCCTCCTCGCGGTTCGACGCAGCCGCAGTGAACGGGCGGCCCCATCAGTTCATGTGCGATGCCGAAAGGTATTTGCCGAACCAATCCAGGGTGCGGCGCAGTATGTCTTCCTGGTCGACGTGGTCGGCGATGTGGTGGCCTTGGTTGGCGTAAACCACCAGCGTGGTCGGCACGCCCAGCGTCTCCAGCGCGTGCCAGTATTCGAACGACTGTGGCGCAGGGCATTCCTCGTCACGCTCGCCCACCACGATCAACGCGGGCGTGTGTGCGTTCTTGATGAAGTCGATGGCGGAGCTTTTCGCGTACGCGGCCGGATCGTCGTACAGCGACGCGCCGAAGAACGGGATCATCCACTGGTCGATCTGGTTTTCGCCGTAATAACTTTTCCAGTCCGAAATGCCGGCGCCCGCCACGGTGGCCTTGAACCGATTGGTCCGCGTCGGCGCGAACATGCTCATGAATCCGCCGTAGCTCCAGCCCGTGATGCCGAGCCGGTGATCGTCGACGGGCACCATTTTCTCGACCTTGTCCACGCCCGCGAGGATGTCGTCGAGGTCGCCATAGCCCATCTGGTTGCGGATGCCCTGGGCGAACGCCTCCCCCTCGCCGAAGCTGCCGCGCGGATTGGGCATCAGCACGAAATAGCCGAATTCGGAAAGTGCGCTCGCGCTGTTGCTCCAGGTTGGCAGGTTGGTCCATGACGGGCCACCGTGCACGTAGACGATCATGGGATACGTCTTGTGCGGGTCATAGTGTGTCGGGTAAATCAGCCAGCCCTGCACGTGCAGGCCGGCGTTGTCCCATTCCACCGATTGCGTCTTGCCCCAGTCGTGCGTGAGGTTTGCGTTGAAGGAAGTGACCGCGGGCGGCGGTGCTGTGGCCAGCAGTCCCGAATGCACTTCGGGTGGGCGGTCGAACGAATTCGCGGCATAGGCAATGCGCAGCGGCGGTTTGCCCGACAGTGACACCGAAAACGCGGCGCGGCCGTCGCCGATCACGCCGGGCGCGGTGAACCACAGGCGGATTTGCCGTGCGACGTTGTCCGCAAGCACGTATTTCGCAACTTGGACGGTGCCGTCCGCGATCTGGTTAACCAGCAGCGAGTGACCGTCGGTGGAGGTGAACCACGATGGCGAGACCTTCGTGCCCATGGTCAGGTCTACCGGCTTGCCACCGGACGCGGGTACGCCGTAAATGTCACCACCAGTGGCGCCACGATCGCTCATCAGGCCGCCGATGAAAAGGATGCGTGCGTCATCCGGCGACCAGTGCGGCAGCGCAATCTGCAGGCCATGCAACGGTCCTGACACTTGCTTGGGATCGACGATTGTCTTCGGCGCGGCGCGGGCTTTGGCATCTTGCACGTACAGCTTCGCCGTCCACCAGTTGTTGTCGCCCGGTGGTTTTGCCGCGGTGTAGGCGATGCGGTCGCCGGTGGACGAGACGCTGAATTCGTACACGTACAGACCCTCCGGCGTCAGTACCTCGGGTGCGCCACCCGTGACGGCGACGGTGGCGACGTGTTGCACCTGTACGTCGCTTTCGCCGATCACGCCCACGCGCGGATTGCCCGACGCGGTCGCTTCCGGAAGGCGCGTTGCGCCCGGCACGTACAAGAACGCGATGCGCTTGCCGTCTCGGCTCCACTGCATGCCGTCGGCGAACCCGTCGAGGTCGGCGACTTTCTTTGGCGTCGTCGCGGCATTTACGTCGATCAGCCAGATCGCACCGCGGATGGGTCTGGTGTTGGAAGGGTCGACCTTGCAGCGCGTCAGCACGGCAAGTCGATTCGCGCGCGGCGCCCAGCGAATGCCGTCCTCGCGGCAACCTCCGGGGATGGCGACAGCATGGGTGCCTTGGCCGTTCCACGAGCCGAGCATTAGCTTGGTATCGTCGCCATACGAAACCAACCAGGCGAGGTGCTGGCCGTCGTATGACAGCGCTACCGCGGGGATATCTCGGACCTTGGCGCGTTGCGCCAGGATCTGTTCGATCTTCGCATTTTCCGACGATGCGGTGGGCGGCGCCTTCGCCTGCAAGCCGGGTGCAATGACCAGTGCGGCGGAGACGACAAGCAACATCAAGCCGTGACGGGCGAATGGCATGGCGCGCCTTTGCAAAAGTGGGATTCCGGCAACCTACACCCCGCACGCGAAAAACGCCAAGTGCCGATACGCACAGCGCTATCGAACATCCGGGCCATGCGGGCGTGGCTGGACTTCGCGGGTGTTGCAAAAAGCGCTGTTGCCCCGCTACCAGGCGTGCGATTGCGCGCGACTTACGCCCTTTTCTCAGCCGAGGGGTGTACGGCGCGAGGTTCGCCGTGGTCGTTGCGACCGAGCACAGTCGCTTCAGTGCCGCTGGAGGGTTTGGGCCGGGATGCATCGAGCAACTCATCCAACTGCGCCTGCAACGCTTTCATTTGCACGGTGTGCCGGTGCAGGGCCGCCATGATCGCCCACAACAGAACGCACAGCACGATGAGGAGAATGCCAATGTCGGTCGTCGTCATAGCGTCGTTCCTCGCGGTCGGACAAGGTCCGGATAAAGCAGCAGGCTGAACGAGCACCACGGTTGCTGAACCACGCGACGCACCCCTCTCCTGCACCGCAAGGATACAAGCAAATTCCATGCCCGTAACGAATACTGAATCAAGGTCGCAAGATGCGCAAACCTGAACACCGAGTGCGCCGCCTTTGCGCGGTTCACGCGGGCGTTGCGCGAGCGCGCCATGCGATCCACGTCGATGCGTGATGTGGCGAGGGAAGAATCGCCGAGCAATAGGCGCGTCGCTGCGTTTCGTCGATGCGCCAGTGAGAACAGACCATTCAATGGGTTTATCAGTGATTCAAATATATAAACACGTTCATTTTTTATTTGACCTTCCAAATGAAAATAGTCACAAATATTCAGCACCAATTTCACCGGGATGGACATACTCGACTTCTTCGCGAGCCGGAAAGAGCAAGGATGATTTCTGCGACACACACGGTTTTATCCGCATGCATGGTCTCGCTGGGCGCGTCGGCGCTGGGCTTGTGCCTGCTCGTCCCGATCAGCAAGCCATTTGGCTTGCTCGATTTCCCGGATGCCCGCAAACGGCACGGATTTGCCACACCACTTGTGGGCGGCTTGTCGATTTTCGTCGGCTTGCTGGCCGGATGGATGTGGCTTGGAAAGGCGCAGCACTTCGACGACATTGTGCTGGGCACTTCATGCGTGCTGGTGTTGCTCGGCGCGGTCGACGACAAATGCGGTTTGCGCGTCAGCGTGCGCATCGCCGTGCAGGTGTTGGCTATCCTGATCGTGATCGCTACCACTGGCGTCTATGTGCATTCACTCGGGAGGTTGCACGGTCACGAATTAACGCTCGGATGGTTGGGCATCCCGTTCACCGTTTTCGCGGTGATCGGCCTGATCAATGCGTTCAATTTGATGGATGGCATCGACGGGCTGGCGGGATGTCTGGCACTGGTCAGTGCGGGCGCGGTTGCGTTGTTGGTGACATCCCGCTTGCCGGCACCGCTGGCAGTCCTGTTGTTCCTGCTGGCAGCAGCGCTGTATCCGTTCCTCATTTCCAATCTCGGGTTGCTCGGACGGAAGGCGAAAGTGTTCCTCGGTGATGCTGGCAGTGTTGTGCTTGGTTACTTGATCGCCTGGACGCTGATCGCAATGAGCCAGGACGATCCGCGGCGGATATCACCCGGACTGGTGTTGTGGTGCGTTGCGGTTCCCGTGATGGACACGCTGGCGGTGATCTATCGCCGCCTGAAGCGCGGCGAATCGCCGTTCACTCCGGATCGCACGCACATCCATCATCTGCTGATGAATGCGGGCCTTGGGCCGCGCGCCACCTTGACCTGCCTGGTTGCCTTTGCTGCAGCGTTACCGTTCGTGGGCGTCTTCATTCATGGAAAGCTGGGCGCGATCGCGAACATGATTGCCTTCGCGATCGTGGTGATGATATGGATCGCCTTCACCGTCTATCTGGAACGCAAACAAGCGATGCGCACGGGCGTGCCCGGCAAAGTCGTACGGCGTATCCCGCACGGCACCCACTTCTGACCGGGCTCGGCGGCCCCGTCGGCCGATGGGTCATGCCGAAGCAGTTGCACGGAACCGCAGGGTACGCGGGAGCAGTCTGCGGTACACGTCGAGCGTGCGCCGGATGATGATTTGTTCGTCGAAGACGTCCAGCGCCTTGGCGCGCGCCGCATGGCCCAGTCGTGCCGCCAACTCGGGCGAGTCCAGTAACCGCGTGATGGCGCTGGCCAATGCCTCGGCGTCGCGCGGCTGGATCAACAAGCCATCTTCGCCGTCCGTCACCACCTCGCGGCAGCCCGGCATGTCGGTGGTGATAAGAGGCAGGCCGCAGGCCGCGCCTTCGGTGAGGGAGGTGGGAATGCCCTCGCGGTAGTAGCTCGGCAGCACCACGATGTCCACGGATGCGTAAAGCTCGCGCATGTTGCCGACGTGTCCGAGCCATTCGAGCACCCCCTCTGCCACCCACTCGCGCAGCGTCGCCTCGGGCACCGCCGCCGGATTTCCCGGGTCGGGCGTTCCGGCCAGCAGGAAGCGAACGTCCCGACCTTGCGCCCGGAGGGTCTTCGCAGCCTTCGCGTATTCGGCGATGCCTTTTTCCCACAACAAGCGCGCTGCCAGCAGGATTCGAACGGGCTGGCCCGCGGCCCTGCGCCGCGTAGCGCGCGGCGTGAACCGCGTGCAGTCCACGCCGGCGCCGGGAATCAATCTCACACGGTTGGATTCGACCAGATTGAATTGCTCGAACGCGGCCATGTCGTCGGGGTTCTGCAGGATCAAGCGGGTATTGCGGCCACGCAGCGCGGAACGCAGCAGTGCGCGCACTGCTGGACGCAGCACGCGTGCCTTGCGGTCATTGCTCGCGAAGACATAGCCCAACCCGTCTACCGCATTGATGCGCGCAGGCACGCGGGCCATACGCGCGGCGAGCGATCCGTACACGGCGCTCTTGATCGTGAAGTTATGCAGCAGTGCCGGCCGCTCGTGGCGCAGCAGCGCGGCCACGCGCACAAGGAGTGCCGTCTCGCGCAACGGGTTTACGCTGCGCCGATTCATGGTCAAGGGTTGCCAGCGCAGACCCAAGGCGCGCAGGCGCGGACCGTATTCGCCGGAAGGCGACAGCAGCAGCACGTCATAGCCTTCGGCCTGCAACGCCAGCGCGAGTGATCGCCGGAAATTGAAGAGATACCAGTCGGTATTGGCGAAGAGGATGACTTTCTGCATGTCGGTCGCGTCACTTCGTGCCGCGCGGTGTTGCGTGCGCCGCCGATGAGTGCGGCGCGCTGCAGTTCGCGCGAACTTGGTGGATTGCGTCCAGGAATTGCTGGAAGCTGGTCGCGACCGGCCCAGGCACCGGCCCGAACGGCCCGTCCTTCTGCCACGCGCTGCTGGATCCGTAAATCCACACGTACTGTTTCGATGTGTCAAACGCCACCTGCAGGCGTTGCTTGAATTCCGCGGGACTGAAGCGCGCGGACTTGTTCTTGGCCGTCGGACCCAGCGGCCACAAACCCGGAGCGATGCTGAAGTTGGCCTTCAGTGCATCGCTCGTGCCCGGCGTGTCGCGGTAACGCGCCGCGGCCTGCCGCATGAACAGTGGGATCCGCTCCGCATGCGCGCTGTAGGTGAATTCGGTGCCGATCACCACATGCTTCCATGGAATCGAAAGCAGGCCGCGCACGAACGGGGCCGAAAGCAGATAACGCGCTTCACCCGAAGATTTCTTTTCGTCCTCGACCTCCCGCAGCACGTCCGGGAGCACGAACAAGGTCATGCCGGGGTAGGCAGCGTGCATCGCCTGTCCCATCTTGCGACCTTCCATCTCGACGCGTTTTGCGAGCTCCGGGCCTCCCGCCGAACCGCCCCAGGTGGGTTTGTACGGTTCCAGATCCAGCGCCAAGCCTTTCAGGCCAGCATAGCGCGCGAGCGCTGCGGCGTGCGCGAGGTTCTGGGTTGCCTTCCGGTTAGCCTTGGCATCGCCCCAATCGTGTCCCCGATAAAGCCCGATCTTGATGAAGTTGTCGGTGACGCCGTGTTTTGAATAGATCGACTGGAACCTGCGCAGCAATTTCCACGTGCCACTGTCCGGGTCGGTGCCAACATCCGTCTGCCAATCGGTCACGATGTAATTGACCATGAAGCCCTGCACGCCGACCGTCTCGCCCCAATACGCGGCCTGCTGTGGATTCGTCTGCTTGTGGATATTCAAGCCCGCAGTCATCAGGAGCTTCGGACACGCGGACCACGCGGGAGCCACCGAAAAAGTGCACACGAGGAATGATGCACAGCAACTCCAAATCAATCGCTGGCGATTACGTTCCTTTGCGTGCGCATTCATGTGGCGATTCCGTGCATGGCGGCAGATCCGTATTACTCCCCATGTGGTGTCGCGTAAAGCGATCGCGCATTCATGTTCAGCGCCGCGCAAGCCTGTGCACAGCAGCCGTTCAGCGCCGCGGCGAATAGCCATAACGCTGCAGGATTTCGGCGAGCACGTCCTCGAGCAACGCTTGTTGCTCGACGGTCAGGTGGTCGCGCCATTTTTCGTTGGCGGTTTTCAGCCGTTTTCGTCTGATCGAAGTTTCGAATGGCGCCGACCAGGCCAGCTCGCAGAATTCCGCCACATTCCTGAACGTGGTTACCGGGTCGCCGATGAAGTCTTCGTAACGCACGTGCATGAGGTCGGTTGCGGGGACATTCATCGCGGCCTTGTCCATCGCCAGCATCAGCAGCTTCCACTGGATGCCGGCCAACGCGACGAACGATCGTCCGTGGTGTTCCCATTCGGCCAGCTGCAGTGGATCGAGCTCGCCGAAACCCCATTGCGGCGGCCCTTCCCATCCGCGCCAGAACGGCACCGCGAGCAGCGAACTGGCGACGGATCGGCCGTCGCGATAAACGTGGATGAACTTTGCATGCGGAAACAATTCGCGCAGGAATCCGATGCGTGGCCATCCGGTGATCTTGATCAACACGCGGCGTCGGCTGGGTGTGGCGAGTTGTGCGAGGGCGGGCGGGATCTTCCTCCGGTGTTCGGGCGTGACGTCGGAGCCCAACAGATCCCTGCATGGCCGCGGAAAGCCGCGACAGTAATGATCCCAGAACCGGTAGCGCTCGCCGGGGCGCAGATAGCCCGTCAGGAATGTCCCGAGCCACGGCCAACGCGCAACGCGCAGCAATGTCCGGTTGAAGCCGGGATGCGCCGGAAACCTGTCACACAGCGGTGACTGCCACGCGACGTTAGGGTGTTCGCAGAACATGCGATGGAACACGGTCGAGCCGCTGCGGCCCGCACCGACGATGAAGATGGGCCTGTCGATCGTGGATCCGGTGCGCCCGACGTTCCGTTCGGCCATGGGTTGTGGCATTCCTTGGTCCTTGGGACGCGTTCAGGATCGCGCTCGCACGGCGCGCGGCGCCGAGTGGAGAGGACGCGATGCATCGCTGACGATGCGATGAAGCAAATCGCCCCGGGAGCGTACCGCCTTGCATCTGACGCGTTGCCGAACGGCGTCGGCGCACGCAGGCGGCTGTTCAGCAAGGCGGGATCATCGTAGGAAGATCATCGTGCAGTAGTGCGCACGGACTTGTTGAACGGAGTTGTCCATGTGCGGTATTGCCGGATTCTGGGATGTGACCCGGCACCTCGATGCGGATCGCGGCATTGCCGCCGCGGACGGCATGACACGCGCGATCCGCCATCGTGGTCCGGACGACGCGGGCACCTGGCGCGATGCCAACGCGGGCGTGTGGCTGGGGCATCGGCGTTTGTCGGTGATCGACTTGTCGCCGGAAGGACGCCAACCGATGCTGTCCGCCAGTGGCCGCTACGCGATGGTGTTCAACGGCGAGGTGTACAACCATCGTCGCCTGCGTCCGGAGCTGGAAGCATCCGGTGCGCGCTTCCGCGGGCACTCCGACACCGAAGTGATGCTGGCTGCGATCGAGCGGTGGGGACTCGAGGGCGCCGTGCAGCGATTCATCGGCATGTTTGCTTTCGCATTATGGGATCGCGAGACGCGCGCGTTGACGCTGGTGCGAGACCGCCTCGGCATCAAGCCGCTCTACTATGGCTGGGCGGGATCGATGTTCGCGTTCGGCTCCGAGTTGAAGGCGATCGCCGCGTTGCCGGGTTTCGAAGCACGCGTGGACCGTGGCGCGCTGTGCCTGCTGCTGCGCCACAACTACATTCC
>JBOHYR010000046.1:0-18227 GCA_050737995.1 Rhodanobacteraceae bacterium
CAACCTGGTGTCGTCGCTGGTGATGCTGGTCACCGACAAGCAATCGGACATCGCGATCCTGCGTACGCTGGGCGCGACCCCGCGCAGCATCATGGGCGTGTTCATGATCCAGGGCATGCTGATCGGGATCATGGGCATCGTGGTCGGGGTGGTGTGCGGCGTGGCGCTGGCCATCAACCTGCCGGCGATCGTGGACTGGATCCAGAACATCACCGGATACGTGTTTCTTCCCGAGTCGGTGTATTACATCAACAATGTGCCCAGCAAGCTGGAGTGGAGCAGCGTCGGCTGGATCACCGGCATGGCGTTCGTGTTCTCGCTGCTGGCGACCGTCTATCCCGCGTGGCGAGCGTCACGGACCGAGCCGGCGCAGGCCCTTCGCTATGAATAGCTCCTCAGCAATGGCGGAAAATTCCGCGCCGCGTACGGACTGCGTGCTGCTTGCGAGCCACATCGCCAAAACCTATCAAGAGGGCAAGCTGCGCGCCGAAGTATTGATTGACGTCAATTTCGATTTGGCACGGGGTGAAACGCTGGCGATCGTTGGAGCGTCGGGGTCCGGCAAGAGCACGCTGCTGCACGTTGTCGGCGGTCTGGATACGCCGACAAAAGGTGTGGTCGAACTTGAAGGCCGGGAATTGTCGAAGTTGCCCGATGCCGAGCGTGGGCGGGTGCGCAATCGCTCGCTGGGTTTCGTGTACCAGTTCCACCATCTGCTGCCCGAGTTCACGGCGCTTGAAAACGTGGCAATGCCGCTCCTCATCCGCGGCAACCCGATCAGCGATGCGAGCGGGCAGGCGAAGGCGTTGCTGGAAAGAGTCGGGCTCGGCCACCGCCTCGAACACAAGCCAAGTGAGCTATCTGGCGGCGAACGTCAGCGCTGCGCGATGGCGCGCGCATTGGTGACGCGTCCGGCTTGCGTGCTGGCCGACGAGCCCACCGGGAACCTCGACGAGCAGAATGCCGGTGCGCTGTACGAGCTGATGCTGGAATTGAACCGGGAAATCGGTACCAGCATCGTACTGGTCACCCACGATCGCAATCTCGCCCGGCGTCTGGACCGGGTGCTGGAATTGACCGGCGGCGCACTTCATCCGTTGCCGCACGACGGCTGACGATACGATGACCGCGCGCAGGGAATGCCGCGCCGACAAGACCACGCCAGGTATCCTGACCGGCGCACTGGCGGTTCTCGCGGGTGCCGTCTTGGTGCAGGCGTTGCCCACACTGCCGTCCCATTGGCTCGACATAGCGCTGGGCTGCGTCGCCCTCGCGGGACTCGCAGTCTGTCTGCGCTGGCGCCTCTCCGGATGGCTTTGGTGCTTGCCTGTCCTGCTGGCTGCCTTCTAATGGACCGCGTGGCGCTCGGATCTCGCGCTGAACGCGCGTCTTCAGCACGCACTCGAAAAGCAGGACATCCTCGTTACCGGAACGGTGACCAATTTGCCTGAGGTACAGGATGACTCGACTCGTTTCGACTTCGAGATCGCGAATGCGCGCTTTCAGAGTAAGGCTGTGCCAGTGCACGGTCACGTACACCTGTCCTGGTACGCGACGCGCAGACATGCGTCGCCGGCCATTGCTCCGTGCACGAAGTGGCGGCTGCGGGTACGGATGAAACGGCCGCACGGAATGATCAATCCGGGGGGTCTCGATTTCGAGAGGTCGGCGCTGCAGAAGGGCATCATTGCCTCCGGTTACGTCCGCGAGGACCCCGCCAACGCGATGCTCGATGACGGCACATGTGTCGATGGCGTACGCGCCCGGGTCGGCTACGCGATCAACGCCGCGTTGCCGAATGACGCGCATGCCGCTCGGCTGCTGCGTGCGCTGAGCGTCGGCGACGAGCGCGCGCTCGACGAACATGATTGGCAAGTGGTGCGCGCGACGGGTATCAGCCATTTGATTGCTTTCCGGTTTCCCTGTCGGGCTTGCCGCGGTGTTCGGCGCCTTGCTGGTGCGCATGCTGTGGTGGCTGTTTCCGGCCTTTGCTTTGCGACTGGCACGACCCATGGCCGAGGCCGCGATCGCGTTTCCTGCCGCGTTTGCCTACGGCGCCCTGGCAGGGTTCGGATTGCCGACCACACGCACTTTGTTGATGATCGCGGTCGTCGCGGGATGGCGGCTGCTGCGTCGTGGCGGTGGTTTCGGCGAGGGCTTCGGGCTGGCGCTGGCAGCCATTCTCGTCGTCGATCCATTGTCGGTGCTGTCGGCCGGGTTCCGGCTGTCGTTCGCAGGGGTGGCGTTGCGGGCGTGGACGCTGGCGCGGGACTCCGGTTGGCGCGGGCACCTGAAGGAGATCGGCCTCGCGCCGCTGCTGATGACCGTAGCCTTGCTGCCGCTGACGGTTTGGTTTTTCGGCCAAGCCTCGCTGGTAGGCCCGCTCGCCAACCTCGTCGCGGTGCCATTCGTGAGCTTCGTGATCGTACCCATCGACCTGATGGCGTGTGCGCTGTTGTTCGCATGGCCCGCAGCCGGGCGGATAATGCTGCACCTCTGCGCGCATCTGGTCGACGCGTTGTGGTGGCTGCTGGTCCATCTCGCGGCGTGGAAGCCGGCGATGCAGTACCTGCCGCAGGCTTCGCTGGTCGCTTTCGTGCTCGCCTGTATCGGTGCCGTATGGCTGCTGGCCCCGCGCGGAGTGCCGGCGCGCATCCTCGGTGTGCTGTTGTTGCTGCCCCTATGCTGGTCGCATAGCACGTTGCCGGCCACGGGCGCGTTTCGGGCCACCGTGATCGACGTGGGGCAGGGCCTTTCGGTGCTGGTGCACACGCGCGGGCACTCGTTGCTGTTCGATACCGGCGCGCGCTATCCATCCGGATTCGATCTCGGCGCTGCGGCGGTCGTGCCGACTTTGCGCGCTCGGCGTCACGCACCTGGACAAACTGATCATCAGCCACGGCAATGACCACGCGGGTGGCGCGGTGTCGGTACTGGCCGCGTATCCGGGCACGCCGGTATCGGGTGGTGAACTGGCGCGTGGCCCGGTGCCGATGCGGCAATGCCACGCGGGCCGGCATTGGCAATGGGATGGCGTGGACTTCCGGATCGTGCATCCACACGTGCCCGTCACGGCGACGCACGACAACGACGCGAGCTGCGTACTGCTGGTCAGCGGTAGCGGTGGACGCTTGTTGCTGCCTGCGGACACCTCGGCGAGGGTCGAACCCGAAATCGCCGCGGCCATCCCCGCAGGCCCCCCGCTGGTACTGATTGCGCCCCATCATGGCAGCAAGACTTCATCCAGCCGCACCTATCTCGAGGCGCTGCAGCCGCGTCTTGCGATTGCGTCTAACGGGTATCTGGACGGTTCCACCATCCGTCGCCGGCCATCGTCGCGCGCTACCGCGCACTCGGCATCCAGCTCCTGAATACCCCCGCGACCGGAGCGGTGCGTGTGGCATTTCCTGCCGACGAAGCGCCGCGCATCCTGTCGGAAGAGCGCACGGCCCAAAATCGGTACTGGCGTGAAAGAGGCCCGATTACGCTGACAGCATCACGCTGATGCGGGAGGCGGCACTGGTATGATCCGGCGCGGACGGTAACGGTTGTGGAGTGACGTGTGTTCGAAATCCTGAAGGCGGGCGGCTGGGGCATGGTGCCCATCCTGGTTTGCTCGGCGGTCGGTCTTGCGATCGTCCTCGAGCGGTTCTGGACGTTGCGCCGGGACGCCGTACTGCCACCGGGGCTGGGCGAGCAGGTGCGCAGTTGGGCACATTCGCAACAGCTGACCGCGTCGCATATCCAGTCGTTGCTCGAAAATTCGCCACTGGGCGAGCTGCTGGCGAGCGCGCTGGAGGTGCGCAACCGTTCTCGAGCAGAGATCAAGGAGCGCATCGAGGATACCGGCCGGCATGTCGTGCATGGGCTCGAACGTTACCTCAACACGCTGGGCACCATCGCCCTGATCGGGCCCTTGCTGGGTCTGCTTGGCACCGTGTTCGGCTTGATCCGGATGTTCCTGGCGGTCATGGTGTCGGGCGTGGGTGATCCGATGAAGATGGCGGGTGGAATAGGCGAGGCGCTGGTCTGCACCGCTTCGGGTCTGGTGGTCGCGATTCCCGCCTACGTGCTGCACCGGTATTTCCGTTCACGCGTGCAGGGGTACGTGGTGCAGATGGAAAAACAGGCAACCGCTCTGCTGGACGAGTTGTCCGTGACACGCCCAACGCCGGTCGAGACGCGCGCACCTGCCGCGGCAGCCTCGTCTGCGCGAACCGCGCGCGTCGCGAGCTGACGGGTGCCACGATGCGCATCGGCAGCAGCCGTACCGATGAATTCGAGATCAACGTCGTCAGCCTGATCGACGTGCTGCTGACCTTGTTGATGTTTTTCGTGCTGACCACGACGTTCGTCCAGCAGGGGCGCCTGAAAGTGTCGCTGCCCCAGGCCAGTGATCAGGCGAGCGCGCCGGTCAACGACACGCTGGTGGTCGTGATCGACAGGGGAGGGCATTTTTTCGTAGGCAACAATCGCGTGCTGGGCGACGACGAGGCCACGCTCCAGCGTGCGATCCAGGCCGTGGCAGGCAGCGACCGCGAGCGTCCGGTACTGTTGCGCGCGGATGGACAGACGCCGCATCAGGCCGTGGTGACGGCGATGGATGCGCTGGGGCGGCTCGGATTTACCCATCTATCCATCGCCACCGCGCCGGCGACGGGATCCTTCAACGGTGAATGACACGGCCACGCTAACTGATTCTGACGCCGTGATCTATCGGCGTTTGCTGGGTTTGCTGCGACCGTATCGCGCGCTGGTGATCATCACCGTGCTGGCAATGGTGGCCGATGCAGCTTGCATGACCCTGTTCGCGAAGGAGGTCAAACCGCTCATCGACAAGCTGTTTGTGGACCGCGATCCGCACGTGATTTTCTGGATGCCGATCATCATCGTCAGCATCTTTTTCGTACGCAGCATCGCGGTGTACATCGAAAGCTACGGAAGCGCCTACATCGGTCGGGGCGTGGTGCAAGACATGCGCCGACGGATTTTCGATCAATACCTGCGGATGCCGGCCGCGTTTTTCGACGGCGAATCGTCGGGCCAGCAGATATCCCGCATTACCTACACCTCGGAACAAGTTGCACAGGCCACCACCGATTCTGCCAAGACCGCGATCGTCGACGGCCTGACCGTAATCGGGTTGGTGGCCCTGATGGTGTGGACGAGCTGGATCTTGACGCTGGCGCTGCTTGTAATGGTGCCATTGGTCGGCGTGCTGGTCACCTACGTCAGCCGGCGTTACCGTCGCATCAACGTGACCATCCAGGGTGTGGTCGGGCGCGTAACCGGCGTTGTCGAGGAGGTGGTCGGCGCGCATCGTGAAGTGAAAGTGTTCGGTGGGCAGCGTTACGAATCGGGACGGTTCAACGAAGTCACCGACCGCGCGCGCAAGCTCAACGTCAAGGTTGCCGCGACCAATGGCCTGTCCACCGCCTTCGTGCAACTCGCCGCGGCCATCGCGCTGGCGCTGATTGTATGGATCGCGACTCGGCCGTTCATGATGGGTCACGGCCTGACCGCCGGTTCGTTCATGCGGGTGTTCATGTGCATGGCCGGCATCCTGCCCTCGTTGAAGCGCCTGACCACCGTCCAATCCAATATCCAGCGGGGGCTCGCTGCCGCGAACGAATTGTTCCAGATACTGGATGCGACGCCCGAGCGCGACACCGGTGGTGTGGAATTGAAAGTATGCCGCGGCGAATTCGAGTTCCGCGAGGTGCGCCTGACTTATCCAGGCGCCCAGATCGAGGCGCTGCGCGGCGTTTCGATGCGTTGTCCCTCCGGCGCTGTAACCGCGCTGGTTGGCAGGTCAGGCAGCGGCAAGAGCAGCATCGCCCACCTGATTCCGCGCTTCTACGAGCCGACCGCGGGGCGGATCCTCCTGGATGGGCGTCCCCTGGACGACTATTCGTTGGCCAGCCTGCGCCGGCAGATCGCGTGGGTCGGTCAGGATATCGTGCTGTTCGACGACACGATCGCGCGAAATATCGCTTATGGCGAGCTCGCCGACACCGACGAGAAGACCATCCTCGAGGTCGCGGAAGCCGCCAACGCCCTGGTCTTCATCCGCGAATTGCCCGACGGCATCCACAGCCGCGTGGGCGAGGGCGGCGCGCTGCTTTCCGGCGGCGAGCGCCAGCGCATCGCGGTGGCCCGCGCACTACTCAAGAACGCGCCGATTCTGGTGCTGGACGAGGCGACGAGTGCGCTGGATACCGAATCAGAGCGGCTGATCCAGGATGCGTTGTCGAGGCTGATGAAAAACCGCACCACACTGGTGATCGCGCACCGGCTTTCCACGGTCGAACACGCCAACCAGATCGTGGTGCTTGATGCCGGCCGCATCGTCGAGCAGGGCACGCACAACGAATTGCTGGCACGAGGTGGCAAGTATGCCTCGCTCTACCATCTCCAATTCCATGAGCCGGCCACGGTGCCGGCCTGACCAGGAGCGCAGCGTTGAGCCTCGGGGACGACCTGCAACGCCGTTGGTATGCCCCGTCTGCATCGCCTGCATGGTGGATGCTGCCGTTGGCGACGTTGTACGGATGGGTGACCGGCATGCGGCGACGGATGTATCGGCGCGGCTGGTTGCGCAGCGTGCGCCTGCCAGTCCCGGTGATCGTGGTCGGCAACATCGTCGCCGGTGGCGCCGGAAAGACGCCGCTGGTGATCGCACTGGTGGAGGGCTTGCGCGAACACGGTTTCAATCCCGGGGCGGTCAGCCGCGGCTACGGTGGCAAAGTCGATGAGCCGCAGTTGCTCGAAGCACGCCCGGATCCAGCCTGGGTCGGTGACGAACCTGCGCTCATTCACAACCGTACCGGCGTGCCGGTTGCGGTCGGCGCGGATCGGGTTGCTGCTTCTCGCCTGCTGATTGATGCCGGCGTGGATGTGATCGTCGCTGACGATGGCCTCCAGCATTACGCGTTGGGACGCGATGTCGAGATATGCGTAGTGGACGGCGAGCGCCGTTTCGGCAACGGAATCCTTCTGCCGGCGGGTCCGCTGCGCGAACCCGTTTCGCGCCTGCACGATGTTGACTTGGTCGTCTGCAACGGAGGCGCGCCCGGCACCGATGAGGTGCCGATGCGCCTGTTGCTCGCCGATGCGGTCGGCGTCGCCGATCAGTCAGTGCGGAAACCGCTGGACGCATTCTCCGGGCAGCGCGTGCATGCCGTCGCAGGCATCGGCAATCCGCGACGATTTTTCGATTCTCTGCGCGCGTACGGTATCGAAGTCACCGAGCATCTGTTCCCTGACCACCGGCGTTTTGCCGCACGGGATCTGGAATTCTGCGACGAAGCGCCGGTGCTGATGACGGAGAAAGACGCGATCAAGTGTCGCGGTTTCGCCAAGCCATCATGGTGGGCCGTGCCGGTGTCAGCGGATTTGCCGGATGGCTTTGTGGACGATCTGGTCGCGTGTCTTCACCCAAGCGCGTCAACACATGGCGGTAGCTGACGGGGCAGCTTTTTTCAGTGCGGAATCGGTACGCCGCTGAAGTGGTGCGCGTTGAGCCACATGTGCACGAGGATGCTGGCCACGAACCCGAGGCCGATTGCCCAGGTCCAACGCAGGTGCGAGGCGAAGGTGTACATCCCGCGCGAGGCGCCCATCAGCGCCACCCCCGCGGCCGAGCCTACCGACAGCAGGCTGCCCCCGACGCCAGCGGTCAGGGTGATCAACAGCCACTGACCGTGATCCATCGGCGGGTTCATCTTCAACACCGCGAACATGATCGGGATATTGTCGACCACAGCCGAAAGTACGCCCATCAGCGAATTGGCGAGAGTGAATCCCAGACCGCCGTACAAATGTACTGAGGCAAGTTGCAGGTACCCCGCCGCGGCAAGACCGCCGACGCACCCGAAAACGCCGTAGAAGAACAGCAGCGTGTCCCATTCCGCGTTGGCAATGATCTTGAAGATCGAATAGCCATGCTCACGCGGCTCCTTGCCTTGGGCGATCGCATAGCGGCGCTGTTCGTAATCGATGCGTGACGCGAGCAGGTTGAGTAGCGCCAAGCCCGTAAGCATGCCGTAGGCGGCCGGCATGTGGAGCCACTGCTTGCCGAGCACGGTGATCACGATGGTGATCGCGAACGTGATGCAGATGCTGATGCCACCGCGTTTCATCGAGCCATAGGCTTCCGGCGCAGCGGGGCGGCCCTTCGGCAACGCGAAAAACATCGCCAGTGCCGGTATCAGCCAGTTGACCAGTGACGGCAGGAAGATAGCGAAAAACTCCAGGAAGTCGACCTTGTGCGCCTGCCAAACCATCAAAGTGGTGATGTCACCGAACGCGCTCCATGCGCCGCCGGCGTTCGCGGCCACGACCAGATTGATCATGGCGAGCGTGATGAAGCGCGCGTTTCCTGCGCCTACCGCCAACACCACCGCCGACATCACCAGCGCGGTGGTCAGATTGTCCAGCACTGGCGACAACAGGAATGCCAGCACACCGGTGATCCAGAACAGTTGCCGGTAACTGAAATTGCGTTTCAGCAGTTGCGCACGGAGGGCCTCGAATACCCCGCGTTCGGCCATCGCGGTGACGTAGGTCATCGCAACCACCAGGAAGAAGAAGATCTCCGAGTATTCGAGGAACATCGACTCGAATGCAGCGCGTGCGGCAGAATCGACGTCCCCGGGCAGGTTGGTCCACCATGCGAGCGTGCCCCAGATCAACCCGGCGGCCAGCATCACCGGCTTGGACTTGGCGATCTGGATGCGCTCTTCCATGACCACCGCAACGTAAGCCAGAACGAACAACACCAGCACCAGCCAACCTACCGGTTGCGTGGTCAGGTGGAAATTCACGTCGGCACCTGTTGTGGTCGCTGCGGCTGCGGTCACGGCCGACGGGCTTGACATGGCGAGCATCGGGGGATCCCTGCAATCGCTTTGCTTGCGGTAACCAAGCGTAGCAGCGAGTCTGGCCGATCCGAAAACGCGGGTACCCGGAAAGTCAGCCGTCCGTCCCGCCAATGTCCACGGTCGCGGTCTCCGGGGTTTCGATAGCCCGCCGCACAGGGCGGTCATGGCGCAGACGCGTGAAGACGTACGTCGCGACCAGCGGTAGTGCGGCCATCACCAGTACCGCGATGCGGAAGCCATGAACATAAGCCGCGGGGTCGTGATGGCGGTTGTCGAGGAACACCGCGAGCAGCCACGACGACAACGCAATGCCGAAACTGATCACCAGGTATTGCGCAGCGGACGTCAGCGACGATGCCTGCGCCGCGCGTTCGGGCGGAAGGTCCACGAAGGCCAGGGTGTTCATCGAAGTGTATTGCAGCGACATCACGAATCCATAGATGAACATCAGGATCGCGATCGCCCACCAGGGCGTTGTCGCATCCAGCAACGCGAAGCTGGCGAGCAGCAAGGTCGCGAGGCCGGTGTTCACGAACAACGTGTGGCGATAGCCGTAGCGTTTCAAAATGCGATCGATCAGCAGTTTCATGAGCACCATCGCCACCGCTTGCGGGATGATCATCAATCCCGCCTCGGTAGGGGTCCAGCCGCAACCGACTTGCAGGAACAGCATCAGCAGGAACGAGAGGCCTGCCGTGCCGAGCCGCGTGCACATTCCTCCGCCGACCGCGATGGAAAAGCTGCGGACCTTCAGCAAGGTCAGATCTGCGACCGGGTGTCGGGCCCTGCGCCCGTAACGCCAATAGCCGAACGCGCAGAAAAACCCCATCAGTGCGGCGATGCCGGCATTGCGGTAGTCACCGTCGCCACCGATTTCCGCCGCTGTCAGCAACATGCCGGATGCGAGCGCGAACAGGGCGAAACCGAACCAGTCGAACGGGCGTCGTTCGCCACGAAAGTCGGGCATCTGGCTGCGGTTGAGCCACAGCCCGACCAGGCCGACCGGCACATTTACCAGGAAGATCAGGCGCCACGATGCGTATTGCGACAGCACGCCACCCAGAAGCGGGCCGAGAACCGGCCCGAGCAGCCCGGGAATGCCAGCCGCACTCATTGCCGCGACGAAGTCCTTGGGGCCGAACGCGCGCACCAGCACGTAGCGCCCGACCGGCATCAGCAGCGCACCGCCGATGCCCTGCAAGACGCGCGCGGCAATCAGTTGCGGCAGACTTTGTGAGATGCCACAGGCGAGCGAGCCCGCGGTAAAGATCAGGATGGATGCTGCGAATATCCGGCGTGTACCGAAACGGTCTGACAGCCACGCGCTGGCCGGGATGCAGATCGCCAGCGTCAGCACGTAACTGGTCAGCGCGGTCTTGAGGTCGATCGGGCGCACGGCCAGTGCGTGCGCGATGCTCGGCACCGCCGTGTTGACGATGGTCGAGTCGAGTGTCTGCATGAAGAAGGCTGCCGCGACCAGCCAGATCAGCCCGCGCATGCGGCGCAGGTTGTCGGGGGGACTGGCGGCTTCGGGCATCGACTCGGACAGGCTTCGGACGCGGCGGGCTGCGCGCAAGCGGCCATTCTACTTGCGGCGTGGCTGGCAAAACCTTGCAATCGGGTGCGAATCAGCGACGAAAGCAAACCGCCGCGCGTCGAAGTGCCCGGACCATGTCTGCGAAGAAGAAACAGCGTGTCCGGCCTGCGCCACCGGGGAGGGGTTCGACGCAGGCCGGATACGCGGATGAGGGGAACTGAGCAGGCAGCGGCACGAGGGTTGCCCGAACCTGATCACTACAAAAAGGGACCGCACCTCACCCGAAACCAATGATGCTCTCGCGACCTTTCCTTGACCTTTCGTAACACCAAACCGCCGCAGAAAGCGACTCTCCGGCGGCTCCGAATGGGCGCATGGTTACAATTGCACCGAGACGACCGCACCCCAGGCACCCTCGAAACGCACCCATGCGACAGGACGACAGCAACGCGAAACGACGTATTGCGGAGCTGCGCACCGCAATCGAGGATGCCAACCATCGCTATTACGTGCTCGACGACCCGGCCATCCCGGATTCCGAGTACGACAAGCTGATGCGCGAATTGGAAGCGCTGGAGGGCACGCATCCTCGATTCGCGACGCCGGATTCGCCGACGCGTCGCGTCGGCGCCAAACCCGCAACCGGTTTCGCGGAAGTCCGTCACGCGATTCCGATGCTGTCGCTCGCCAATGCGTTCACCGACTCTGACCCGCCCGAGGGCGTCGATCCGGACCACGAGGTGCGCGATTTCGCGCGCCGGGTGGCACAGGGGCTGGGCGTTGCAGAACCCGAGTTCTCTGTCGAACCGAAACTGGATGGTCTCGCAATCAGCTTGAGCTATGAAGATGGTGCATTCGTGCAAGGTGCGACCCGTGGCGATGGGACCGCCGGCGAAGATGTCACGGCCAACCTGCGTACGGTGAAGGCAATACCGCTGAGATTGCTTCGCAAGGGCTGGCCACGCTTGTTGGAAGTGCGCGGCGAAGTATTCATGCCCAAGGCCGGCTTCGAGCAATACAACGCACGCATGTTGCACGAGGGTGGCAAACCGCTCGCCAATCCGCGCAACGGCGCGGCAGGCTCGCTTCGGCAACTCGATCCACGCGTCACTGCGCGGCGACCGCTCGCGTTCTACGCCTATGGCGTGAACTTGCCGCCCGATCCGGACGCCGTGATCGCCGACCGTCACAGTGCGGCGATGGCGAAATTGCGCGAATGGGGTTTCCCGACTTGCCCTCAGAACGAATTGGCCCGTGGCGTCGATGGTTGTCTCGATTATTTCCGCAGAATCGGTGCGCAGCGCGAAAAATTGCCTTATGGCATCGATGGTGTGGTCTACAAAGTCGATCGCTACGACCAGCAGCGCGAACTCGGTTTCGTCGCGCGCGCGCCGCGCTGGGCCCTCGCGCACAAATTTCCGGCCGAAGAGCAAACCACCGTCGTTGAAGCCATCGACATCCAGATCGGCCGAACAGGTGCAGCCACACCGGTCGCGCGCCTGAAGCCAGTCCAGGTAGCCGGCGTCACCGTCACCAATGCCACGTTGCACAATGCGGATCAGGTGGCGCGCCTCGACGTGCGCGTCGGCGACAGCGTGATCGTGCGGCGTGCAGGCGACGTGATCCCGGAAGTGGTGCGGGTGATTCTCGATCGCCGTCCGCCGCACACGCGCCCGTGGAAGATGCCTCCGCACTGTCCGATTTGCGGTTCCGCGATCGAACGCGAGGAAGGGGAGGCTGCAGCGCGCTGTACCGGCGGCTTGGTCTGCGCCGCACAACGGCGCGAGGCGATCCACCACTTCGCCTCGCGTCGGGCGATGGACATCGACGGGCTGGGCGAGCGCTACATCGAGGATCTGATTGCATTCGATTATGTGCAGTCCATCGCCGATCTGTACAAGCTGCGGCTTGACGATTTCCTTGAAATGAAACGTCGTGCGAACGAACGGGACGGCACGACACCAGAAACCGCGAAAAAAGGCAAGACCGCCACGAAGTGGGCGGAAAACCTGATCGAGGCAATTGACGCCAGCAAGGCCACCACGCTCGAACGATTCCTGTTTGCGTTGGGAATATCCGAGGTGGGCGAGACCACCGCGAAGACACTGGCACGACATTTTGGCTCGCTGGATGCGTTGATGCACGCGGGCGAAGCGGAACTCACCGCGGTCAACGATGTTGGTCCGATCATGGCGGCACATATCACTGCATTTTTCACTGAAACGCGCAACCGCGATGCAATCAGGGCCTTGCGCGAGGCCGGTGTGCACTGGAAGGAGTCTGCGCCACAGCGCAATGCAGAAGGGCCGCTGGCCGGGCAAACGGTGGTGCTGACTGGAACGCTGCCGTCGCTCACGCGTGATGAAGCGAAGAGCAGGCTGGAGGCGCTGGGTGCGAAGGTCTCGGGTTCGGTGTCGAAGAAAACCAGCTTCGTCGTTGCGGGGGAGGCGTCCGGGTCCAAGCTTGGCAAGGCCGAATCACTCAGTGTCGAGGTCTGGGACGAGGACAAATTGCTCGCGCTCCTGAAATCCCATGGCGGTTGATCCACGTGGATGCTTCGACGCGCTGCGCGTGCGCGCTCTTCTGTACGCGTTGATACGCGATTTTTTCGCGCAACGCGGCGTCACGGAAGTCGAGACGCCGATCCTTTCGGCAGCCGGCAATACCGAGCCGAACATCGAGGGGTTTTCGACGACATTCTGCGGCCCGATAAATGCCAGCGCACGCGAACGCTTCCTGCGCACCTCGCCGGAATACCCGTTGAAGCGCTTGTTGGCATCAGGTTTCGGCGATTGCTACGAACTCGGCCGGGTGTTCCGCAATGGCGAAGCGGGGCGTTCGCACAACCCGGAATTCACGATGCTGGAGTGGTACCGCGTCGGTTTCGATCATCGCCGTCTGGCGCTCGAGGCTGCGCAATTGGTACGCACCGCGCTGACGCTGACGCATCGCGATGCCGCTGTGGCGACGACGAGTTATCGCAACTGGTTCCGCGACGGCCTGGGGTTCGATCCATTCATGGCCGACAACGCGACCTTGCGCACGCCGCTCGCTGATTTCCGCATCGACCCCGAAGGGCTCGAGCGCGACGATTGGCTGGATTTGCTGGTTACCCACCGCCTGCAACCAGCGCTGGCCGACGACGCCATCATGATCGTGTATGACTTTCCGGCTTCGCAATGTTCGCTGGCGCGTATTCGGCACGGCAATCCGTCCGTCGCGGAGCGGTTTGAGTTGTATCTCGGACAGCACGAACTCGCCAACGGCTACCACGAACTGAATGACGCGATCGAACAACGCGCACGCTTCGAGCATGACAATGCGCGCCGGCTCGGGCGTGGACAGCGTGAGTTGCCACTCGATGAGAACCTGCTTGCAGTGCTAGACACGTTGCCCGATTGCGCCGGTGTGGCGCTTGGCATCGACCGCCTACTGATGACGATGCTCGGTGCCGGCGACATCCGCGACGTGCTTCTTTTCCCCCTCGCTGAGGCGTGATACGAGGCTCAAGCCATGTCGCCCTTGATGTCAGGCCGCGCGGCCTGCTCGCTCCACAGGTAACGATAAACCAGTCCGCCGATCACACCGCCGATGATCGGCATGACCCAGAAGAACCATAATTGGTGAATGGTCCAGCCACCCTGGAACAGCGCCACGCCGGTCGAACGCGCAGGGTTCACCGAGGTATTGGTAACCGGGATACTGATCAGGTGGATCAGCGTCAGCGCAAGCCCAATGGTGATGCCGGCGAAACCCACGGGCGCACTCTTGTGGGTCGCGCCCATGATGATGAAGATAAAGAAACCGGTCATCACCAGTTCGCACAGCGCTGCGGCACCCATTGAATAACTGCCCGGTGAATGCGCTCCGAATCCGTTTGACGCGAAACCGCTCGCGCTGGCGTCAAAACCGGGCTTGCCCGATGCAATCACATACAGGACACAGGCGGCGAGTATCGCGCCGATTACCTGCGCCACAACGTATGGAATAACTTCTTTGGCCGGGAACCGTCCGCCCGCCGCGAGGCCGCAGGTCACCGCTGGATTGATGTGGCAGCCGGAAATGTGGCCGATCGCGTAGCACAATGGTCAGCAGGGTCAGTCCGAACGCCAGCGCCACGCCGGCGAAGCCCACGCCCAGTTGCGGAAATCCCGCCGCCAGGACCGCCGTGCCGCAACCGCCCATTACCAGCCAGAACGTACCGAAGAACTCGGCCACACAACGCTTGCCCAGATTCATGACGGGTGTCTCCATTGCGAAATGGATCGGCGGGGAAACCGCAGCCCCGCGCCCGCTGCACCAACCGCACTCGTGAAGCGAACGAGAGCATAGATGACGGAAAGCTTCGGCAAGGTTGCGGTGCAGCATCACTCGCTTGCGACGGCGCGAAGGGTCAGCGCCCTCGCGCGAGGTCAACAGCAGTCGGGGCGCGCTACCGCGTATAAATGTGAGCGCGAGCGCCCGCACAGGATGTACCGGTGGCGGTAGCGTCGGTGGCTACTAGAATTCAAGATTCTGCGCAGCGCACAGATAATCAACCAGTGGAGCGAGTCGCTTGAAATGCTCGACCACGAACGGGAATAGCTTTGGCGAGCAGGCCATGGCATCGCCGAAGCCGGCGCCGGCGGCGTAACTTTTGCGTTTCAAGTCTGCCAGCAGTGGGTGATCAGACCGGAACCCATGGGGTGCGCGGATCAATGACTCACCCCAGAACTCGTAGTGTTCGCAAAACGGGCGGCTGCGCGAGGCGCGCTTCCATGTAGCGGGGTTGTCGACGATGAAGTTCCGGATATTGCGAAGCGTCTGGTTTTCTGGGTGCCAAAGGCCGCCGCCGACGAAACAATCGCCCGGCGCAATGTGCAGATAGAACGAAGGCGCGGCGATTTCCCGGCGGCGTTCGTGGAACAGGCGTGCGCCGGCCCAGGGTTTGTACGGTTCCTTGTTGTGGCTGAAACGGGTGTCGCGTTGGACCCGGAACAAGGAACCACCGACCTTGCGCGGATCGGCACGGTAGTGCGTGCTGATTTTCGCGAGTGGCGCCTGCAGGTCGCCGATCAGTTGCAGGAAAGGTTCCCGCACATGGGTTTCGTAGTCCGCTTGGTGCACCTTGAACCACGTGCGGTTGTTGTGGCTAGCGAGCGCACGCAGGAAGTGGAACGTCGCGGGCGAGAAGTAGGCGTGCGGCATGGTTCTGTTTGCCAAGGAGTGCGCTACATCAGTCCGTAATCGTGCCGGACGGTTTCGCCCCAGGCTTTCAGCTGGTCCAGTAGGGCCTGATTGGGGCCGGGCGGCGTTTCGGTGCGAAGACGTGCGACGGTTTTGAAGTATTGTTCCAGCGTCAGGCCGGCTAGGGCTGTGTCGCGTGTCAATTTGTCGCGCACGAAACCGTGCCAGCTGTCGAGCTCGTAGGTATCCAAGGTGTCGGGCCAGTTGCGGGCTCGGTAACGAAGCAGCAATTCGGGATAACGCGGGTCGTCAAAGCCGAAATCAGTCCCGCCGAGTTCACGGGGCGCTGTGGCGCGCACTTTGTCGCAGCGGCGCTTGTCCGAAGGCGAAAGAAAACTGGCATAGATGGCGAGCTCGGGATCGTCACGATCCGTCCAGTCGCTTGTACGCACGGCAAAGGTCTGCCGCACACGTTCTACGAGTCCGATGCTGGCCCGGATACGATCCAGATTTCGCAGGCAACGGTCCGGGTCCATCGCAATACGTCGCGTATCCGCGTCGCGCAACGTTTCGACTGGTGCGAGAAACGGCGACTTGTTGGCATGCACCTCCTTGAGCGGCGGCCGTTCGACATCCTCGGGAAGGTCCGCGCGCCGGGTGAACATACGTTCGCCGAGATCGGCAGGATCGAGATCGACCCACGCATCGGGATCGACATCCAGATCGGCAACGATAAAGATGCCGGCACGATTCGGATGCTCGGCGATCGGCACGACCATTGCGAGGCATCCGCGTGCGGGCGCGTAGCGGCCCGACACGTGCAGCAGCGGTTGCATGCCGGGAAGCGCCGACGCCAGCTTTGAGGCGGCCGCTTTCTTGTCACGCAACGAGAAATACCAGTCGTAAAGACGCGGTTGGCGTCGGCGCAGCAGGCGCGCCAGCGCCAGCGTGGCTTCGACATCGGACAGTGCATCGTGCGCGCGCTTCTGCTCGAGACGATTGGCGGTTGCAAGTTGCTCAAGCTTGAACGACGGCGCCCCGTCATCTCGGATCGGCCACTCGACGCCATCTGGCCGCAATGCGTAGCATGCACGCGCCAGATCCATGACATCCCAACGCGAATTGCCGTTTTTCCACGCGTGCTCGTAAGGATCGAAGAAGTTGCGGTAAAAAAGGTTGCGATTGACCTCGTCGTCGAAACGGATCGAGTTGTAGCCGGCCGAACACGTGCCCGGTTCGGACATCAGTTCATGTACCGCGCTCGCGAACTCCGATTCGATCAACCCTTCGCGTTCGGCGTCCTGCGGCACGATGCCGGTGATCAGGCAGGCTACCGGGTGCGGCAGTACATCACGTGTTGGGCGACAATACAGGACCGCCGGTTCGCCGGAGGGCTGCAGGTCGATTCCCGTTCGCACAGCCGCGAACTGTACCGGGCGATCGCGCGCGGGATCGGTGCCGGTGGTTTCATAGTCGTACCACAGCATGGTTGGCGTGGGCATCCCGCGAGCCTAAAGCCCGGGCGCGACTTCGGCAACTGGCGCGGGGTTGCTAGACTGCGCGCAAGGAGACCCGCATGAATGGTAGCGCCAGGGAAAACCTGATCTGGATCGACCTCGAAATGACCGGGCTGAGTCCGGACGCCGATTCGATCATCGAAATCGCCACCGTGGTCACCGATCGTGACCTCAATGTGCTTGCGGAAGGACCACAATTCGTTATCCGCCACGAGGAAGCAAGGCTGCTCGCGATGGATGACTGGAACCGCCATCAACACAGCAAATCCGGATTGTGGCAGCGTGTGCTGGAATCGGACGTTGAACACGGGAGCGCCGAAGCTGCGACGCTGGCGTTTCTGGAACTTTGGGTCGCCGCGGGCAAATCACCAATGTGCGGCAACTCGATCTGTCAGGATCGCCGTTTCCTGTACCGGCAGATGCCCACGCTCGAGAAGTATTTCCATTATCGCAACCTCGATGTGTCAACCTTGAAGGAACTGGCACGCCGCTGGGCGCCGGCTGTCTACAAGGATTTCAACAAGGACTCCGCGCACACTGCGTTGTCGGACATCATGGATTCCATCGCTGAGTTGCGATACTACCGCGCGCACATGGGCGAGCTGGCGGGGTTGGCTGCAGCGGGATGAGGGCGGAGCTGCGCTGCGTGCGATCGTGTGGCGCGACGGCAGTGCCCGCACTGCGGTCGCCACGCCAGTCTTCAGGAAATCGCGTCTGAGCATGTCCTCCTCACGTGGCTTCGAACTGGCCAATGCGGCAGCGACGATGTGTTTCATCGTCACCCGTTTCATACACCGGTGGTCGCGGCGTGGTCACGATCTGCCTGCGAGCAACTCATCCAGCTGCGCGAACTGTTCGGGCAGGCCTCCCGCCGAACCGGCGAGGGCTTCCTCGAGGGCCGCTTTCGTGGGGTAGCGCTCGTGGAAGGTGACCAGCGTCTTGCCGGCAAGTTCCTCGAACGTCACCGTGGTCACGGCGCCCTCATCGCTTTCTTCGTTCATCCATACAAGACGCTTGTGCGGCGTTACTTCTCTGTACGTGCCGAAGAACGCCATCGGTTGATCGAAGTCCGGATGGCTGAACACGAGGCGATACGTACCCCCGGTGCGAATATCCATGTCGCAT
>JBOHYR010000047.1:0-9892 GCA_050737995.1 Rhodanobacteraceae bacterium
TCACTCGTCTCGCGCGCGCCTACAACACCGTGGTGCCGTCGTCCGGCAAGGTGCTGACCGGCGGCGTGGACGCGAATGCGCTGCAACGGCCGAAGCGTTTCTTCGGCGCCGCCCGCAACGTCGAGGAAGGCGGCAGCCTGACCATCATCGCCACCGCATTGACCGAGACCGGCTCGAAGATGGACGAGGTGATCTACGAGGAGTTCAAGGGCACCGGCAACATGGAAGTGCACCTGAGCCGCCGCATCTCCGAGAAGCGCGTCTACCCGGCCATCGACATCAACCGCTCCGGCACCCGCCGCGAGGATCTGCTGATCGAGCCGGACATGCTGGCCAAGATCTGGATCCTGCGCAAGCTGCTGCATCCGATGGACGAGCTGGCCGCGATCGAGTTCATGCTCGACAAGATGAAGAACACCAAGACCAACGACGAGTTCTTCAATGCAATGAAGCGTTGACAAGAGCCGGGACCGGAGACCAGGCAAAGGGTAACGAACTTGCCAATATCTCATCCTCTTCGGCACGAAAGGGGGTCGTACCGCAGGCGCGGGGGGATGCAGCCATCGCCGACGGATTTCCTTGCCGGCGGTCCACCACCACACGGCGATAGGCCCTGTTCGTGAATTGCCACACCGCGCGATGTGCAGTCAGCGGTGTACAGTCAAGAGAGACATCTTGGGCGCAATGAGGCGATCGCGATGCGAACGCAATGGCTTCTGCTTAGCCTGCTGGTCGCGACGTCGCTCGCTGCGGCAGCCAGTGGCACGCATCACCAGAATCCAGATGTGTGTAGGACGGATAGAGCTTGGGCACTGGAATCGTGGCAACGCGATTACTACGAGGTGCCACAGGACATCCAGCCCCTGATGCTCGCTGCGATCCACGGCGAGGCACCGCAAGTACTCGACGCACTCGCCGCCATGCAGCCTCAAGATGTGCAACGCTGGCGCCAACTGGCACTTTACACAGCCGCGATGTTTGGTCAGTCTGCAACGGTCGATGCGCTGCTGAGTCACGGCGCCGAGGCCGACGCGTCCGTGTCGATACCGGCAGTCTTCGCGTGCAAGCAGGCGCTTTACAATCACGCCGTAGCCAAGTTCTTGCATACCCCGCATCCGGAATCCGGGGAAGCCATGAATCCCGAACTAGAATGTATCGCCCCTCCTAGCCGGATGGCTGAGGCGCTCTTTGCTGCGATTAAGTGTGACGACGCGGCCACGGCGGAGGTGCTGTTGCTTCACCACGCCGACCCTATGCAGCTATGGCGGCCGCATACCGATGTGGATCCATTCCTGAGTGCCGTCGTGCAAGGGGATGTCAAGATCATTTGGCTGTTTCTGGACCATGGCGCCGATCCGTGCGTTGAGGATCGCCGGCTCGCCGTCAACGCCAACAAGCGTCATGCCGTTGCAGCCACCGTCGCAAACATCGGCGCCAAAGTAGGCATGCCGCCCGCATTGATCGACCGCCTCACATGCCACGCGCCGCTGGCATCCCCTTGACCCCATGCGCATTTGCGTCTACGCCGCTTCCAGTAACCAGGTCGATCCGCGTTTTCGCGAGGCGGCATTCCGGCTTGGTGAACTGCTTGCCGAAGACGGACACTGCGTCGTGTACGGCGGCGGTTCGACCGGTTCGATGGGCGCGGTGGCCGATGGTGCGCTCTCGAAGAACGGCGACGTAATCGGCGTTATCCCGCGCTTCATGACCGACCTGGAATGGCAGCACCCGGGCATCGGCAATATGCAGGTCGTCGAAGACATGCGCGAGCGCAAGCATCGCCTGTTGACCGGCTCGGATGCGGTGGTGGCGCTGCCCGGTGGTTGCGGCACGCTGGAGGAACTGTTCGAGGCGATCACGTTGAAGCGCCTCGGCCTGTACTTCAACCCGATCATCCTGCTCGACACGCTGGATTACTGGCAGCCACTGGACGCATTCCTGCACAAGGTTATCGAACAGCGCTTCATGAACCCCGAGCACGCCGCAATGTGGACGCGCGTAGCCAAACCCGAAGACGTGTTGCCGGCGATCCGCAACGCGCCAAAGTGGGATGCCGACGCGCGCAACTACGCAGTAGTCAGCTAGCCGAAGAGGTTGGCGCGCTCCGCGGGATTCGAACCCGCGCCCCCTGTCTTCGGAGGCAAGAAACAGGGTTCCCGGAAGCTACCGCAAGCCGGAAACTCAATATCTTAGCCATTTGCAGCCACCAGAAAATCCCACAAGTCTTAGGCACTCTGAGGGCAGCGATAATTTGACCATCCGGTTGGAGAGTGAGATGGGTATCAAGACGAGTGCCGGGTTTGCCAAGTTGCCGCCGCGCGCACCGATCTATTGGGAGAAAATCAGCACCGGACGTTGCATCGGTGTGCGCAAAAGCAAGACCGCTGTACGTGGTACGCGCGTCCATCCAGAAGAGAGCAAAGCATCCACGTGCGCGCCGGCTCGGCGATCGTTGCGGCAACCCCTGAGACTTGTGCGTCGGCATTCGCGACATCCATACTCTCATGCTGGTCGAAGTGTGGTGCTCGCTCAAGCGCGAGCATCTTCAGCATGGCAATCGACGACCAACCGGCCCAAGGCAGGCCGACATCCAAGCAACCGCTTTCGACCGTGCCTGCGCGCGGCCTGACGCGACGCGAATTCCTCGCGACAGGGATCGTGCTGGCCAGCGTCAGCGCCATGGCTCCATCAAGCCTCGGTACTCTCACAGGGCCACCCCAACCTCTGGCGGCATTTTCATCACCCCACCCATCCCGGAGCCGCAACATGACCATCGTCTGCATCATCCGCTACGAGATCGACCCCTTCCAGCGCGACGCCTTCAAGGAATATGCAGAAAACTGGGGCAGCATCATCCCCCGCTGCGGCGGCCATCTGGTCGGTTATTTCCTGCCATGGCAGGGCACCAATTACATTGGCTGGGGGCTGATCGCCCTCGAGAGCCTGGCCGCATACGAGGATTACCAAGCGCGCCTGCGTCAGGATCCCGAAGCGAAAAGGAACTTCGCATTCGCACAGGAGAGACGCTTCATCGTGAAAGAGGAAAGGAACTTCGTCGAGGTCGTCGACGGCACGTTCGGGATTTCGCCCATCGCATCGTGAAGAGGATCGGCATCGTCGACGGTATCGCCCGGCCATCCATTGTCGCGTACTACACCCGATTGTGCCTGCGAAGTGAAGCGCGGCGTTCGTCCGTGGGTTCGCAGGAGAGCGCATCAATGCCGGAGATGGTGATCGAGTCGCTCGATCACGACAAGGCCATTGCATGTCTCGGCACCGACGGGGACGAGGCGTCATGGTCGCGGTTCGACGCATACCGTCGCGCTGCCCTGCAACGCATGGAGCGCAGCAGCGCAGACTTTGCGCTGATAGCCAGCAACACCTCCCATCGCCGGTTCGCACGGATCACGCGCGGCATCGGCATCCCCGTGCTCAGTATCTTCGAAGCACTCACCGGACAATGCGCACGGAACGGGGACCGGAATGCGCCGATTTTAGGCACTGCCTCGACCATGAGGTCGGCAAGGTTCCGCGAGAACTTGGCTGCGTGCGGAATTGAAGCATCTGGACCGCGAGTTCCAGGTGGGAAAGGGTTGACCGTCCGGCTATCAGCAAAATTGCAACACGGAAACGACAATCGACTACGCGATCGCAAGGTCATCATGACCGCGCGTTCACTGCTGTTGCTGCTTGCAGCCCTGCTGTTGCCACCTGCCGCAGCGGTCGCTGCGCCACCCGCGCCGACGGGCCTGCAAGACAACGTCGTGTTTCATGCGCACGCGCCGCTCGCGCGGAACGACGAATTGCTGCAGCGACTACGCAGCCCTCTGGATGCGCTGCGCATCAAGCAGGAGATTCCCCAAAATTCCGACGCCTTGCACGCGTGGCCACTCGACCCCGCAAAGCAGCACTTCGCGCTCTATGTGCCGCCCGCACCGCCACCTCCAGGCGGCTACGCGTTATTGGTGTTCGTGCCGCCGTGGGACGACGCACGCGTACCGTTGCAATGGATCCCGGTACTTGATCGCACTCACACGATCTTCGTCAGCGCCGCGCACTCCGGCAACGACGCCAACGTGCTCGATGGCCGCGAACCGTTGGCACTGCTGGCCGAATACAGCGTGTCACAGCGTTATCCGGTCAACCCGGCACACATTTACGTCGGCGGCTTCTCCGGAGGCTCGCGGATCGCCCTGCGCCTCGCACTCGCCTATCCGGACGTGTTCCGCGGCGCACTGCTGGATGCCGGCAGCGATCCGATCGGGACCGCTCAGGTTCCACTGCCGCCGGCAGATCTGTTCCACCGCTTCCAGCGATCTACGCGTATCGTGTTTCTCACTGGCGATGACGACGATATTCGGCAAATGCAACTGGCGCAGGCGGACGCAGCATTCCAACACTGGTGTGTTTTCGACAGCGACAGCTTGACGATGTTGCGTACCGGACACGCGCTTGCCGGTGCGCAGGGCTTTGATCGGGCATTGCGCAGCCTCGTCGAACCCTGGAAGCCAGATTCCCGCAGACTCGCCACATGCCGAGCGAAAATCAACGGGGAGCTCGATGCGCAGCTTCGGCGAGCGCAAGCCATGCTCGATGCCAACAGGATTGATGACGCCCGCAAGTTACTCGGACAAATCAATGCCCATTACGGCGGCCTGGCTGCGGCGCGCAGTGTCGCGTTGATGCGGCTGATCGACAGACACCCCTGAGCACAGGCTTCAGTGCAGGGAGATCTTCGAACCGCTCGAACGCCCACGTCGAGCGTACTGGCGGCAACACAGCCGATGTCGCATCCGACGCGCAACTGCGACTATTCAGGCATTGCCAACCATCCTGAAAGCGGATCGTCACCAAAGACAGTTTGAAGTGGAGGATTCAACCGATCGACTGACGATCGACGACCATCTTTCCCTGACCCGCCAAAACCGGCGCGTGGACCCTGCTGAGTTACGGTGTGCTGCTGACACCAAAGCGTTATCGGGCGCGCGCACCGGGCTCTCGGCGGCTAGACTTGGGGATGTCAACACGTAAGGCTTCAGACTCCGGAGGTGATACCTCATGCGTTCTCTGGACAAGGCGGTGACCCCGATGGCGATGAAACGCGCACCCTATCACGCCCACATCTATTTCGAGCGTGGTACGCGCTCCATCGCCGAGCACCTCCATCGGAAATTGTCGGACGCGAAAGGCGTTGGCGACTTGGTCAGCGTGTTATTTGTGGGAGAGATGCGGGACCACAGCGTGGGTCCGCATCCGAAGCCGCAATTCGAGCTTCACTTCCTGGAGGATGCGCTGCCGAATGTCGTTTCACTGATCAAGGCGTCAGGACTCACGGCGCTTGTCCATCCCCTAACCGACGATGACCTTGCCGACCACACTTCGTTGGCATTCTGGATCGGGGAACCTGTCCTGCTAGATCACTCGGTGCTTGATCCGCCTGGAATGAACCAGGGTGTTGCCCGCTTCGGGAAGTCGGACTTCTGACCGGCCCATGAAGGCGCGGAAGCGGCTTGACGTCATGGCCACAAGGACCGCCGGCTGGCGGCTTCTATCTCGACGCGACGTTGGCGGCGGACTGGTTACCTTGGACGGTGTGCGTCACTCGGTCGTTGGGGGCTAACGATATGACCGGCCAATTCACTCATCGGCTCGCCACGATCGCTGACATGCCAGAGCTGAAGGTTCTGCTGACGCTCGCGATTCGGAAATTCATAGCAGAGCGGCTGGACGCGATGCGCGTCGAAGCGTCGTTCGAGATCATGGGGGTCGATACCCAATTGATCGAAGACGGCACATATTTCGTTGTTGAGTTCGACGGCCGGATTGCTGGAAGTGGCGGCTGGAGCCGCCGCGCAACGATGTTCGGCGGCGATCACACGGTCAAGCGCGACGCTCGCCTGCTCGATCCCGAGTGCGAACCGGCCCGCGTGCGCGCCATGTATACACACCCCGATTACGCCCGGCGTGGCATCGGAACGCTTGTTCTTTCCTTATGCGAAGCCGCGGCTGCGTGCGAGGGATTTCAGATGCTCGAGCTCGTTGCAACCGTGGCGGGCGAGCCGCTGTATGTTTCCTACGGCTTTTCGCTAGCCGAACGAATCGAAGTACCGACATCAACAGGCGTGGCTGTGCCCTGTGCGCGAATGACCATGCCGATAACGCCGCGGTCGTGAAACGTGCGCAGTGCAGCACACCAACGCGCTACAACCGACGCAAAGCTCGTTGTGCGCATGTGCGCGGTCCACGCGGACGCTGACAATCCTGCCCGAAAGCGGGTGCTCGCCACAGGTCAGTTGGGGCGGTGAGCGACATTTGACCAACTCAGCCGATTGGCCGAACAACGGCTGGCAGCCAGCGGTCGCTATTCGGCCAAAACCGGCCACGCGACGCCTCAGTCGAGTTGCCGCAAAGCCGCCGTTGCCGGGTTGGCGACAACGCCCCATCCCTCAAATGGATCCGGCCCGCTGAAACCGGCGATACGGCGCCTACACTTGACGCATCCAATTCGCCAAACCAACGGCCAACAAAAGAACTACGCTACCGGCCGCCACCCTACACGGTGCTGCAATCCGTCACCCCCGTTGCATCTGGACGCTGCAAATATCTGGGAGTAAAAGATGAAAAAGAGATCGGTCTTCGTTCAGTTTTCGAATTGGGCCAGCAAGAAGACGGGTTCATCTTACGCTTTCGCGCTAGCAGTGATTGTCGTCATCGTGTGGGGAGTTTGCGGGCCGGTCTTCCATTTCAGTAACACTTGGCAGCTCGTGATCAATACGGGTACCACAATCGTTACATTTCTAATGGTGTTCCTGATTCAAAATAGCCAGAACCGCGAAAGTGCAGCGGTACAGATCAAGCTGGACGAGCTTGTCAGAGCAATGGAGGGAGCGCATAACGTTCTCTTGGACCTCGAGGAGCTTGACGACGATGCACTGGATCGGCACCGTGCGCGATACCGAGAGCTCGCTGCGGAGGCACGCAAGAAGCGTGAACGGGGCGAGGAAGATATGGGCGCATCAGACATCGAGCCGGAGGCCGACGATCAACCGCAAAAATGATGTTCCCATGTTGCGGAAATGTCGCTGGAGGATACCGAGATGGGCCGACAGGTAGCTGTGGTGATTTACGTGGTGGCGATGGCAGCCGTTATAGTCGGCGTGGATTTTGTGTTTTTCCGACATCGATTTTGGGAACGGTTGATCGTCAACCTCGGCATCGTCTTGGTTTTTGTGGCTTTCTACTTCAGATTTTTCAGGCACCCATGATCGCGGTGCCAAATCGAACATTGGCGTCACAGAAGGATCAATTGTGAATTCGAGCGACTCGCACATTCCACCTGGTTGGCCTTCCGTCATCCCCCGACTATCGGTCGCCGATCCATCAGAGTGCGTAAGTTTTCTACGGGAAGTCTTTGGTGCGCAAGGGACTTTCAACAACGACACGCCATCGGAGATGAAGATCGGTGGAAGTCTGATAATGGTAAGCAGCGTCATCGAGCAACAGCCAACAAGTTCGTTCCTGTATGTGTACGTCGCCGATACCGATCGAGCTTTCGAGAAGGCGCTGTCACTCGGTGCGAAGCCCATGGAACAGCCGCGGGAAACGCCATATGGCGATCGGCGAGCGATGATCGAAGATCCGTGGGGCAATCGCTGGCAAATCGCAACCCACCGTCGTTTCCAAAGTGGCGCCTAGCATCTCGTCCAAGCCGGCGCGCCTACCGCACGCCGCCAGGTCCCAGCGTTGATGATCAGCCTTCCCACAAGCAGACAGTCGTCACAGGCCGGTAAGGGTCGCACTTCGCCCATTGGTGCAGATGCCGGCCAACGGTCGCGTGCAAGTCTTCCTGATACAGGAACCAAAGGAACGGTCCTGGGCCTTTTTCGCCGCTTTGCCAATGCATGGACCACCATCGAAGTCCCGACTAGAGACTGCGATGGAAAATCAATCCCACCAACCTTGGAACAAGGGCAAGCTCGTTGGCCAGAAAGCACCGCTGAAGCTGCGCGACATCTGGGCGATCCGCATCCGCCTGCAACTTCGACACCGTACCCGTGACCTTGCGCTGTTTGATACCGCAATCGATTCGAAGCTTCGCGCCTGCGATTTGGTGAAGCTCCGTGTCCTGGACGTGGCCCATGGCGAGCAGGTCGCCTCGCGAGCCATCGTCATGCAGCAAAAGACCCATCGGCCAGTTCAGTTTGAGATCACAGAACAGACGAAGCAGGCGCTCCGGGAATGGATCACAACAGCCTGCCTGCAGCCGGATGCATACCTGTTCCCAAGCCGCGTCAGCACCTCTCCGCATCTTTCGACACGCCAATATGCGAGGATCCTGCATCGCTGGGTGGCTGAGACCGGGTTGGATGGTCCCGCGTACGGCACGCATTCGATGCGGCGCACGAAGGCATCCCTCATCTACCGCCGCACCAAGAACCTGAGGGCCGTGCAGTTGCTACTTGGTCACGAGAAGCTTGAAAGCACCGTTCGCTACCTCGGCATCGAAGTCGATGACGCCCGGGAGTGGCCGAGCAGACCGAGGTTTGATCGTCGCCCGCCGGACCGCGGCTACGGTCGCGGTCCGGCCAACTGCGGACATGCGGCACCTCAATGGATCTGCCAGAAAGCTGCCACTCAACCAAGAACAACAGCGCCGCATCCGGCAGGTAACTCGCGCGCGCACAACGCCACACGCAACGCGCCACCACTGCGCCGCACGCTCCTAACAAAAACCGCGGCCGCTACCGCCCACTCGTACTGCCTGCCGCGGGCTGCGGCCGCCCCGGCAGCGGCAGGCCCGCCTGCTTGCACAAGCCCGCAAAACGCGGGTCGTGCTGCCAGGCCAGCACGAATGGGTCGTAGAGCATTTCGGTGAAATTCGGGTCACGCTGCGTCCAGGCGCGCTGCAGCCATTCGAACATTTCATCCGGTTGCTTGCGCAGCGCGTACAGGTCGGCAACGTTGTATGGCTGGGTCTTGGCGTACTGGGCGAGGTAATCGTGCAAGGCCGCATCGGCCTGCTTGCGATCGGGGCCGATCTGTTGCGCCATGGCCCGAATCCACGGTCCGGCCATGGGATCGGCCTCCTGTTTTGCGTCGCGTACCGCCGCGGTGGCATCGCCGCGCAGGATGTCGATCTCGGCCAAGTACGAATACAACTGCGGGTAATCCGGCTGCAAGGCCAGCGCCTTGCGGGTCGCCTGCCCGGCCGCATCGACCTGGCCTTGCGCCAACAGGACGGCGGCCAGACCGGCATAGAAGTCGGGGCGCAGCGGATCGGTGGCGATGGCTTTGCGATACAGCTCAGCCGCCGGCTGCAGTTGCCCGAGGTTCTCATATCCGCCGGACAGGAAATTCATGACGCTGCCATCGTGCGGCGCCAGCGCGTAGGCCCGCTGGAACTCGGCCAGCGCACCCACGGGGTCGTTGTCGACGTTCGCCAACAGGTAACCGCGATTCATGTGGGTGATCGCCGCGTCCGGCGCCAGCAATTGCTGCTTGTTCTCCGCCATACGGGCTTGCGCGAACGCCTGTTGCTGCGCGTCGCCGGTCAGAACCGTCCCCAAATTGAGCCAGGCATTGGACAGCGCACCCCAGGCATAGGCGTAGTCCGGATCGAGCTTGAGCGCCTGCTGGTACAGCGCGATGCCTTGGCGAATGCCGGCGTCGGTGTTGTGTCGGCTGAGCGCGCGCCCTTGCAGCATCAGCGTGTAGGCCTCGACCTTGCCGCTGGGGGGCTTGTCGTCGATGCCCAGCGGTTTGCCCAACAACTTGACCTTCAGTGCCGAGGCCACCGCCTGCCCGATATGCTCCTGGATCGCGAACACGTCTTTCAGCGGCTCGTCGTAGCTGTGCGACCAGACGATGCCGCCGTCCTTCGCGCGGATCATGC
>JBOHYR010000048.1:0-8757 GCA_050737995.1 Rhodanobacteraceae bacterium
GCTTGCGCTTGGCCATGCGCAGGAACAGCCGCGCCAGCCAGTTGGAAAAGTCGCTGCCGATCAGCAGCAAATGATTGTGTTCGAGTTCGTGGAACAGCTTTTCCGGCGTCAGGTGCTCGGACTGCAACGCGCAGATGAACTCCAGCATGTCCTCGTCGGACAACACATACGTCGGCGACGCGGACAACCGGCCGAACAGGTGATATACCACCGTGCGCTGCAACTCGGCGCGCTCGGCCGGCAGGTCGGCGATACGGTTCGGCGAGTACGCGATGACGTCCGTGGTCGGGTTGCCGTCGTAGCGTTCGAGGTTGACGGCATCCTCGAGCAGGGGGTCGAATGTGGTGGTCACGAACAGATTGAAATCGGTGATCTGCGCCAGTTGACGCAACGCCGTGGACGGCTTCAGTTCGACCTCGCGCATAATCGAGCGCAGGCGCGTATAGGCTTCCTCGCGCCGGCCGTGCTGGCCGAGGTAGTTGCATATCACATCGTTGAGCGTGGCCGGTTCGGGCAGGCCGGCCGTGTCGACCGACAGTCGCACTGCCAGTTTCTCGGCCAGCCATTCGTACAGCGGGCGCAGCCCCCTGTCGGTCTGCACGTGCAACAGGTCAGGTCCGATGATCGGGATGACCCGGTGTTCCTCGATGTAGTTGAGCAGGTCGTCCCAGGCATCCTCGTCGAAGTCCTGCACCGTGGTGGGAAGGGCGTGTAGGGTGGTCATGCTGTTTTTTCCGTGGGGTAAGGCGGGCAAGCCGGGGAACGGCGGCCCGCATGGATCGGAAGATGCAAGGACGGGCAGCATCCCGGATGTGCCGATGTCGCGGATGCGGATAGCGGGACGGGATCGACTGCGGAAGCGGTGGGTGTCCGTCGAGGGATTGCGAGATGGCGCCGGGCGTTGGCGCGGTCGCGCGTGACAAGTGCATGGCATCGGCACCGCGTTGCACGGCTGCTGGCCACTCCCCACGAAAAAGCAGGTGTCACGCAAACACCCCACCCTGATTGTGACCGGGGAGTCTACACCTTTCTGAACGGCTTGATGGTCATCCGTCGCGCCGGATGCACGCCTGCGCGGTGCGCGAGCGGCGTCAACCTATAATGTCCGGATGAATGCAGTGCATGCCGAGCACCGCGACGACGAACGTTTCCAGCTTGTCGCGCCATACCAGCCTTCCGGCGACCAGCCACAGGCGATCGCCAGGCTTATCGAGGGCTTCAACGCCGGCTTGGCTGCGCAGACACTGCTGGGCGTTACCGGCTCCGGCAAGACCTTCGCCATTGCCAACGTGGTCGAGGCGGTGCAGCGCCCGACCCTGGTGCTGGCGCCCAACAAGACGCTGGCGGCGCAGTTGTATGGCGAGTTCCGGCAGTTCTTCCCGCACAACGCGGTCGAGTATTTCGTCAGTTACTACGATTACTACCAACCGGAGGCCTACGTGCCTTCGTCCGACACCTACATCGAGAAGGACGCCTCGATCAACGACCACATCGAGCAGATGCGCCTGGCTGCGACCAAAGCGCTGCTGTCGCGTCGCGATGCGCTGATCGTGGGCACCGTGTCGGCGATTTACGGCCTCGGCGATCCCGAGGATTACCTGAGTTTGCGGTTGATCCTGTCGATCGGCGACCACGTCGATCCGCGCCAGTTGCTCCGCCAGTTGACCGAATTGCAGTACACCCGCAACGAGCTGGAATTGCACCGCGGCACCTATCGGGTGCGCGGCGAGAACATCGACATCTTCCCGGCCGAGAACGAGACGGAAGCGCTGCGCATCGAACTGTTCGACGGCGACGTCGAAAGGATCGCCATGTTCGACCCTCTGACCGGCGACATCCTGCGCAAGCTGCCGCGCTGCGTGGTGTACCCGGCCACGCACTACGCCTCGACCCGCGAAAGCGTGTTGAACGCGATCGACACCATCAAGGAAGAACTGGGCGAGCGCCTGGAAGTGCTGCGCGGCGCCAACAAATTGCTGGAAGCGCAGCGGCTGGAACAGCGCACGATGTATGACATGGAGATGATGCACGAAGTCGGTTATTGCCAGGGCATCGAGAACTACTCGCGGCACCTGACCCGGCGCGCGCCCGGGGAGCCGCCGCCGACGCTGTTCGACTACCTGCCGTCCGACGCGCTGCTGGTGATCGACGAATCGCATGTCACCATTCCGCAACTGGGCGCGATGTACAAAGGCGACCGCTCCCGCAAGGAAACCCTGGTCGAGTTCGGTTTCAGGCTGCCGTCCGCGCTCGACAACCGCCCGCTGAAGTTCGAGGAATGGGAACGCCGCGAGCCGCGCACGATTTTCGTGTCGGCCACGCCCGGCCCTTACGAACTGCGCCAATCCGGCGGCAGCGTGGTGGAACTGGTGGTGCGTCCGACCGGGCTGGTCGATCCCGAAGTCGAAGTGCGGCCAGTGCGCACGCAGGTGGACGACGTGCTGGGCGAAATCCACGAGCGCGTCAAGCTCGGCGACCGCGTGTTGATCACGACGCTGACCAAGCGCATGTCCGAGAACCTCACCGATTTCCTGGCCGAGCAGGACGTGCGCGTGCGGTATCTCCATTCCGACATCGAAACCGTCGAGCGCGTGGAGATCATCCGCGATCTTCGGCTCGGCAAGTTCGACGTGCTGGTCGGCATCAACCTGTTGCGCGAAGGCCTCGACATGCCCGAGGTGTCGCTGGTCGCGATCCTCGAGGCCGACAAGGAAGGTTTCCTGCGTTCGACCGGCTCGCTGATCCAGACCATCGGCCGCTGCGCGCGCAACGTGCGCGGCAAGGCCATCCTGTACGGCGACACCGTGACGCGCTCGATGCAGGCCGCCATCGACGAAACAGACCGCCGCCGCGCCAAACAGGTCGAATACAACATCGAACACGGCATCACGCCAACCACCATCGTGCGCGAGATCGCCGACGTGATGGAAGGCGCGCGCGAGGATCCGTCCACGCGCGGCCGCGGGCGTGGACGCGGCAAGGACCATGCCACGCAGTCATCACGCAAAATCGCAGAGGAAGCGGCCGATTACACCGCGCTCGATGCGCACGCCGCCGCCGCGCTCATCAGGAAACTCGAATCCGAGATGTACAGACGCGCGCAGGATCTGGAATTCGAGGAAGCCGCGCGCCTGCGCGACGAAATCCACCGCGTGCGCGAGCAGGCATTGCTGCAGTAGCGCGCCGGTACGCCACAGGCAGAACACTGGCTGATTCCAGTTGTTGCCTGTTCGGATCGACTGCATTCGAGCGATGCCATTGAAAGACCATGCTCGGAAAATTCGGTTGAGAAAACATTGGCCACGAGCAGGCGGTCACGCTTCAATTTTTTCTCCCGTGCGACGTCGTGGCCGGACGTTTGGCGAATACCGGGGCTAATTTGCCCACCGAGCACGCGGCGTGAATTTTTCAACAGGATCGAACCGTGACTGCCGGTCGCGACCGCCCGCATGATGGCGGGATTGGCCGCCACTTGTTCAATCACCGTGTTGCAGGCGAGCTTCAAGTTGTTTGCGCTTGTCTTGCTGTTGATGAGGTCGCGCACGCGTGCAGCCGGGGCAGGCGCGGTGGAATATCCTGCCTGGCCGCGGCTGATGGTTTCCGCCGCCAGGCGAACAAAGGGTTCGGGCGAATACTTGCAAAATGCGCAAGCGGCACCATAAAGGTACCGTTTTGGGGCCAATGCGGAACATATCGCCAGAACGCCAAGCGTTCGAGCGCCGACAATCTGCTGACATAGACAAGGTGACAACAGACATCAGACAGCGGGGAGATGCCGTGCTTTCGACGCGGATCTTGCACGAGGTGCTTGCGCTCGGCGCGAGCATGCTGCTCGCGTCTTGCGCTGTCGGGCCAACTTATCAGCGACCTGCGCCGCCGCAAGTACAGCGCTACACCGCCGCGCCGGTCGCCGCAACGATTCCACCTGCGCATGCGGCCACCGGTTCGGCGGCAGGCGCGCAAACGCTGGAGTACGGCGCAGCGGTCCAACCTCGTTGGTGGAATGGCTTTGGTTCCCCCGCGCTGGATCGACTGGTCGCGCAGGCGCTTGCGCACAACCCCGATCTCGCCGCGGCCCAGGCGACATTGGAGCAGGCGCAGTACGACCTGAAAGCGGCGAAAGGCGTGTTCTATCCGCAGGTTTCGTTGGGGCTGGACGGCGAACGCACCCGCACAACAGGCGCCGCCGCGGGCGGGAGCTTCGGGGCGCAGCTTTACAACCTTTATACGGGCCAGGTATCAGTCAGCTATTTCCCGGATGTGTTCGGGCTGAACCGGTTGGTGGCGCGAGGCGAGCAGGCGCAAGTGGACGTCGCCCGCGACCAACTGAATGCCGCACGCCTTACCATTGCAGGAAATGTGGTGAATACGGCGCTGGATCTGGCCGCGCTCGAAGACGAAGTGGAAGCGACGCGGCAGAACGTCAGCGATCAGCGGAAGATCCTCGATCTGACCCGCACCCGCTACCAACTCGGCGCCACCTCCCAGTTCGACGTACTCACCCAGGAAAGCCAGCTCGCCAGCAGCGAAGCGCGGTTGCCGCAATTGCAGCAGGCACGCGATGCGGCGCGGCACTTGCTCGCCACTTACCTCGGCGAGTTTCCCGCCGAAGCGGACGGCATGCAGGTGCCCGCACTGGCCGACCTGCGCCTGCCCTCGGCGCTGCCGGTAAGTTTGCCATCGACATTGGTGCGCGAGCGGCCCGACATCATGGCGGCGGAAGCGCAACTGCGCGCTGCTAATGCCCAGGTGGGTGAAGCGGTCGCACGCATGTATCCCAACCTGGAGCTCACTGGTAGCTTCGGCGATCAAAGCAACCACACCAGCACGTTGTTCGATCCCGCAAGCCGGTTATGGGATTTGGCCGCGAGTCTGGTGATGCCATTGTTCGAAGGCGGCACCTTGCGAGCGCAAAAGCACGCAACGCAGGCAGCGTATCGGGCGGTGTTCGCTAATTACCAAAGTACCGTGCTGGGCGCGTTCCGCAATGTGGCCGACGTGCTGCGTGCATTGCAGCACGATTCCAGCTTTCTGGATGCCCAGGCGCGTGCCATGCAGGCCGCGCAACAGGCCCTGGTGCTGGTGAAGACGCAATACCAGGCAGGCGGTGTGGATTTCCTGAGTTTGCTCACCAGCGAAACCCAATTCCAGAACGCGCGCATCGCCCTGGTGCAGGCCCAGGCGCAGCGTTACGCGGATACCGCGGCGTTGTATGTGGCCTTGGGCGGTGGTGAGTGGAGGGATACCGCCGCACAGGCCGCGGATACCCGGGGCGTGGCCCGCTCGCAAGACAGGTCGGCTGTGGCATCGGGTACGCACAAATGACGCTCGTGCGCGAACCGGGCACCTGCGTGGAGGGTTGATGATGCGAAAGCAATTGATCGTGGTGGTGGTGATCCTGATCGTCGTGTTCGGCGCGATCTTTGGCGGGAAGTTCTACGCCAACCATCGTGCGGCGGTGGCGGCTTCCCATCGCAGCTTCCCGCCCACCTCGGTCGCCACTGCCATCGCGCACGATGAACCCTGGAGCCCCGAAGTCAACGCGGTAGGTAGCCTGGAGGCGGTGGAGGGCACCGAGATTACCGCGCAAATCGCCGGCAACGTCACCCGGGTTGCCTTCCGCTCCGGCGCGCAGGTTCACAAGGGTGAGCTGCTGGTGCAACTGGATGACTCCAGCCAACTTGCGCTGCTGCATGCTGACCAGGCCAAGCTGCAACTGACTCGGGCCACCCTCGCGCGTACCCGAAAACTGTATGCAGCGCACGCAGACAGCCAGTCTGACCTGCAAACGTCCGAGGCGAACAATGGCGCTGCCCAGGCCGCCGTGGAAGGAGACCAGGCCGTCCTGAGAAAGCTCGCCATCGCGGCGCCCTTCAGCGGCAAGGTCGGCATCCGCGAAGTGAGCCTCGGCCAGTACGTCTCGCCTGGCACCGCCGTGGTCAACCTGCAGAGTTACGATCCGTTGTTGCTGGATTTCTCGTTGCCGCAGACCAGCGTGAGCGAGATCGCCGTGGGCCGGGCCGTTGCGTTCACGGTCAATGCCTATGTAGGCAAGTCGTTCAAGGGCCGCATCACCGCCATCGGTTCACAGGTGGATCCGGCCACCCGCAACATCGATTTGCAAGCAACGCTCGCCAACCCCGATGGCCTGCTGCGCCCCGGCATGTACGGCAACGTCAAGCTCGCGGTCGGCAAGGCCCTGCACGGCGTGGTCGTGCCGAATACCGCGATTACCTACAACACCTTCGGCGACAATGTGTACGTCGTGACCGCAGGCGCAAAGCACGCGTTGACTGCGCACGAGCAGGTGGTGCAGGTGCAAGACCAGCGTGATGGCGAAGCCCTGATTGCCTCGGGCGTCAAAGCCGGCGACACCGTGGTGACCGCCGGACAGAACAAGCTGCGCGACGGGGCGCCGGTTGCCGTCCACAACGGCGTGCAACCGTAGGTTGGCCGCGAACATGAAATTCACCGACGTCTTCATTCGCCGCCCGGTACTCGCGAGTGCGATCAGCCTCGTGATCCTGCTGTTGGGTCTGCGCGCGTGGACGGGCATGACCGTGCGCGAATACCCGACTGTTACCAACACCGTGGTTACGGTCACGACCGCTTATCCGGGCGCCAGCCCGACAACGATCGGGGCGTTCATCACCACGCCGTTGCAGCAGGCCATCGCCAGCGCGCCGGGCATCGATTACATGACCGGCACCAGCGCCGAAGGCGTGTCCACCATCACCGTGAACATGCAGCTCAATTTCGACCCGAATGCCGCGGTCGCGCAAATCCTTTCCAAGGTGAATCAGGTCCAGAACCTGTTGCCGACCCAGAGCCAGCGGCCAATCATCAACGAAACCGTGGGCAGTTCCACCGCACTCATGTACCTGGCGTTTACGGGCAAGGGCTTGAGCCAGCAGCAAATCAACGACTACGTGCTGCGGGTGGCGCAGCCCAAGATCCAGGGAGTGCCGGGTGTCGGTCAGGCGCAGATCGTGCCGGCGGGCACCGATCCCAGCGGCAACGCGTTCGCGCTGCGTGCGTGGCTCAATCCCGCCGCCATGGCGGCCCGCGGCATCACGCCCGCGGATGTATCCAATGCGCTGCAAGACAACAACTTCATTTCCGCCGTCGGCAGCACCCGCAACGCACAAACGCAGGTGACCATCACCGCCACCACCTCGCTCAATGACCTCGCACAGTTCAAGAACCTGGTGGTCAAGAACGTCGGCAACACCGTGATTCGGCTGAAAGACGTGGCCGATGTGACGCTCGGCGCCGAAAACTACAACCAGGCGGTGTTCTACAACGGCAAGCCATCGGTGTTCATCGGTGTGCAGCCCACACCTGACGCCAACGACCTGGACGTGGCCGCCGGCGTGCACAAGGTGCTCGATGAACTGAAGCCGTCGCTACCGCCCGGCATGCAGGAGCACATCGCGCTCGACCAAAGTACTTTCATCACCGCCTCGCTGCACGAAGTGATCTCCACCATTGTGATCACGTTGATCGTGGTGGTGATCGTTATCTTCCTGTTCCTGGGGTCCTTGCGTTCGTTGTTGCTGCCCGCGGTCGCCATTCCCCTGTCGGTCATCGGCGCCGGCATCATCATGCTGGCGCTGGGATTTACCATCAACTTGCTGACCTTGCTTGCGGTGGTGCTGGCGATCGGCCTGGTGGTCGACGATGCCATCATCGTGCTCGAAAACATCCAGCGACTCATCGATGAGGGCGAGCCGCCGGTCGCCGCGGCGATACACGGCGCACGGGAACTGGCGAGCCCCATTCTCGTGATGTCGACGACGCTGGTCGCCGTATTCATTCCGATCGGCTTCATGGGTGGCCTGACCGGCAGCCTGTTCACGGAATTCGCCTTTACGCTGGTCGCGACCGTGGTGATCTCCATGATCGTTGCGCTGACGCTGACGCCCATGTTGAGTTCCAAGGTGCTGCGCCGTACACCGGCAAAAGGCTTTACCCACCTCCTGGACCGGGGTTTCACGTATCTCCGTCATATCTACGATCGCTCGCTGCACAGGGTCATGGATGTCCGTCCGCTTGTTTTGTTGGCGGGCGCGTGTGTGCTCATCAGCATCCCATTCCTGTTCCTGGGGACCAAAAGCGAACTCGCGCCGACCGAAGATCAGGGCGTGATCATTGCCGAGGGACTCGGACCGGCGACAGCGACCCTGCATTACCTCAACACGTATGCCAACCAGATCCGCAAGGTTTACGAGAGCTTCCCGGAAAACGCATTGGTGTGGCAGATCAGCGGTCTCGCGCCGCCGGGGGGCGCCGGCAACAATGCGGTGATCGCGGGTTCCAACCTGAAACCGTGGAGCCAGCGTTCGCGCACCCTGATGCAAGTCATGCCGCTGATGCAACAGAAGCTGGGTGGTGTCACAGGATTGCAGACCGTGGCCTTTACGCTGCCTTCGCTGCCGGGTTCCTCGGGCGGTTTGCCGATCCAGTTCGTGCTGACCTCTTCCAACGGCTATCAGCAGATCAACGCCGCGGCCGGTCAACTCATCGGTACGGCCATGCAAAGCGGCTTGTTCGCGTTCCTCGAAAAGGACCTGCGCTACGACAATCCGCACATCTCGCTGGATGTGAACCGAGATGTCGCGGCCAACCTTGGTCTCAGCATGAGCGACATCGGCCAGGATTTGAGTCCGCTGCTGAGCGAGAATTTCGTCGGCCGTTTCAACATGTCGGGGCACAGCTACGAAGTCATCCCCCAGGTGCCGAACGCGATGCGCGCGA
>JBOHYR010000049.1:0-8286 GCA_050737995.1 Rhodanobacteraceae bacterium
TGGCGGTCGAGCCAGGCAAACCGGACACTACGTTCGAGGTACACAGCGAAGTGGACCCGACGCTGATCGTATCGGCTGGCGCCCAATTGCGATTCATGCTTGGCAATGCTGATGCAGGCATGCCGCATGGTCTAGATGTCACCGCGCATGCCCCGCCATATCGGCAAACGCTGGATCTGTCGATGATGAAGCGTGCACCACGCGATGTACCGATGCATGGTGCCCGCACGCTGGAACAGGCTGTCGCCGTCACTGGCCTGGTCAAATCCGCTACCGGCCGCGGTATGCAGATTGCCGTCCGGTCAACGGGTTGGTTCTCACTCCGACCAGGCATTTACTATTACGTTTGCCCCGTTCCCGGACACGCGAGCCGAGGCATGTACGGAAAAATCATCGCCCGCTAAACGAATGGACGCCTTGCTATGCCCGATCCTGCCAGCTACCGAGATTGGGTCCGTGCAACGTAGCAGTATTCATGCAGCGCGAAGGCGTGACCCTTCTTCCGACGAAGGTCACCCCGCGTAGGTAACGGGTTAAGTTTGCGGCGAAACGATTGCGGGGTTTCCCCAAACCGGACGGTAACGACCGTCTCCTACGGGTCGCGCTTCGCCCGTTGCTACGCTGCGGCCAGCTCCACCTTGACCCGGTAGCCAAGCGCTTGAGCTGCCCGGCTCAAGGTTTCGATGGTCAAGCCGGTGTCCGTTTCGTTGAGCAGTCGATCAAGCATCGAGCGGCTGGTGTGCATCCGTTCGGCCATCGCCGTCTTGGTCAGCCCTTGGGTCTTCATCGCTTCCGCCAATTGCCAAGCGATGACGCGCTTGATCGCGCGCGCGGATACTTCTTCAAGTACCCCGTCCTGAGACAGGAAGTCGTCGAGGGTGCTTCCGATGTGGGTGGTTCGCTTAGCCATGATGCACCTCCTTCATGCGGCGCAAAGCCAGTTTCAGATCGTTCACGGGAGTCTTGGCAGTTTTCTTGACGAAACCGTGCAGGAGCACCATGACCGGCCCAACTATGGTGAAGAGCACGCGGGCAATGCCCGCTTCGATTGTGCTGCGCGCTTCCCACAATCCGGGTTCCATTTTCCGTACCAGTGGCATGCCAAGTGGCCAGCCGAACTGCACGGTTTTGAGATCCTCGCCGATGTCCTTGCGCGCGTCTGGCGGCAGCGACTTCTACCAGTCCCGAACGGGCTCACGGCCTTGATCCGTGGCGTAGAAGCGGACTTCGAGGACGGGAAGGGGTGGCGGCACAGTTGAAGTGTACATATTTTGGTACGTTGCTGCAAGTGACTGATGCCCACCTCGCCGATCATTCGCGCGGCGACGCTGCTCGAATTCCCAGACACATTCGCCATACGCCTGCAACCCAGCGGAATCAGTCTTGGCCCTTGTCAACGCGTTATCAGGTTCGAGGCCACCATTGAAGTCCCGACTGGAGACTACGATGGAAACCCAATCCCACCAACCTTGGAACAAAGGCAAGCTCGTTGGCCAGAAGGCGCCGTTGAAGTTGCGCGACATCTGGGCGATCCGCATTCGCTTGCAGCTACGACACAACACCCGTGACCTCGCGTTGTTCAACACCGCGATCGATTCGAAGCTGCGCGCCTGCGACCTGATGAAGCTGCGGGTACTGGACGTGGCGCAAGGTGGCCATGTAGCGCCTCGCGCGATCGTCATGCAGCAGAAGACGAAACGCTCCGTCCAGTTCGAGATCACGGCGCAGACCAAGCAGTCACTCAGTGACTGGATTGAAACGGCGGCCTTGGGCTCCGGCGCATACCTGTTTCCAAGCCGCGTCCGCACGTCGCAGCACCTCTCGACGCGCCAGTACGCCAGAATCCTTCATCGCTGGGTAGCCGAGATAGGACTCAATGGCGCCGCATATGGAACGCACTCGATGCGGCGTACGAAGGCATCCCTGATCTATCGCCGGACAAAGAACTTGCGTGCGGTCCAATTGCTGCTCGGACACGCCAAGCTCGAAAGTACCGTGCGCTACCTCGGTATCGAGGTCGACGACGCGCTGGAAATGGCGGAGCAAACGGAAGTTTGAGGGAAGCGGCTGCCGAACCGCGGCTACGGTCGCGGTCCGGCCAACTGCGGACGGTTGCGACCGTGATCGCGGCGCCGCAAAGCGGCCCTTGGAGAAGTGCTGGATTTCGCAGGAGGGATACCTTAAACAGCCCATATGGCCGAGTGCAAAGGTGCAAGTCGTGCCGCTTGCGAGCCTTGACGGTCGGCCTGGCCAAGCGCAGCATCGCCTGCGTCCCGAAGCTCCATCGGGTAGTAATCAAACGTGGGTTTCCAACGCAGGCGATGACTGATTCACCATCCGGAGACAGCCATGAGGTTTGCAGGTTTGTGCTTTGCGATCTTGGCGATGGGCGTAGCGGGTACGGCGAAGCCAACCGAACCGACTCAAACGTCCGATCCGTATGCGAGGGCGACCAGCGACGCGGCGTTGTCGAAAATCTTTGTTTGCCCGAACCCGAGCGTACCGCTTGTGGTGCGCCGCAACGAAGTTAGGAACTTCTTTGACTGGATCAAGGGGCATCACGGCGACTGGACGATCAATCAGGTAATCGCGTTCCGGATGAAGCTGCTCCAAGCGCACCAATGTACGCAAACCCTAAAGTCCATCCGCGACAACAGTCAGGCAAGGAGTCAGAAGGCGCTCGCAAACCTGACGGAACGCGCGAGTCAAGGCGACGCCGCGGCGCAAACCGAGCTTGGACTCCTGTCTGCAATGGGTCGCGATGTGCCTCAGGACTACGCCAGGGCGTTCAAGTGGTTCACAAAAGCTGCTGATCAGGGGTTCGCAGGCGGGCAGTATGGTTTGGGGTTGCTATACGACCGCGGCGATGGCGTTCCGCAGAATTATGCTAAGGCCATTGAGTGGTATCGCAAGGCGGCCGGCCAGCATTTCGCACCCGCAGAAACCAACCTCGGCCACATGTACGAATACGGCACGGGCGTTCAGCAGAGCTATGTCCAAGCGATGCAGTGGTACACAAAAGCAGCAGACCAGCACAACGCAACCGCACAAAATTCACTTGGTGCGATGTACGCGAATGGTCAGGGGGTACAGCGAGACGATGTAACCGCGGCCAAGTGGTTCCTACTTGCCAAATCGGGAGGTAGTGAAATTGCGGCATGCAGCCTTCCGCGATTAGAAGCGCGCATGACGCCGCCCCAAATTACGTCCGCGGGCACTGCAGTCCAGGCATGGCGGGCCGCACATGTACCGGCAAATGGTCCGAATGGAAAGCAATCCACCCCCGCCACCTGCCCTGAAGCCAGGAAAAGTGGCTACGGGAATGCCCGTTTCGCCACCGAGCAGGCGGGTCGCAATGCTGCCGCACACTTGCTGGACACTTGGTACGGCGACGTTTCCTTGTCCGGAGTAGCGGCCAAAGGTTACGCGCCGGACACGGCCGTTAACCCCGAACAAGCGGAGATCTGGACCCATGGCGTAGAGGCGTACATGCGACTTGACGGTTATGCGGATTTCAGCTTGACCGTTCACCACGCCAGCAACCGCGAGTTCAACGATTTTCTCGATGCCATGACCAACCAGGAAGGTCGGACGAACATGGGTAGCCTCTCCTACGAACGATTGCGCGCAGCCAACCCATCCCGCACCGACATAACCGGAATCGAGCCACTGCCTGACGCCATCCCGCTCCCGCAAGCAGCGACAATCGCCACCCAGCTCATCTACAAGCAATTCCGCCTTAGTCCGGCGGCGTCTGCGGACATGCAAGGAGAATCAGTGCCGCAGGGTACTCCCGCATCACAAATCAGCGAAGCGGATGGCATGGGTGGTTGGATCAGGCCTACCCCGACGGCCTTGCCGCAATTTGTACTGGACGGCTCAGCTTCAAAGCAGCGTCAGATCGAGCTGTTCTTGTTGAACGCCGAATGGATCGTGGTGCCGAAGGGTTGGCGCCTGCTGAGTGCAGTGAACGCGGTGACGCCTACTTGGGCAGCGACCTTCGTGGCGCCAGGAGGACCCAACCAAGGGTGGCTTGCAATCGGCGGATCAGGGCCGGGAATGAGCGAGGTATTTTCTGGAGCGGCGGGATATTTCCCTGGTGCGTATCGGTTGTACAACTCCATAATTCCAGATGCGCTGGCCAAGGACATACCGCTCTCGCCGGCGCCTGATTCGCTGACTCATCCAACACCATGCACTGCGGTCGTTGCATACGCGTCCGGTAATTTAGCTGTTAGGGGCGTCAAGCTATTTCAACCGCTCGCACGCAGCGGTCTCAGCCCTTACGTGAGAAGTCTCTTCCTCGCGCTGCCGAAGGGCGAAAAGGCCTTGCAGGCCTACCTCATTACGGGATTTCAGCAGGAGCATCCAGTCGTCGCGTGCGGAAACAAAGCCTGGTAGTGACCGACCCGCATGTGGACGGTCACGACCGTCTCTTGTGGGTCGGTGGCGGATTCAACACGCAGGTGCTTCGCATTCGGCCACCGGATTCGCTGCCACCGGTGTTCCGGTTACCGGCTTGCCCAGATATCGCAGCCAGCGGTAGTGCGAGGAAAGGGCGGCAGAGAACGTGGGATGCTGGTGGTAGGCAATGCCGAACTCACGGCACGTGCGCTCCACCACGCGCGAGACGGCGGGATAGTGCACGTGGCAAATGCGCGGAAACAGGTGGTGCTCCACCTGAAAGTTCATGCCGCCGATCAGCCAGCCGAGTACACGATTGCTGCGAGCGAAATCCACTGTGGTCTCTAACTGGTGGATTGCCCAAGGCTTGTCGATCTGCATGCTGCCCTCATGCGGCACCGGAAAGGCCGCATCTTCCTGCAGATGCGCCATCTGGAACACCAGCGCCAGCAGCACACCGGCGACGGCTGCAGAGATGATGTAGAAAAGCACGACCGTTCCGATCGAATGAAAGGCCAGCGGCAATCCAAACGCGAGTGTGAAGAACGTCAGCTTGCCGAGTACGAACGCCATCAGATCCCAGCCCCGTGGCCGCGTAAACGAACGTGTACCTATGGTGCCGGTGATGATGTCGCGGAAATCGCCGTACAGGTGCCAGCGGATCGCGGTGACGCCGTATAGCGGCCATAGGTAGAGGTGCTGCCACCGATGCCACGGCCGCCGTGGTTGTCGTGGTGACAGGCGCGCCAATACACCGAGGTCGATGTCGCTGTCGTACCTGGCGACATTGGCCCAAGTGTGGTGAAAGTGGCCATGCTGCCATTGCCATATGTACGAACTGCCACCGACCATGTCCAGCGTCATCGCCATCAGCCGGTTGACCCAACGGTGCTTCGAATAGGCCTGATGACCACCGTCGTGCATGATGTTGAAGCCAATCTCCGCCGTCGCCGCCCCCAGCACGATGCTGAGTAGTAAGGCTTGCCAGCCACGGGCGGCAAAAAACACTAGCAACACGTAGGCGAGCGCGAACACACCAAGGATGATGCCGGTTTTCAGATACATCGCCGTGTTGCCGCGCTGGCTGCAATCTATACGCTTGAACTCGGCATCGACCCGTCGGCGTAATTCGCGGTGGAACGCGTTGTCGCCGCTGAATTTCAGCGGCCTGTCGCAGGCACCGAATGGTTCGGCGACCTGATCCAGACGGTTCGAAGAATTGAGGATCATGGCAAGGCTTCGCGAACCAAAGGAACTGACCTTACCGCGTCATGCACGATTTGCACATTAAATATCGCCGCGCAAACCTCGGGACCTTCCGAAGGGGTGTGGTCGGCACAACCGGCGGCGTGTGCGCATGGCCAACGTGCCTGATTCCCTCATCCCCTGAGCGGACGTTTGCGAATGACGACTGTGGGTCGGACAGCAACCTTTGACCAACGATGATCGACCAAGGGTCGCTGTGCCGCCAGGAGCGGACTGTCGCTTCCACAGGTCATGCGCGTGAAAGCGGCCGTTGGACGAGCTGTAGCTTTCTGCGCGCTTTCCCCCAGGCTGGGACGACATATTTGCCGCCAATCAAAGGAGCTCGTGCACATTGGGGCATGCCGCGAGCGGTGATTTGCTAGTCCACGTCGGCCAGCGTTGAACCACCGAATTCTGGCTGTGTCCCTGAGAGTCTGATCCGATCTATCGGTCGATTTCTGCTCTAGCAAGAGTCAGATAGGATTGCTGGATGGAAAGACCATGGCCTTACGAGTAAACACCATCGCTGGCTGCGTAGCATGGTTACTTGGGTGACGAGGTTCCGCGGTCCAACGATCATCCATGCAGCTTTTGCCCAGGCGTGTCTGGCATTTGCGTTACTGACTTGTGTGAACGTGGTGCAGGCTGCGCCCGCTTACTCATCCAAACGTCGTCTCCCCAAGACGGTTCTCACTGCAGACCACCAGTTCGACGAAGGCTCGGGAATCACGATACACAAGCTCGATGGGGCGCAGGTAGAAAACCTGGTGACGCTGGGAAAGGTCTGGGGCTTTCTGAAGTACTACGACGCCACGATCACGTCTGGCCAACGGCAATGGGACTACGAGCTGTTTCGGGTGTTGCCTGAGATCTTGGCGGCCCGCGACCGCGCCAGCGCCAATGCCGTGATGGCCAAGTGGATCGATGGTCTTGGGCCGGTACCTCGCTGCGGCCCGTGCGCGCACCTAGACCAGCACGATCCTCAACTCCACCCGGACTTGGACTGGATCGCCGACACCCGACTTCTGGGAAAGACGCTGAGTCGAAAACTGCAGTGGATTCGCGACCAACGACGGATCGGCACGCAGTTCTACATTGCTTTGGCGCGGGGAGTGGGCTACCCGGTCTTCAAGCACGAACCGTCATACGGTGACATCCCCTTTCCCGATTCTGGCTTTCAGCTCCTTGCGCTGTTCCGCTACTGGAACATCATCGAGTACTGGTATCCCGACCGGGACGTGATCGGTGAAAACTGGGACAAAGTGCTGGCGACGTTCATTCCGAAGCTTGCGTTGGCCAAGGACCTTACCGGATACCAGCTTCAATTGATGGCGCTCATTGCCAAGGTCCACGACACCCACGCCAACCTGTGGAGCTCCCTGGATCTGCGGCCGCCTGTCGGCCACTGTCATCTACCTGTGAGCCTGCGCTTCGTACAACACCAAGCGGTGGTAACGGGTATCGATGGCATACCTTCGAATACGTCGATACTGAAGATTGGCGACGTCATCGCAAAGCTGGACGGTCACCCCATATCCAGCTTGGTCAAGGAGTGGACGCCTTACTACGCGGATTCCAACGAGGCTGCACGTCTACGCGACATTGCGACGTACATGACTCGTGGACCATGCAACGAGGTTCACCTGGTGGTTCGCAGGGACGGCCAAGCTTTGCGATTCAAAGTCTCGCGTGTCCTTTTGCCGGGACACTTTCTTGCAAATGTGCCCGGAGACTATCTTGCGATTGCGTTTCACGATCTGCCCGGCCCCGCGTTTCGGTTATTGTCACCCAAGGTTGCTTATCTCAAATTGTCGTCAGCGAAGGCGAGTCAGGTGGCCGAGGACATCAAAATGGCGGCCGGCACTAAAGGACTGATCATTGATGCCAGGAACTATCCATCAAACTTCTTAGTTTTTGCACTCGGCTCGCTATTGGTCGATCGACCAACGCCGTTCGCACGATTTACGGTGGGCGACTTGTCCAACCCCGGCGCGTTTCACTGGGCGCCGCCGGAGATACTTAGACCCAAAACGCCTCACTATCGCGGCAAAGTCGTGATACTGGTGGACGAGGTAACGCAGAGCCAGGCCGAGTACACCACCATGGCGTTGCGTGCCGCACCTGGGGCTCTGGTCGTAGGCAGCGCGACGGCAGGCGCTGATGGCAGTGCATCGCGGATTCCGTTGCCCGGCGACTTGTTTACGTTGATCAGCGGCCTTGGCGTGTTTTATCCCGATCGGCGGCCCACCCAGCGAATCGGTATCGTTCCGGATGTCGTCGTCGAGCCGACCATTGCGGCGGTTCGCGCCGGCAGAGACTTGGTGCTGGAGCAGGCGTTGCGCCTGATCCTTGGCCCGAACACTCCCACTTCCAGAATTGAAGGAATGTATCGCAGTCGTCGCCACTAATCGCCGCGCAATTGGGTGTCGACGAACAGGGGATTAAACACTTCTGGACGTGCAGGTTGCAAACCGGTCTGCCCTAAAGCGGACGGTCACCACCGGCTGGAAAGGGTGGCGGATTCAACTGATCGACGCAACACATTGCCGATAACGCTCGGCGGGGGTTTCGTAGCCTAGTGTTTTCCTGGGGCGTTCATTCAACTTGCGAGCCACTGCATCGAGTTTGGCTTGCGAC
>JBOHYR010000050.1:0-5876 GCA_050737995.1 Rhodanobacteraceae bacterium
CCTGCGTTGCGGGCCCGCGGGCGCCCACGTAGACTAGCGGGCTTGCCTGTGCCGGAATAGCTCAGCTGGTAGAGCAACGCATTCGTAATGCGTGGGTCGGGGGTTCGATTCCCTCTTCCGGCATACCTACCCTGTTCCACAACGTTCCAAATAATCCCGAGAAACCCTTGAAACCCGCTATTCATGCGGGTTTTTTGTTGCATGACATCCAGGTGCGTCTCGTTGCAGCGCGAGCTGAACGTGAGTAACATGGTGCGTAACAGGCGGGTTACTCATCCCGTTTGAACATTACTTACTCACTTTCTGTCCACTTTTTCGGAATGTTACTCACATGCTGACTGACACCAAGCTGCGCAGTTTGAAACCCAGAGCCAAGCTCTACCGTGTCGCCGATGCGCACGGACTTTGCGTCGAGGTTGACCCGTGCGGTTCGCGTCGTTGGCGCTATCGCTACCGCTTTGCCGGCAAGGCAAAGATGATGAGTCTGGGTGTGTACCCGGAAGTGTCACTCACCGCAGCGCGCACGAAGCGCAGCGCCGCCAGAGAGAGCTTGGCCGCCGGACTGGACCCGAGTGCGCAACGCAAGGTTGCCAAACTGACCGCAAAAGTGTCGTCAGAAACCGCCTTTGAATCCATCGCGCGCGAATGGTTGGCGAGGCGCGATGAGCTTTCGGTAGCGACACGGAACAAGCATCTATGGTTGCTCGGGCTTGCCTTCCCGTGGATCGGCGCGCGCCCGATCAGTGCAATCACCGTGCCCGAACTGCTGGCGGTACTGCGGCGCGTGGAAGCGCGCGGCAAACTGGAAACAACGCAACGGCTGAAACAAGTCTGCGGTCAAGTGTTTCGCTATGCCGTAGCCACGGGCAGGGCCGAGCGCGATCCGACCGGCGACCTGCGCGGCGCGCTGAAGACAACCAAGACCCGGCACCATGCCAGCATTACCGACCCAGCCAAAGTCGGCGAACTGATGCGGGCGATGGACGGTTTCAGTGGTTATTACGTCACCCGGAGTGCCTTGTACCTTGCGCCGCTGGTCTTCGTGCGACCGGGTGAACTGCGCAAGGCGGAATGGGCGGAATTTGATCTGGACAAAGCCGAGTGGCGCATCCCGGCCGAGCGGATGAAAATGCGCGAGACGCACCTGGTGCCCTTATCCGCGCAAGCCGTGGCGATCCTGCGCGAACTTCGCCCGCTGACAGGTACCGGGCGCTATGTCTTTCCGTCCAATCGCAGCATGGCGCGACCCATGAGTGAGAACACAATTACGGCGGCGCTGCGCCGTCTGGGCTACACCGGCGACGAGATGACGGGGCACGGGTTTCGCAGCATGGCGAGCACACTTTTGCACGAGCAGGGCTGGCCGTCGGACGTGATCGAGCGTCAGCTGGCACATGCCGAGCGCAACAAGATCAAGGCCGCGTACAACTACGCCGAGTACTTTCCGAAGCGCCGCAAGATGATGCAGGCGTGGGCCGACTATCTGGACGCGCTGAAGCAGGGTGGCAACGTCGTATCGATCCGGAAGATTGCGCGTTAAGAGCCACTTCGCACGCCAAACTTTGGCCGACTCGGATGCCTTGGGACGCCGTGGGAAAGGGTGTTTGCTTTTTATTTCCCGATGTAGATAGTAGGCATCGCCCGTTCACGGCCGCGCAGGCAATTTTGCATGCGCGCACCAGGAATCCGCGATGCTCTTCGATGCCATTTCGCCGATCGTTTTCGTTGTTGCCTTGCCCAATGGATCACCTCTCAACGCTGAGCTGACGTGTCGGTCGCTTCAAAAAGTCCTGCGCGTTGGACGGTGGATGAAACCTCCAGCTCAGATCGAAGACTTTCGTCTTCGCCGCAGGACCCACTTCCCTACGAGCGAACTTTCGCAATGTCAGCCGGCTGACATTCGGTCTCGTGCGGACCGAGAATCCCGTTGTTCGAGGAGGCTCCGCTGTCATGGTCGTACGACGTCCCGGTGTTTAGCGGCTGAACACTTTTCGATGAGAAATGAGCTAGTGCAGGATAGGGATCGCGGTAGCGTTGTGGCACAGGATCGTTCAACGTTGCTTGGCGAGGTGTCCTGATGCCGGAACTTCACGCACGTTGCAGCGCACAGACCAAGCGGCAATTCCAGGTATTGGCCTCGAGCGAAGGATTGACGGAATCCGTCCTGCTGCGCCGGATGGTGGCGACGGTCATTGCGCACAATCTGGATGCCGTTTGTGCTTTGCCGAAGTCGGATACGCATGGCGGCCAAGGCGGCCACAGTGGCCGGATCATGCTGCGGCTGCGCCCAACCGAGATTCGGGCGATCCGAGCCTTGGCTACCCCTGAGGGGTATTCGGCGCAAGCCTGGATCGTGCGGCAGCTACGGCAGCGACTGGAGAATGCGATTCCCTTCGCCGAGGATGAGCTGGTCGAGCTGCGCGACGCGATACGGGAACTGTCGGCGGTGGGACGAAACCTCAACACCTTGGTTCATGTGCTGCTGCGTAGCGATCGACTGGTGGGCGATCTTCTCGATCTGCCGGACTTGGCCAAGAAGGTCGAGAGCCTGCGCCGCACGGTAACCGCCACGATGATCCGTGCCACCCACAGGGGAGGCGGCGATGTCGAAGGTTGACGAGGAGGATCCGATTCTCGGCCCGGCGGGCTTGCTCTTTCGCACACCGGTCCGAGCCAAGCAGAGGCGGACCGGGGATCACGCCGGATCGGGTGGCCGCCATGCCAAGGTGATGGGCCGGATCAGCCGGATCGTACGCCGGCGCCCCGAGGTGATGGTGAAGGTCACCGGCAGCGCCCGGGGATTCCGAAGCCTCAAGGAGCACCTGGCCTACATCACCCGAAATGGCAATCTTGAGGGCGAGCGGGAAAGCGGTGAAGTGATTCGCGGCACAACCGGCGTACACAGTTTGGCAGTCGAATGGTGGGGCGATTGCGGGATCGATCGACCCACAAGGGCCCGCGACACCATCAATGTGATTCTGTCGATGCCGCCGGGTACCAACCCGCATGCCGTCGCCGAGGCGGCCAGGGCGTTCGCGCACGAGACGTTCGGGGGTGAGTACGACTATCTACTGGCCCATCACAACCACGACTCTGATCCCAAGCGCCCCGAGAACCCGCACGCACACCTGACGATCAAGACCCGTGGCCACGAGGGTCAACGGCTCGATCCCCGCAAAGAGGACCTGCAGGCGTGGCGTGAAGGGTTTGCCGAGCAACTAAGAATGCGTAACGTAGAGGCCGAAGCGACACCACGACGCGCGCGCGGGGTGGTGCGCAAAGGGGAGCGCCAGGCGATCCACCATATGAATGTCCGGCGTAGCTCGCGCATCTCACGCTGGAAGATCGAGCAGGCGTTGAAATCGGTCACGCGCGGCCAATCACCGGAAGCGACGCCTTGGACAGACGCCACGCGCGAACGTCAGCGCAAAGTACGACGCGCGTGGGGGCAACTCGCAATCGCACTGGAAGATGCGGGACAGCCAGCGCTTGCCAAGGAGGTGAAACAGTTTCTTGCCAACCTGCCGAACCTGGCCACCCAACGCGAGGCCTTGGTGGCGGCCGCGCACGAGGTGCTGGCGAAGCATTTGAAGCGGGAGCCGGAGCGGAGTCGGTGAAGGTCAGAGGCTGAGCGTTCTTATTGAGTTACGCTGCTGACTATTGCGACAGGCAGGAGTCGACGGAGCAGACATTCCATGCATGACGGCTTTAGACTCGACCCGCCTCAGCAAATATGGCTCAGGGAAAATCGTGGAGGGCGTTTATGAGAGTGTCCCGGATGTTGATGTCCTGCTTGGACTCGCACCTGAAGAGCTGGCGCAAATTCTGTTGCGCTCAGCAAAAAAGAATCTGCAAAACAAGATGGTCCGGATAGAAACCGCGACCCGGGAGCTGTATCCAAGCCCAGGCAGAAACAATGGTTACCCATATCAGCGACGAGATGATATCCACGTCGCAATCGCGGAGGCTTGGAACTGGCTGCAGGTTAACTCGCTCATAGTCCCAGCAAGCGAACCAAATGGTCGGAACGGATGGTTCGTCATCAGCCGTCGAGGCGCGGCGATTACTTCACAGGCCGAGTTTCAGACTTTTCGTGATGCAGTGGATTTCCCGAAGTCACTGTTGCACCCACAGTTCGCGGACAAGGTTTGGCTGAGCTTGGCGAGGGGTGACCGCGATATAGCCGTGTTTACAGCATTCAAAGCGGTCGAGGAAGCAGTCAGGGAAGCTGCGGGGTTGTTATTGACCGACATTGGCGCTCCCATGATGCGGAAGGCATTTGCGGTGAACAATGGGCCTCTTACTGACATGTCGCATCCGGAGGGCGAGCGCGAAGCTTTGGCGCACTTGTTTGCAGGAGCTATCGGGTCATACAAGAATCCGCATTCGCACCGCACTGTAGTGATCACCGACGCGCGAGAGGCGCAGGAAATGGTGATGCTTACATCACATTTGCTTCGCATAGTCGATGCGCGCAAAGTCAAGCGTTGAGTGGACATTACGCAGCTCGTTGTATCCGCTGTCGACCCATTGCAGCCGGCCGCGACCGTCCGCTTTCAGAAAGGCTGTTCAGTGAGGATCAGTACCCTGCAATTCGCGGGGATCCAGGCGCGATGCAAGCCTCATCGCAGCAGGATCCATAATCCCAGCAGCGCGAACAGCGCCCCGGTGCCAAGCCGTGCAGCGCGCAGCGGCAACCGTTGCGCAAAGCGCGCGCCCAGCAGCACCACAGGTATGTCGGCGAGCAGCATACCCGCAGTGCTGCCAGCGATTATTTGCCACAACGGCGCGTAATTCGCGCCGAGCGCGGCGGTCGCAATCTGCGTCCGGTCGCCGAGTTCGGCGAGGAAGAACGTGATCACCGTCGCAAGCAATACGCCGCGGCCGCGCGCCGGCGAGGGTTCGACGTCCTCGGTTTTCTCGGGCAGTAGCGTCCAAGCGGCAACTACCAGAAACGACAGTCCGATCAGCCAGCGCTGGACGTTTGGTGTCATCCAGTGCGCCAGCCACGCGCCGAGTTCCGCGGCAATCGCATTGCTCAGCAACGCAGCGACGAAGATGCCCGCACAGATCTGCCATGGCTTGCGAAACTTCGCCGCCAGCACCAGCGACAACAATTGCGTCTTGTCGCCGATCTCGGCCAGCGCGACGGCGCCGAGGGAAACCAGAAACGCTTGCAAGGCAATCTCCCCAGGGCCGGGTGAATGCGACAATCCGAAGGCGCGGTCCGGCACGAACCCATCACATGCGGGCTGTCGGTCTCGCCGATCGTATGAATCGCCCGCGCCACGGCCTGCCGGCTGAGTTTGTTGACGCAATGCCTTCGGCGACATGCCAAAAGCGGCTACTCCCCGACGAAGTGCGCGCAGCCTAACCGTGCCGCGCGCAACGTGCAACGCCATCGGATGTCGAAGCGGACAGGCGTCTAAAGCAGGACTCGCAAACGATACGGAGGTTGGCCAGACCCAGCGGACACGGCGGTCAAACTGCTGCGCTCTCTAAATGCGTATTGCCACCGAGCTGACCGTCCATTGCCGTCGCAGCTGACCAGTTCGGGCAAATGAACTGACCAGCTTCGCCATTTATCTGACCAGTGGGCATTTCACCACCGAAGGCCAGCCATCGCTACGAAAAGCGGACGACCACAGTAACCATAATGAGAGCAGAGAAGATCAGCGCCGGGGCCAGATGCCCGAACGGCTCCCGGTTTCGTAGCAACGTGAAGAGCGCGCCGATCATGATCGCGCCTGCCAGCGCCAGGCCCAACACCCGGGTTTGTTGTCCAAGAAGAAGTGCCGCACTGGACAGCTCGAGAGCGCCACAGAGCAACTGAAACCATGCCGGAAAACCCCAGCGTGCGAAGTCGCGCTTCGGCG
>JBOHYR010000051.1:0-4404 GCA_050737995.1 Rhodanobacteraceae bacterium
GGCGCGCCGGCGGCGGACGCTTTTTCATCGACAAGCAGCCGCCCAACTGGATGGTTGCGGGCCTGATACACGCCGCACTTCCCGCGGCCCGGATCATCCACCTCGTCCGCGAGCCGATGGACCTGTGTTTTTCCAGCTGGCGGACGTTTTTCGGCGATGCACACGGGTACAGCTACGATCTCGCGACGCTGGCTGCCTGGCACCGGGCCCACATGCGGGTCATGGCGCACTGGGACCGGGCGATGCCGGGTGCGATCCTGCACGTCGCGTACACGGACCTTGTGCGCGATACCGAAGCGATCCTGCGCACGGTGTTCGATTACTGTGGCCTGCCGTGGGAGCCCGGCTGCGCCGATCCGCAACGCAACACCACGCCGGTGGTGACCCCGGGCATCGTGCAGTTGCGCGGCCCCGTGCACGCGCGCGCCGCGGGGGCCTGGCGCGGCTACGCGGCGCAACTGGGCACGCTGCAAACCGCATTGAGCGACCATGAAAACCCTTTCCGGAATTGAATCCGCGTCGCGCAAGCCGCCCGATCCGTTCGCGCAGCGACTCTGGAAGCGTGCGCAGCACTACATCGCCACGGAGCAGATCGCGGCTGCCCGGGTCGCGCTGGAGACGCTGGTCCAGCGCGATCACCGTCACGTCGCGGCGAAGATGTTGCTGGCCAGCGTGTATCTTGATGAACGCCGGGTGCGTGAGGCCGCCGAACAGGCTGTCGCGGCTTCCCGAATGCTGCCGGACGACGCGGGCACGGTTGCCACCGAGGTCCATTGCCTACTGCGAATCGGGGAAATGAGTGCCGCGCGCGATTGCCTTGCGCGGTTCGATGCGTCGCGCAGGACGCTCGATGGCGCCGAACTCGTGTCGCTCGCCCGCGCCTGTCACGTGTTGGGTGACCACGCGGCCAGCCTGGCGCTCCTGGAGCGCGCACGGGCGCAGGGCTGCGATGACGCGGAGTTCTGCTACTTCCACGCCCTGGAGCTTCAGTTCAATGGCCGCGTGTCCGACGCGCGGCGCCGGCTCGAAAGTTGCCTGCAGCTTGCTCCCGCGTTCGGCCGGGCGTCACTGACACTGGCGAGAATGTCTCGACAGACCCTCGAGTCCAACCATCTCGACCATATCCGGGCCCAATTGCGGTGCGTGGAGCTCGGCAGCGACGACCACGCGGCGTTCGAATTCGCGCGGTACAAGGAACTGGAGGATCTCGAGTGCTACGACGAGGCGTTCGCGGCACTCGAACGCGGCAATGCCATCATGTACGCGCGACGCCCGGTCGATTCCCGCCGGGAGGACGACACGTTCCGGGGGATCGAACGACTCGCCGATGCAGGATTTGTGCACGGCCCGGGCGCCACCATCGAAGGCGCCGTTCCCATCTTCGTGGTGGGCATGCCGCGCAGCGGAACCACACTGCTGGACCGCATGCTCGACAACCATCCCGACGTGGTCTCGACCGGCGAGCGCACCGATTTTCCGCGCCAGTTGCGCTGGGCTGCGAACCTGCACGGCGACGAAGTCATCGATGCGGAGTTGCTGGCCCGCGTGGCCAGCGTCGATTACGCGCAGCTCGGACGACGCTACCTTGCACAGACCCAATGGCGTGCGTCAGGCAGTCCGTGTTACGTCGACAAGCTGCCGCCCAATTACGCCCTGGCCGGGCTGATCCATCGCGCGCTGCCGCAGGCGCCCATCCTGCATCTGGTGCGCGACCCGATGGATGTGTGTTTTTCCAATTTCCGGGCGCTGTTCGGCGACAGCTATCCCTACAGCTACGAATTGCATGCACTGACCGCGCATTACGTCCACTACCGCGCACTGATGCGGTACTGGCAGCATGTGATGCCGGGATGCGTGCTGGACGTTTCGTACGCGGACCTGGTACGCGACCCGGAAGCGACACTGGCGAGGGTGTTCGCCCATTGCGGATTGCGGCAGGTATCCGGTTGCAGCGATGTGACGCGCAACGCAACGGCCGTGAATACGCTGAGCAGCGCCCAGATACGCGAGCCCGTCCACACCCGCAATCTCGGTGCGTGGCGGCGCTACGCGCGCCAGCTCGAGCCGCTGCGAGCGGCGCTGCAGGCGGCGGGGTGCGCGGGCTTCAGTGGCGGTTGAAAAAGAGGGCTGACCTTGCGGCCAGCCCTCGGCGAGCGAACCCGTACATACGCCAGGATCAGATGTGCAGGTCCAGGTCGATGAAGTACGACCGGCCCCAGACGTTGTACGCGCCGATGTCGTAGTACGGCCACCCGGTCTGCGAGGTGTCGGTGGGCGGCATGGTGTTGAACAGGTTGTCGATGGTTCCGGTGACGCTGAGGTCGGGCGTGATCCGGTACTGTACCGTTGCGTTGTACAGCACCCACGGCGGCAGCGTGTAGGCATTAAAGCTCTGGCCCTCCGTGGGGTTCTCATAGATGGCCGCGTTGGGCAGTTTGCCGTAGCGGACAGCAGTCAACGTCGACGCCCAGCGATGAATGGTCCAGGTAAGGCTTGCATTCACGATGGACTTGAACTCCGGCCCGATCGCTGAGCCGCCCTGCGCGTACAAGTAGTCGTAGTAAGGGTTGTGCAGCAGATCGTAGTTGGGGAATCCAGGTCCCGGTTGCAGAAAGTGCTTAAGGGTCACGTTGTACTGGGTCTGGAAGCCGAAGTCGCCGAACCTGCCCGCATGCAGCACGTAGTTCAGCGACGCCATCACCCCGCTCACGTATTCGCTGGCAATGTTGACCGGATGCACCGTGACGCCGGTAAGGAGGAAGGGCGTCGGTGCGTTGGCGCCGGCCCGAGTGATCTGCGCCTGCGCCACTTGGCACTCAGGCGATGTGATCGGGACCTCGCCCAGCAGGCACTGCGCATCATCCAGCAGCAGCGTGTCGGTACTCTGGAACTGGGTCTCGTTCTGCACCCGAACCGAGTAGTAATCGGCCCGGACGTTGAAGTTGGAAAGCGGCGACCACACGGCGCCGGCGCCCCAGCTTCTCGCCGTGATGGGTTCGAGGTCGGTGTTGCCGGTGTTCGTGATCGTGATCTGCGGGTTGATCGTGTTGCTGACGATGGCCGGGCAATCGGAGAACGGCGTACCCGGATGCTGCCGTTCACACTGGTAGTAGTCGGTCACGAAGCCGAAGGCGCCACTGGGCCCGAGGAAGGTTTCGGACATGTCCGGCATGCGGAACGCGGTCGCGTAGTTGGCCCGCAGCAGCAGCGTGTCGGTCGGACGCAGTGCAAACGCGATCTTGTAGGTCGGGCGGGAGGACGTGCTGCCGCCATCGTTCGCGAAGTGGTCCTCACGTGCCGAGATGTCGGCACTAAGCATCTTGAATATGGGTACGTGCAGTTCGAGTGCCCCGGCGTAGTTGTTGCGCCGGCCGGCTGAGCTGGCGGCTGTCAGGCCCCAGAAATAGTGTTCGACGATCAGCGGATTGGCGGGCTCCGTATACTGCTCGTCGCCGGCCTTCAGGACCGCCGCGATCCCCACGTCACCGGCCGGAAGCGAGAACAGGTTCTGGTTGGTCACCTGCAGGTTCACGTTCTGGGTGTAGCTTTCGTTGTGACTGCGGTCGTCGCCGGTGAAACTGTTGACCTCAGCCGGCGTGATCGTCTGGAAGAAATTGTTGTAGTTGGGCTTGTAGATCGGGAATCCGGAAGTCGTGCCCTGTTGGGGTCCGAGGAACTTGTTTCCGAAGAATGCATCGACCTTCGAGACGATGCGTGCCGTCGCGTCCTGGTACACGTTGTACTGCGAACGGGCGTAAAAGGCGTTGTAGTCCCAATCGCTGTCCCCGAACGTACCTTTCAAGCCGCCCCAGAACTGGTACTGTCGATGCAGTTCAGTCGTGGCACCCATCATGGTCGTCCCGGCTTCCTCGGGCGAGATGATGTACTGGGGTTCCTGGAATTGCCCGTTGCTCGCGTTGACGATGTATCCAGGGGTGCCACCCTCGTAGAACGCGTTGATGTTCGGCTCCCACCAGAAGAAATCGGGGCCATTGTTGTACTTGAGGCTCTCGACGCTGTACAGCAGGTTGCCGTACAACTGCGTGTTGTTGCTGATGTCGTAGTGCGCGGCGATGTACCCGCTGCCGGTGCGGCTCTGGTTCATCAGGGTGGTGTAACCCCTCAGATACGGACTGCCACAGGTATATCCGCCGTCGGGTACATAGGTTCCGGGTGCGCTGCCGGCCGTCATGGTCGCGAAGCGCACGGTGGTGTTGCCGTAGTTGCCCGCGAGGGGACCACAACCGGTGGATGACAGCGTATCGGGGTCGACCGCTATCCCGTCGCCGTTGTATACGCTGGTCCCATTGAATGGCACCCCGCGCAGGTCCGGATTCGGATTGTTGAAGCTGCTGGCGGTGAACGGGCGTTGGGTGGCAAAGATCGGCTGCTGATCCAGGTATT
>JBOHYR010000052.1:0-9805 GCA_050737995.1 Rhodanobacteraceae bacterium
TGGTCGGCGCTGGCGTGCGGGTGCCGCAGCCGTACGGTTATTTCGGCGGCGTGCTGGTGATGGAGCTGGTCACCGATGCGGACGGCGACCCGGCACCGCAGTTGGGCAAGGTGGAGCTGTCGGCGCATACGGCGCGCGAATACCATCGCTTTCTGGTTCGCCAGATCGCGTGCATGTTGTGCGAGGGGCTGATCCACGGTGATCTTTCCGAATACAACGTGCTGGTGGGCGCCGAGGGCCCGGTGATCATTGACCTGCCGCAGGTGGTCAGCGCCGCCGGCAACAATGCCGCGCGCACCATGTTGCGGCGGGACGTGGGCAACATCACGATCACTCTGTCGCGTTTCGCGCCGGAGCTGCTCGATACCCATTACGCCGAGGAAATGTGGGCGCTGTTCGAGCAGGGCAAACTGCGGCCGGACAGCGACCTGACCGGCCACTTCGTGTTCGACGACGGCGAGGTGGACGTCGACGGCGTGATGCAATCGATCATCGATGCGCGCGAAGAGGCCATCATTCGCCAGCAGGGCCGCGAGGCGGCGCTGGCGGAAGGTTGAAGGCTGCTAAATTGAGGTCAAGTTCACTTCCTGGCCCTGATGAGCGGTCTTGCGCATGCGGCCTTGGTGATGGACGAACGCGATTACCATTGGATATTCACCACGCACGCCGCTGCCACCAGCGCATCACGGCTCGGCGTGGGCGTTGAACGTTGAGACCGTCACGTAGCGATATGCAGGGGTGCCACGAATGAAACAGATTCTTTCTCCGATTGCGCTTGCCGCCTTGCTTGCGGTGCCATTGAGCACGCAAGCCGGCGATCACCCGAACGATGTTCGGGCGAAAATCGAGCAGTACATGAATGCGGCGGTGAAGGCGGAGCATTTCATGGGCTCGATCCTGGTAGCCCGTGGCGACGATGTGATCATCGCCAAGGGCTACGGGATGGCGGATCTGGAGAGCCGTGTTCCGAATGCGCCGGATACCGAGTTCCGGATCGGTTCGGTGACCAAGCAGTTCACCGCCATGGCAATCCTGATGCTGCAGCAAGCGGGCAAGCTGAACGTGCACGATCCGGTATGCAAATATGTACCGAAGTGCCCAAGGGATTGGCAGCCCATCACGATTTACGAGCTGTTGACCCACACCTCCGGGATTCCGAATTACACCGAGTTCAAGAATTTCACGGAGGTGATGTCGCAGTCGATGACGCCGACGCAGATGGTTGCGTTGTTCAAGAACAAGCCACTCGATTTCCAGCCGGGGGCCAAGTTCAGCTACAGCAATTCCGGCTACGTGTTGCTCGGTTACATCCTCGAACGCGTGTCGGGCGAGAGCTACAAGCAGTTCCTGCAGCAACACATATTCGGTCCGGTCGGGATGAAGGACAGCGGTTATGACAAGAGTCGTCCCACCGCGGCGAACCATGCGAAAGGCTACAGTTACGCGGGCAAGTATGAGCCCGCTCCATTCGTGGACATGTCCACCCCTTTCAGCGCGGGCGCCCTCTATTCAACGGTGCGTGATTTGTACACGTGGGATCGCGCACTCGCGGCAGGCAAGTTGATCCCGGCGTCGTTGCAACAGCAAATGTTTGCGCCGCAGGTGTCCGTGGCAACGGGAGGCGGCGCGGGATCCGTTCACTACGGTTTCGGCTGGTTCATCGGCAAGGAGTTCGGACACACCGAGTACTCCCACGAAGGCGGAATTCAAGGCTTCACTTCATTCAACAGCTGGTTCCCGAAGCAACACGTTTACATCATCGTGCTCGACAACATGCAGTCTCCCCAGGTGGCCACTATCGCCAACAGCTTGGCGGCCATTGTCTTCGGAGGGAAATACGAGATCCCGGAGACCTTCAAGGCCATCTTGCTGCCGGCGAAGGACCTGGAAAAATTTGTCGGTACCTACCAGGTGGCTCCAAAAATTTTTCTTGCCATTACGCAAACGGGTGATCAACTGAAAGTGCAAATGACAGGACAGCCCGCTTTCCCGATTTACCCGGAGTCGAAAACCCGTTTCTTCCTCAAGGCGGTACGTTCGCAGATTTTCTTCCAGACCAATGCGCAGGGCAAAGTGACCTGGCTCGTGATACGCCAAAACGGTCAAACGCACCCGGGCAAGCGGGTTGACGCCGCGAAGGCCACAAGCAAGCCGAAGCCGTAAAGGGGACAGGCGCAAAAAGGCAAAAAGGTATCAGAGACAATTCCCTTGTGGAAGCGTTTTCAGGCGCACTTGTAGTAGGTTGAGTTCGCTGTCGGGTGACAGGAAGTGGCCCCGCAGTCGTTATCCGTCTACTCGCCGCTTTCCCGTCCAACGCAGGCACGAACCTCGTTGCCCGTTGGACGCCGAAGTACCGCGACAAATACCTCGCAGCGCAGCCGGAAGCCCAGCTTCTCATAGAGTGAAATCGCTGTGGCGTTGTCCTTCCACGCATGCAGGATGGCGATTTCCCCGCGCGCGGCAATCGCGGCGGCGACATGTCGGGACAGGCATCCGGCGAGCCTGTGGCCGCGAAAATCAGGATGGGTGCACACGCCGCTGACTTCGGTATAGCCGGGAAAGCGGAAGCGTTCGCCGGCCATGGCGACCAGCCGACCGTCGATGCGGATGCCGAAGAAGCTGCCCATGCACCGGGTGTGACGCAGGAACGGGCCCGGCTCGGTCAGCGTGGCCAAGGCCAGCATTTCGGCTTCATCCTGATCGCCCAGCAGGACTATGTCGTTGGGTCCGAAATCCGGCGGTGCAACTGGAACCGAGGCGACCATCTGCACGCCCATGGCTCGCTTGATCGCGGTCAGCCCGGCAGGAATCGCGATCTCCGGCACTTGCAGGATGAAAATCTGATCCGCAGGTTGCACGAGGTGCGTCAAGGCATCCAGTGCGGCGTCGCTGTCATCGCATGCGGACGCAAACCGGTTCACGTCGGGCGCATAGCGTCGCGCCATGTCGCCGCCCACGGACAAGTGCGCGTGCGCGTTGGTCAGGCTGGCCCACACAGGCCGATCGAGCAGATTCATCGTCACGGTTGTTCTTGTGGTCGCGTCAAAGCGTTCGATTCCGGAATCCCCAAAAGCAGTCAGGGACAATTTCCGCATGAAACGGAGTCCGGACGAAATGTTGTCCGAAACGGTGTCAGGGAAAAGGCACGGGAAAGGGGCGCTTGCATACCAGGATCACCAGCGGTTATAGGCCGGATGTCCTTCCTTGACTGCCATGAACCTGCCGGTGCAGCGATCGCACAGTTTGTCGCCGGCGTAAAGCTCACCCTCGACCGTGACGGTATCTTCGGTTGATTCAAGCACACGCGCGGCGAGTCGAAGTGGCCCATCGGTCGGCGTGGGCCGGTGCAGCTTTATCGCATACTCCATGGTCACCGTGCACGGCGGGGTGGCGGCGCCGCGTTGCTGCATCAGGTGCCAGGCCGCGGTCCAGTTGCAATGGCAATCGAGCAGGGTGCCGATGATGCCTTTGAGCACGCCGGGAAACGCCTCATGGTATTTCTGCGGCGTGAATTCGGCGACCACCTCGTCGCCCACCGGGAAACTCTTGATGCGCAGGCCGTGCTCGTTGGCGGGGCCGCAGCCAAAGCAGGCGTTGTGCGGTGCGTAGGTGTCTTGCAGGCTCTTGTCCATGACTCGGCATGATCGGTCAATGGCGATGGCATGGCAACCCGTCAACCCAGCAAGGGCCTGGTTGCAAAACGGGAGTAGACATACAAGGAGCCTCTGATTTTGTTCGTCGCGCCGGCGCAGGCCGAACTGCGGAGGCAGGATGCCGTAGCGAACATCGGCGAAGCCGATGGCCCGAAGGGCAGGCCGCAGGAGCGGCCTGTAATCCAGTAAGGGGAGGAATCCCGCCCTCTGGCCCGGATACAAAGTCAGACTGGGCCGCGGCCTGCGCCGGGGCGACATTGATCAGAGGTGCCCTAACCGTCCCTGACACCATCTGTTGCGTGCAGCTCCAGCGAGCCCGGGGTCGTGTTCACCAACGGTACGAAGTTGTCGACCGGCGTCACTTCGCGTTTGCGGCGGATGAAGCGGTACAACGCATAACTGGCAAGCATGCCGTCGAGCACCGCGAACCACGCGAACAGCAGTTGCGGCCGCATCAGGTTCATGAGGGCTCCGGCCAACAGCGGTCCCACTGCCGCGCCGATGCCGTTTACCAGCAGCACGGTGCTGGATGCCGACAACAATTCGTCGCGGCGCACGTAATCGACCAAGTGCGCCACCGCAATCGGGTACACGGTAAAGCTCATGCCGCCGAACACGAAGATCACCAGCATGGGCACGATACCCGCGGCCGTCGGAAGCAACAGGTTGGCCAGCGCCGCCAGCGCCGCGATGACGGCGATCAGCGAGAGCGCAAGCCGGCGATCGATACGGTCGGAAATGTGTCCCAATGGCCATTGCAGCACCACGCCGCCGGCAATGGCCACGCTCATATAGGTGCCGATGCCATCGGCACCTAGGCCACGGGCCGCCGCGTACAGCGGCAGCAGCCCCCAGAACGCGCCAAGCGCCAGTCCGGAAATCAACGCACTGACCAGTGCGGTGGGCGCCAGCTTGAACAGGCGTCTGATTTGTACCTGGGGTATCGCATGGAGGCGTGGCTCCGGCTGGCGGGTTGCGATCACCGGCAGGCTGGCGGCGCAAAACAGGATCGCGACGACACAGAACAGCACGAAGCCCTCTCCATGGATACGCAAGAACTGCTGTGCCGCGGCGCTGGCTCCGAGGTTCACCATCATGTAGACCGCGAACACCGAGCTGCGATGTGCCGGATCGGCGGCAGCGTTTAGCCAGCTTTCGATGATGGCGTACAACCCGACCAGCAACAGTCCCTGGAGAATGCGCAGGACCAGCCACACGCCGTATGCCGGATCCAGCGCCTGCACCAGCACCACGACTGCCACGAGTGCCGTGCAGAACGCAAACGTACGAATGTGGCCAATGCGATGGGCCAGCCGGGGGACCGTGTAGGTGCCGACCAGGAACCCCGTGTAGTAGGCCGAAGTCAATACCCCGATCATGGCGACTGAAAACCCCAGCGCGTGGCCCTGCAACGCAATATGCGTGTGCAGCAAGCCGACTCCCATCAATAGGAATACGGTGCTCAGCAACAGCGGTGTGGAGGCGCGAATAGTGGACAACATAAGGAGAGCAGACAACGGACAGGACGCGATGCGCTGTCGGCAGGGGTGCTTCCGGTGGAAGCGTGAAAGAGAGGGAAAGGCGACTGTACGATCGGGTTCTCGTACTATTTCACAAGTCTGAATGCAACGATAGACCGAAAATCGTGCGTACCAGACGCTCGCTCAGGTAGCAGCGCAAGCGTAAATCACGGAGTCAATTTGGCGGCCTCGGCTCGGCAGTCATAAGGCGCATCACGCGCGGTGCAGAAGTCTGGCCACTTGTTGGTTGCCCGCCAGATTGCGACGAGCCCCAGCTTGGCGGCCAGCGGCATGAAGCGCGGATCTGCGCGGAACGTGACCGCGTAGGGCCGGAAGAAGGGAGCCGGTTGGTCAACATAGGGCGCGATCATCAAGGGCGTTTGCATCTTGCCGATGCTGGCGTAGGCATCATCGTTGCGACCGATCACCATGTAATGGATCGCCGCAGTGAAGGCAGCATCCGAGCCGACATACCTCGCCTTGATCGCCGCTGCCGCCGCGTCGACGGTGGCAGGCGATGGATGCGCCCTGGCATCCACCTCCAGCCGCAGCAGATGCAGGTACGCCTGACTTAGCCCCGCCGTGAGTGCGGGGTCGTCCAAGGTCGCGGCGGCCTTGGACGGGTCGGCGTAGCGCACCGCGAGGTCCAGCGCGAGACTCTTCGTTTCGTCGCTATCGGGCCAGGTTTTGCGTGCTGTTGCCAGCATCGCCTGCGCCTCGTCGACGCGGTCGAGATCAGCCAGCGTCCTGATGACCCGTCGTGTCTTCGGATCGAATTGAGGGCCCGAATTTGCTGCGCGCACGTAGTAATCCAGTGCTTCGCTGATGCGGCCGACGTTGGCGAGGTTGTTGGCGTAAAAGTAATTGCCGATGGGTTCGTCCGGGTTGAGCGTCAGTGCCTGCGTGAGATCGGCTTGTGCGGCCGACCATTCGCTGATTTGCGTTTTGGTCATGCTGCGCGCCACCCATGCAGCCGAGTTGCGTGGATCGATTGCGAGTGCGCGCGCTGCGGCATCCAGCGCTTGCTTGCGCGCTTCATCAGCATCGTCGCCACCCGTTCCGAAGATGAAGCCGTTCCATTCGGCCAGCGTGGCCCAGCCCTGGGCAAAATCAGGGGCCAACGCGGTCACGTCATGCAGCAGTTTGCGGGTCTTGAGGTCTTCGCCGCTCGGCAGTAATTCGCAGGCCTGGAGATAGATCTTGAGCGCATCAAGGCTGACGATCGAACGGTCACGCGCAGTCTCATCCAGCGCGCAGACGAACACCGCGCCCATGCGGACCTCCGCCTCGTGGTGCATGGCGTCGACCTCGGCGATCGGCCGCGTGAGGCTGGTCGACCAGATGATGGCGCCATCCGCGGCGGAGTTGAGCGTCAGCGTCGCATGCAAGTTGCCGGAGACACTGCGCACGCTGCCGTTCAAGGTGAAGTCTGCGGGATACACATGACCTGCCCCAGGATCGGTTGCGTCGAGCACCTTCAACTTTGATCCGCCCGACCCCACGATCTGCGCGAGATCGGCCGCAAACCCTTGCGAGAACGAGGCGGCGACTTGGTCGTTGGGCGGTGTCTTGAAAGGCGCAACGCTGATGCTTGGCTCGGTGGGATGGTCGCCGCCCGTTCGATACACAACGAACGCCACCAGCAACGCGACGGCCGCGATCGCCGCGATGGCGAATGCAACGCCACGTCTCCCCAAACGACGTCCGCGCTTGCCCTCGGGCGACGACGGTGCGTTCGTGACGCGGCTGTCGGTGTCCAGCCATTCCATCAACCTGCGCCATTCCGGATCAGAGCGCGACCCGCGCCACGACGTCAGGTCGACTGCCTGTTTCAACATGAATGCGAGCGGGATCGTGCAAGGCTCGATGAGCACAGGCACGAGCTTGGAATGGTTCTGCGCGTAGTGCGCCTCACTGCGGACCCAGTCTGACGCGACTGAGCGCGGCGACCACAAGACGACGACCTTGTTTGCCGCGGCAATTTCCTGCTCGATGATTGCGTCCCACGCCTGGCGAGGGCTGACGCCTTCGTCCCACCAGACCGATCGGCCCGCGGCGCGCAACGCCGCCACGATCGCCATGGCGCGATCGCGATCTTCTCGCTTGTAGCTCAGGAAGACGTCCGCCATATCAATCGCCGAACTCAAGTCCCCGCGCCACTCTAGCAGGCCATCGAACGGGAAAAGATGTCAAAAGCGTAAAAGTGTCGAGTGCAATTTTTGCCCGTCCTCGAGGCGCGCTATGGCAACATCGGAATGGCGAGGCTGCGCTCGGGATCTCCGGTTGCACCAGTGCGCAGGTTCGGCGGGATGTGCCCGACATCGCCCACCGAAATCACCTTGAACTTGCCGTCGGCCTCGACGCGGATGCGCGTGATGCTGGCATTGCCCACCGACATCCCAAGCCACGCCTTGGGATTGACGCCCAGCGCACGCACCACCATGTTGCGGATCACGTTGCCGTGGCACACCATCAGTTCGGTGCGTGCGTGGCCGCTGGCAGGCACGAAGTAGTGTGCGAACAGTCGATCCATTTGCTTCTTGCACGCTGCCAGCTCCGCCGGCTTTTCCTGCGCCATGATCTTTTCCCGCCACGTCGGCGGCGTGCATTCGGCGAGGTCGTCGACCACCGTGAAATGTCGCCCCGGAAAATCTTCGGCGATGATCGCGGCCGTGTCGCGTGCACGTTGCACCGGACTGACGTACAGGTCATCGAATCGGGTCGGCAAATCGGCCAGGCGTGCGCCGACCAGATGCGCTTGAGCAACGCCGATCGGTGCGAGGTCCGGCCCCAGTTTCTTGTCGGCGTTCGCATCGGGCACGTAATAGCCATGCCGTACCAGCACGATGGTTCGCGCCGCGGGCGCCGCGACTTCGGCGGCATGCAAGGGCGCGGCCAGCAGCAGGCAGCACAGCAGCGGAACGAGTCTGTTCATCGCAAGGCCTCTTGTACGTGGGTTCGAAAATGGACCGGCCGGGCATGGCCAGCGCAGCCTCATTGCGTCGACTGTTATCTTGACCAGCTTCGCCGCGTAGCCTACGCCTTCCTTGAACATCGGCGCCGCCGCAAGAGGATCGGAGTGAAAAGGTGTCAGCGGCAATTTCAGGAAACAGTGCCAAGGCACTTACCGTGGAATCCTTGCTGGAATACTCTGCCGTTTGCTTTGCCTTCTCCCCCCAGCGAGTATCGAGCATGCGCTTGCGACTGCCGCCAAGCAATCTCATTCTGGTTGCAACGCTTCTGGTTTCCGCTCCCGTGTTCACGCAAGCGCAAACAGCCGGGCTGAAGCCGGAGCAAGTCGCTGCCATTGACCGCTACGTGTCCGCCGAGATGACACGCGAACGCATCCCCGGTGTCGAAATCGGCATTTACCGGGACGGTCACGCGGTACTGGAGAAGGGTTACGGATTCGCGAATCTGGAATGGAATGCGAAAGTCACGCCGACCACGCTGATGCAATCCGGATCGGTTGGCAAACAGTTCGCCGCCACCGCGGTGATGATGCTGGTGGAACAGGGCAAGGTGAGCCTCGACGACAGCATCACCAAGTACTTCCCCGGCGCGCCGGCGAGTTGGAAGCTGATCAAGGTGAAGAACCTGCTCTCGCACACTTCCGGTCTGGCCGAATACGAGACTCCTGCGACCATGCGGCCCGGCGGGTTGTTCGACATCCGCAAGGACTTCACCGAAGCCGAGATGGTGAAGAAGATCGAAACCCTGCCGATCGAGTTCAAGCCGGGCGACGGGTGGGCCTACCGCAATACCAACTACGCGCTGCTTGGTGTGTTGATCCACAAGGTCACCGGCCAGTTCTACGGCGATTACCTGTACGACAAGATATTCGCACCGCTGGGGATGACCTCGACGCGGGTCATCTCCCAGCGCGACATCATCCCCGGCCGGGCCGCTGGCTATGAAATCGTCGGCGGCCAGTTGAAAAACCAGACTTGGGTATCCCCCAGCCTCGACTCCACCGCCGACGGCGCGCTCTATTTCAATGTCGTCGATCTAGAGAAATGGGACCGCGCGCTGTACGGCACCACGTTGCTTAGCCGCAAATCGCTGGACACGATGTGGACGCCCTTCGTGCTCAATGACGGCAAGGTCAATGCCGGACACTACGGATTCGCCTGGTTCATCGACAAAATAAACGGCCACCGGGTGATTTACCACCCCGGCTCCTGGCAGGGCTTCACCTGCGCCATCTACCGCTACATCGACGACAAGTTGACCGTGGTGGTGTTGACCAACCTCGACTCCGGTCACTCCAGCCCCGACAACATTGCGCGCATTGTCGCCGGACTCGTGGAGCCGGCACTCATGCCGAAGTCGAGCGTTGCGATCAAGGACACCAGGCCCGACATCGCGGTTCACATGCGCAACGTGTTGCAACAGATGCTCGCCGGCAAAGACGTTGGCAGCGAGTTCAATGCCGACGCCGGCTACACCTTCGCGCCGACAGATGCGGCCGAAATGCGCAGCGAACTGCCGTCTGGCTGGGACGACCATCCGCTGGTTTTGATCAAACGCAGCGAACACGATGGGGCGGTGCGCTCGGTGTACCGCGTCGGTGCAAAAGGAGATACGCGAATCATGCTGGTAGAACTGGACGCGAAGGGAAAACTGACAAAC
>JBOHYR010000053.1:0-2581 GCA_050737995.1 Rhodanobacteraceae bacterium
CCAGCTTTTGCTCCATTGGGCCGGAACACTGGATTCCGGGTTGCATCGCCGACACAGCCGGCGATGGCCCCGGAATGACGAGCTTTTCCAAAGTTCGCGATACGGCCACGCGTTGAAGATCGACACCCATCGGCTTCCCAATCCCGTGGCCGGGGCAGGCGTTCGCAAAACAACAATCTTCGTGCGCCACCGGTATGGAAAATTGTGAGGTTGATGTAAACCACTGATGTCGCGCACATTTTAAGTTTGTTGCTTGTGAGGACGTCGCTTGTGGCGGTCGTCCCGGCGAAGGCCGGGACCCATGTTGGCGCACTGGATGCAGCCGGGATCACACGCAGCTCCCGCTGCCTGCCGTTGGAGCCATTCGCTGCGCGGATGTTCGCTTCGATATCCTGCTTGTGCAGGCGGGCCTGCGCTGGAATGACGATATCCGAAGCGTCGACGATCCCACGGATCATGCCATCTACTGAATTGCGATTGCCGGCCGAATGGGAGCCGCAAGCGGCGGTGCTGCTGGCGTGGCCGCACGCCGGCACGGACTGGGCGCCGCGGCTCGACGCGGTGGAAGACGCCTGCGCCCGCCTGATCGCCGCGATTTCGCAATATGAAACCGCAGTCGTCTGCGCGCCCGATGCCGAAATTGGCGCGCACGCCGCGGCGTGCGTGCGCGACGCGGGTGCGGACCTCGCACGCGTGCGGTTCGTTGAAATCGCCTACAACGATACGTGGCTGCGTGATTCCGGGCCGATAACGTTGCGCGGTGACCGCGACCGGCACGTCCTCCTGGATTTCCGTTTCACGGGGTGGGGCGGCAAGTTCGAAGCCGGGCAGGACGACGCGCTCGTCACGGGCCTCGTGGAGCGCGGTGTGTTCCGTGGCGACGCCGAGCACCGGCATATCGACTGGGCGCTCGAAGGCGGCGCCATCGAATCGGACGGACACGGCACGATCCTCACGACCTGGCGCTGCCTCCGCCAGCGCCACCCCGGCGACTCGCGCGAGTCCATCGAACGTGCCCTGCGCACCGCGCTGTCGGCCGAACGCGTGCTGTGGCTCGATCGCGGTTATCTCGAGGGCGACGACACCGATGCGCACATCGACACCCTCGCCCGGTTTGCACCCAACGACGCCATCGTGTACCAGGCCTGCAGCGATCCCGATGATCCGCACTACGCCGATCTCGCCGCGATGCGCCGGGAGATCGAGGCACTGTGCACCACCGCGGGCAAGCCGTATCGGACGTTTCCGCTGCCGTGGGCGCAACCGATCATCGACGAGGGCCGGCGGCTCGCGGCTTCATACGCAAACTATCTCGTCATCAATGGCGCGGCGCTGGTCCCGGCATACGGCGATGCCGTGGACGCGGCGGCAGCCGAAACGATCCGCCTCGCCCACCCTGGGCGCGAAATCGTGCCGATCCCCTGTCGCCCGCTGATCTGGCAGAACGGCAGCCTGCATTGCATGACCATGCAACTGCCGGACGGCGTGCTGGCCTGACGCACCCGGGCAAGTTGCGCCGGGTCCGCTATCGGCAGACACTGCGGGCAACAGAGGCCGGCCGGTTGCCGGCGGGAACAGGGCACAACGTGGCTAGCCTGCGCGGATTCTTCGCCCAGCTGAGACGCCGCAACGTGCTGCGCGCGGGTGCGTTGTACATCGCGGGCGTGTGGGCTCTGGGTCAGGGTCTTTCCCAATTCAGTCCCGCACTGGGGCTACCCGACGCGACAACCCGTTGGTTCCTGATCGCGGCGGCGCTTGCCTTCCCGCTCTGGCTGGCGTCCGCGTGGTTTTACGAATTCACCCCACAGGGCTTCAAGCGCGAAACCGAAGTCGCGTCGGATGCGCCACTGCACCAGTCGAACGCGCGTCTGCTGGACTTCGCCATCATCGGTGTGCTGGCCTTGGCGGTAGCACTGCTGCTGGCCAACCAACTCGTCTGGCACAAGGGCGCAGGGTTGCAATCTGCCGCGGCCACCGCTGTCCCGGCCAAATCCATCGCGGTGCTGCCGTTCGAGAACCTTTCCAACGACAAGGCCAACGAATACTTCGTGGCCGGCATGCAGGATCTGATCCTGACCAAGCTGGCCGACATCGGCGAGCTGAAGGTCATCTCCCGCACCTCTACGCTGCAGTTCCAGAACCATCCCCGAGACCTGAAATCCATCGGCCTGCAACTCGGCGTGGCAACGCTGCTGGAAGGAAGCGTGCAGAAGGCCGGTAACCAGGTGCTGGTCAACGTGCAGTTGATCGACGCCAAAACCAATGCCCACATCTGGGCGCAGAGTTACCAGCGCAGCCTGGACAACGTGTTCGAGGTCGAGGGTGCTGTGGCCGAAAAGATCGCCACCGAGCTGCAGGCCAAGCTCTCGCCGGCCGAAAGCAAGCGCCTCGCCACGGGGCTGAGTTCCGATTCGACGGCCAACGACGCGTTCCTGCGCGCCGAGTTCTTCGCCAACCGCGGCAACGTCAATTACGACACGGCGGACTGGAAGACCGCGATCCCGCTGTACCGGCAAGCGATCGCGCTCGACCCGAAGTTCGCGCAGGCACGGGCGCGTCTGTCCATCGTGGAGAGCACGCT
>JBOHYR010000054.1:0-5782 GCA_050737995.1 Rhodanobacteraceae bacterium
TCTGCCGCGGCCGTGTTCATCGCGCCGTGGCAGGATGCCGGGTGGCGATCAAAGATGGGGCGTAGCCAAGCGGTAAGGCACCGGGTTTTGATCCCGGCATTCGCAGGTTCGAATCCTGCCGCCCCAGTTCCCGTTGGACAGCGGCATGGTCTTGCGGGGTATCGGCTCCGGGAACAAGGTTATGCTCCCACAACCCCGCTCGCGCTCACGCGCGAGCGCCCCTTGACTCAAGGGGCTGTGAAAAGCACGCGCAGACAATCAGTGGTGGTGGCAATCATGCACAACGCATCCAGTTTGTTGTTGTTCAGTGGCAACGCAAACCGCAAGCTGGCGGAGGACGTCGCGCGCACCCTCGGCGAGCCGTTGGGCAAGGCCGTGGTCGGCAAGTTTTCCGATGGCGAGGTGCAGGTCGAGATCGACGAAAACGTGCGTAACCAGGACGTGTTCGTGATGCAATCGACCTGCGCGCCGACGGCGGAAAACCTGATGGAGCTGCTGGTGCTGGTGGATGCGCTCAAGCGCGCGTCGGCCGCCAGTGTCACAGCGGTGATCCCGTACTTCGGCTACGCGCGTCAGGACCGGCGCCTGCGCGCGGCGCGAGTCCCGATCACGGCCAAGGTCGCAGCGCAACTGATCAGTGCGGTCGGCACCGACACGGTGCTGACGGTGGACATTCACGCCGACCAGATCCAGGGTTTCTTCGACATCCCGCTCGACAACGTGTATGCATCGCCGGTGTTGCTGGCCGACATCTGGCGCAAACACGGTACCGAAGGGGTCACGGTGGTCAGTCCGGATGTCGGCGGCGTGGTTCGCGCGCGGGCAGTCGCGAAGCGTCTGGATGATGCGGATCTGGCGATCATCGACAAACGCCGCCCGCGTCCGAACGAGGCGACGGTGATGAACATCATCGGCGATGTTGTCGACAAGACCTGCGTGCTGGTCGATGACATCGTGGATACCGCGGGTACTTTGTGCGCCGCATCGATGGCGCTCAAGGACCGTGGCGCCAGGGAAGTGGTCGCATATTGCACCCATGCGGTGCTGTCCGGTCCGGCGGTGGGCAATATCGAGGAATCGCAGATGGACGAACTGGTGGTGACCGACACCATTCCGCTGAGCGCCGAGGGCGCGGCTTGCGGAAAGATCCGCCAGTTGTCCGTGGCGCAGTTGCTGGCCGAAACTGTGCGCCGGATGGCGTTCGGGGAGTCGGTGAGTAGTTTGTATGTTGACTAGAATGAGAATTTGGCTTCGGGATCATGGATCCGTCGTGCAGCATCGATACGATCCGTCTCCAACCCCGAATATCGATCCAACGGCTTCCCTGGTCGCGGGGGAGTCACCACGTCGCCGTGAGGTGACATCATGCAACCCGAGGTAACAAGCAATGGCAACCATCCATGAAATCACGGCCGAACGTCGTGCCGACCAGGGCAAAGGTGCGAGCCGCCGCCTGCGTCGCGCCGGCAAGGTTCCCGCCGTCGTGTACGGCGCGGGCACGACCGCCGAAAATATCCAGTTCGATCACCAGCAGCTTTCACTGGCTGTGCGTAACGACTGGTTCGCATCCTCGATCCTTGACCTGCTGGTCGAAGGCAAACGCCAGAAGGTGCTGCTGCGCGATCTTCAGAAGCATCCAGTCAAGCCGCAAATGTTGCACCTGGATTTCCTGCGCATTGACGAGTCGAAGCCGATTCGCGTGTACGTCTCGATCCGGTTCGTGAACAAGGACAAATCGCCGGCCGCCAAGACCTCCGGCGTGGTGATCTCGCACAACCTCACCGAGGTCGAAGTGTCATGTCTGCCGAAAGATCTGCCCGAGGCCATCGACTTGGACCTCGCCGGTCTCGAACTGGGCGACATCCTGCATACGTCTGACCTGAAGCTCCCGGACGGCGTGGAAATTCCCGAGCTGAAGCTGGGCAAGGAACACGATCGCACGGTCGTGTCCGCGCAGATGATCCGCGAGGAAGTCGAGGAAGTGCCTGAAGTCGCGGAAGGCGAAGTCACCGCCGTAGGCGAGGCTGCGCCGGCCACTGGCGAGGCCGTTGCTGCCGCGGCGAAGTCCGACGCACCAGCAGCCGGTGGCGACAAAAAGCCGGCCGAGAAGAAGTAGGAGCCTGCGTGCAGGCGACCCCGGCGTATCGATAGTCCGGGGTCGCCGTATGCCGTGACATGGCCGGAATTCGCCTCATTGCCGGGTTGGGTAATCCCGGTCCTGAATATTTGCGCAACCGTCACAACGCCGGTTTCTGGTTCGTCGACGTGCTGGCAACAGGGGCGGGCGAACGCTTCGGATTCGAGAATCGCCTGCACGCGGAAAGTTGCCGGGTCCTCATAAGCGGCGAACAGGTGCGGGTGATCAAACCCGATACCTTCATGAACGAGAGCGGGCTTGCGGTCGTCGCCACGCTGAATTACTGGAAACTTGCGCCAGAAGAACTGTTGGTCGTTCACGATGACCTCGACCTGCCGCCCGGCACGGCGCGGTTGAAGTTCGACGGTGGCCATGGCGGCCAGAATGGCTTGCGTGACATCATGGCGCAGCTCGGGCACGGCCGGTTCCACCGGTTGCGCATCGGTATCGGCCGTCCCGGCGACCGCAACCGAGTGACGCCGTGGGTGCTCGGCAATCCTTCAACTGTCGACGAGGATGCGATGCTGGATGCGATCGCGCGCGCGATCGATCTGTTACCGCTGGCGGTTGCGGGTGATTTCAATGAGGCCACCAAGCGGCTGCACACCCAAACAGAGGGACCGCGGAACGGGGAACCGGGAACGTGATCCACGCGAAAGCATTTCCGTCGTGCTGTGCACCCGCTCCCTAGTCCCAATTCCCGGTACCTGGAGTTTTCATGGCAATTCAATGCGGCATCGTCGGGTTGCCCAACGTCGGCAAGTCAACGCTCTTCAACGCGCTTACGAAGGCGGGCATCGCCGCGGCGAACTTTCCGTTTTGCACCATAGACCCCAACGTCGGTGTAGTGCCCGTGCCCGATCCGCGTCTCGCGCAGCTCGCCGACATAGCACATCCGCAGAAAGTCATTCCGGCGTCGGTCGAATTCGTGGACATTGCGGGTCTGGTCGCCGGTGCATCGAAGGGGGAGGGTTTGGGCAACCAGTTCCTCGCACATATCCGGGAGGTCGATGCAATCGCGCACGTGGTGCGCTGCTTCGAGCATCCGGACATCGTGCATGTCACCGGCAAGGTCGAGCCCGTTTCCGACATCGAGACCATCGATACCGAACTCGCTCTGGCCGACCTCGAGTCGGTGGACAAGGCGCTGGCGCGGGTCGAGCGTGCCGCGAAAGCCAACGACAAGGAAGCGATGGCGAAAAGGCCGGTGCTGGAGAAACTTGCCGCGGCGTTGAATGAGGGGAGAGCAGCGCGTTCGGTCGCACTCGACGAGGAGGAACGTGCCGCCGTTCGCGAGTTGTTCCTTCTGACCATGAAGCCACTGATGTACGTCGCCAACGTGCGCGAGGACGGATTCGAAAACAACCCCCACCTCGACGCGGTGCGCAAGCGTGCCGAAGCCGAGGGCGCGGCGGTGGTGCCGGTGTGTGCCGCGATCGAGGAAGAACTCGCGCAACTCGACGAGGCCGACCGCGGCGAATTCCTCGCCTCGATGGGACTCTCCGAGCCCGGGCTCGATCGCGTGGCGCGCGCGGCCTACACGTTGCTCGGCCTGCAGACGTACTTCACCGCCGGACCCAAGGAAGTGCGCGCGTGGACGGTCAGGCGCGATGCCACGGCGCCGCAGGCGGCGGGAGTAATCCACACCGATTTCGAGAAAGGATTCATCCGCGCCGAGACCGTGTCGTTCGACGACTACATCAGATACCGCGGCGAATCAGGCGCGCGAGAAGCCGGCCGCTTGCGGCTGGAGGGCAAGGAATATCGCGTGCGGGAAGGCGATGTCCTGCACTTCCGCTTCAACGTCTGAACGGCGTACCTGGGCACCAAGGGTAGGGCGCTCGAGTCCCGCACGCCACATTGACGCGCGGAGGTCCGGAGCCGAAAACCATATGCGACTCATCCGCCATTTTTACCCCCGAACTTCATGCTCATCTGCACGAAATAGGCACGGCCGACCGCGCTGAACCAGTTGCGGGAATAGTAGGGATAGCTCGTCCACGTGGTGTCGAGCGGGGGCCGCGCGTCGAAGAGGTTATCCACTGTCAGCGATACGTTGATGCCCCGCGCGACACGGTACCCTAATGTGGCGTTGTACAGGAAGGTCGGACCCATGCGCTGGGTGCCGTAGTAATTGGGGATGCCGCCGAGGCGCGAGCCATACAACGTCGTCGTGAAGTCGTGGTAATGCCACGTCACGGAGGCGTTGGCCTTGGTGCGAGGGATCAGCCAATAGTAGATGTCGGTGAGCTCGTTGTCCCATGGCGAATCGGGCGACAGTTTGGTCTTGTGCATCGCGACGTAGGTGGCACCGAAGTTGAAGTCGAATGTGCCGGCGCGCCGTGTTTGCAAGCGGTAATGCGCGTTCAGGTCGACACCCGAGGTTTCGTCCACTGCGGCGTTGATCGGCAGCACCAGCACCGAAGTGCCATGGCATCCGGCCGGCCGGAAACGTGAAGCTCAGCGGTGCGAAAGCAAGCTGCGTGCCAACCGGTGCGGAGGGTGATTGCTCACATTGGTGAACGGATCGGTGCTTTACATTGCGTGCCCTTACGCGAATTCGGGCCGGACCTTCTCATTAAATTCTCCAGACATGCCGTGACATGACATGGCGGTTTGGGCAGTCCCCCCGCAAGCCGGCGCGAGTGTACACGAGAGATTGGGCTGCCGTTGGTTATCCTTGGCAGGGGTAGGTTGGTCGCCTGAAGTGCTGTCCGCATGGCGCTCGGGGACTGCTTGTGTCGGAGCAGGTCGGCCCGGAGCGGTACAGTTGACTTGCGGGCGAATCGACGCGAAAATGCGCGGTCTTTGTGATGCAAACTGCTGAAACCCGGATGTTTTGCACATGCCGGGCTGTTTGCGTCGGTTTCTTGTTCAGACTGGCGGGTGCATTGAAGCGAAAACGTCACGTCCGGATCACACCAAAGTTCGGAGGGATACCCAAGCGGCCAACGGGGGCAGACTGTAAATCTGCTGGCTTACGCCTTCGGTGGTTCGAATCCACCTCCCTCCACCAAATCGAGTGGCATGAGGTGCTTCACAGAGGTGGACGAGAACCAGCGAGACAAGTGCAGTACGACCGATTCGCCGGGAGCGAATCGGAACGCGACGCGAAAGCGGCGCGGCCCCGAAGGGGTGGAGGGCGGGACGCCCCGAGTCATCCACCTCCCTCCACCATGCAACACCCGCGTGCGGGAGTAGTTCAATGGTAGAACCTCAGCCTTCCAAGCTGATGGTGCGGGTTCGATTCCCGTCTCCCGCTCCATTGGGGATTGCTCGGCACGAACAGGTTGCTTCTGACTTCGCATCCGAGTGCGAGATTTTTTGAAAAGTCCGGCATGGATGCCGGGTTTTGCGTTGCTGGCAGGGATGCCGGCTGAAGCATCGGCTCACGTAGCTCAGTCGGTAGAGCACTTCCTTGGTAAGGAAGAGGTCACAGGTTCGATTCCTGTCGTGAGCACCACACGCGGTTTGCCGCGAGCATACCCAAGACAACTGTTTCGTCGAGGATCACCGAGATGTCCAAAGAAAAATTCGAGCGCAAGAAGCCGCATGTAAACGTGGGCACGATCGGCCACGTGGATCATGGCAAGACGACGTTGACGGCGGCGCTGACGAAGGTGGGGGCCGAGCGTTTTGGCGGTG
>JBOHYR010000055.1:0-8697 GCA_050737995.1 Rhodanobacteraceae bacterium
GACGCGCCGCTTGGCGCGCCGCAGGATCAGAGGCCGGGCGAACGGCCCCGGCAGCAGTCGCGTCATTGCGCTGCCCAGCAGCAACAGGGTGGGAGGTTCCTGCCAGAACTTGTAATAGAAGCGCGAACGCGCCTGCCGGAGCGGCGCGGCCTCAACGGGTCGAAAGCGGATCGAGAACAACTCGGCCGAATAGCGCATCAGTTCATCGGTGGCCGCCTGGATGCGCTGCCAGAAGCGGTCGCAAATGCGATCGAAGTCCACGTTCACCGTGCTGTCTTCCTGTTCGCGGAAGCTATCGAACGCGCGCCGGACCTCGTCCACGATGTGTCGCTCCAGCTCTTCCTCGAGCGAAGTTTCGTGTTGCATGCGGGCTTCCTCGAACCACCCCTGAAGTTCGGCTTGGAGTCGCCCGGCGAGTTGCCGTTTGAATGCGGCGATATCAGGTTCGATTCTGTCCCTGATCAGTTTGCGCGTATCTGATTCGAGCAGGGCATCGAGATCGGAGCGTGCCTGCATTGTCTCGGTTTTTTTGGCATCGAAGGCATGAAGATTCTGGTCCAGTTTTTCCAAAGGTGCGGCCAGTGCTTCAAGCTCCAGTTCAGCGGTCAATCGGCAGCCGGCGAGCAACCGCGCAAAGTGGTGGCGTACGCAGTCAATCCATACCGACCCGCTGTCCCGCTGCAGAAACTGGCGCAGTGCCTTGTCGAACGCAGCGAACCCGCTCTCGGTCCATGCATCGCCCTTGTCGCTGCGTGCCGTGATCGCCAACCGGGCCGAGACCGGGAACACCGGTACGTCCGCTCCCAGTGCCTCGCGCAAGGCGGCGGTCGAGAAAGCGACAGATTCCTTGAGTTCACTTGCCGACAAATGATCGATCTTGTTGAGCAGGCAGAATATCCGGCCTGCGTAGGCGCGGATGTCATTGAGGAACTTGATTTCCGAGCGGCTGACCGGTTGCTCCACCGAGGCAACGAAGATCACCGCATCGGACTGGGGCAGGTAGTCGTAGGTGACGTCCGTATTGTGGCGGTAGGCCGATCCGATACCAGGCGTGTCCGCTAGGCGGAAGCCCTGGCCCAGCCACGGCGCCGGGTACGACACCTCGACCTCACGCACTCGCTTGGCGTTTTTCGGGTTGCCCCGCTCGGTTACGAACTCGGAAAGGCGCTCGAGCGTGGTGGTTTCCCGTCGATCGTCCTCGAAAGTCACCGTTGCTTTCGGTGAATCGCCATGCCGCAGGACCGTCACGATCGAGGTCAACGGCACCACCCCGGTAGGCAACACGTCGGCGTGAAGCAGGGCATTGACGACCGAGCTTTTGCCACGCTTGAATTCGCCGGCTACAACGAGGTTGAATATCTTGTCCGCGAGCTTCGCGCGCAATGCGTGCAGTGCCGCCACATCGATGCCGGGCAGCGCAGCAGCCTCGTCGGCGTCGGCCAGCAGCCGGGCGCGCAGCGCAGCCGTCGACGTAGAGGCTTCGCCTTGAGGCATGGAAATAACGTTGTCGGTCATCGCGCCCCCTGGGCGGCGCGAGACGGACAGTCGATTGTCGTTGCGGGCTCGGTGTGGCTCTCAAGTGAATCCGCCGCTTGATCGGGGCCGAAGATTTCGACGAACAGGTCGTTGCCAAAGCTGGTTTCACGCGGCGCGCCTTGCTTGAGTTTGAATGTACGTGTGCCGTCGTCGCGTCGCTCGGCGCGGAGGAAGAGCGCATCGGGGCGGTTTTGTTCGCAAATGCCCTGCGCAAAGTGAAACTGGTGGGTAACGAACACGACGCGGATATGACGCTCCAGCATGGCATCCGTGACCTGGCGAGCGATTTCGGAGCCCTCGCGTTCGTCGGTCGCTGCGAAGGATTCGTTGCACAGCAGCAAGGCACCGGGCCGGATAGCGTCGGCAATGTCGCTGATCCTGGCCAGCTCCTCGTCAAATTTTCCCTGTTCCATGCTTGCATCTTCCTCACGTTTGTAATGCGTGAAGAGGCCAGTGCACAGCGCCGCGGAGAAAGCTTCAGCGCTGACGAACATGCCGGCTTGCAGCATCAGTTGCGCGAGTCCCAGGCTACGCAGGAATGTGGATTTGCCGCCCTGGTTGGCACCGGTGATGATCACCAGCTGTTTGCCGTTGGCATCGATCGTGTTGCCGATCACGGCTTCATGCTTGGTCAGTGCCAGCGCCACGTCGAGCAACGCGCTTGAGTGAAAGCCTGGTGTATCTGCCGATCCGATCCCGGGCAGGCAAGTCTTCACGCCCTTCGCCGTCAGTTTCTCGTGAAGACTCACGCACCCTACGTGAAAAGCGAGTTCCACGCGCAGCATCTCGAAGAACCCCTGGATATGATCCACCGATTGCGCCAGCGCGTTGGCAACCTCGTTGATGCCACGGTCACGCATTTGCGCCAGTGTCTTTGCGCCGATCAGGTCGCGTTGCGCGATTTTCACCGTGAAGTTGCGCGGGCCGCGTTCCAGCATCCGCTTCAACCAGTTCGGGTTGGGGTCGTGTGGCCGGCGTAATGTGTAGCCGTCACTCTCTCCGCCCGGGCCGATTTGTGCGCTGACGAGGGTGCCGTCCGCAAACTTGAGTTCTTCGAGTTGGGCTGCGACGCGTTCGAGGTAGGCATCGTCGAATTCGCGCTCGAGCATTGCGAACAAATTGCGGAAACCGGATGACTCGAACCGGGAGGCGTTGGCTTCCGCGATGCCGCGCAATTGGCGCAGCCTTTCCATGAAGATCCGCAGTACTTGAAGCGAGCTGTACAAAATCGAAGAAGGATGGCTGCTTAGAAAGCCCCAGTAGCTCTTGCGCTTTTCCTCGAGCGCCGCCGTGGCCACGGAGTACATCTGCCGCACCGGCTCGGCGTGCGCAAGGGCGTCAGTGATCACGTTCTGGCGGTACGTAATCGTCGCGGCGTCGTTCTTGCAGCCATTCAACAGCGCGTTGCAGGCGACTTCCGACACGAATTCGTCACCATCGGCCATTGCGGCCAGCAACGTGTTCAGTGCGAGGTCCTGACGTACGATCTCCGCGTGCGCAGGCAGCAGCCGTTTGGCGTCGAAATCGTTATCGGGGTGCATCAGCAACGCTTTCATGGCGCAATCCTCCGCAGCAGCCACTCATGGGTCACTCGGTACTTGTTCGCAATGGCGAGCGCATACGCCAGGCCATCCGCCGGTCGGCGCGTCACCTTGTAAGTCCGGATCGCCGGATCCTGCTGATCGACCTCGGCCACCATGCTGACGGTCTTCGCATCGAACTCTGCGAGTTCGGTGAGGAACGTCACGCATACGGCCAGCGCATCCAGTGCGACGAGACGCTCCATGATGCGCCGCCCCAGCCGCAAGGCATCATCCAGCGTAGTCGAGGCGAATATCTCGTTGACGATAATGATGCTGCGCGGGGTGGCCTCGGCGAGAATGCGGTGGATCCGGTACAGGTCGTCCTTGAGCTTGCCGCGCAGGGTCTCGATGCTCTCCTCCCGTTCGAAGTGGGTCAGCATCCTGTCGAACAGGAACAGCCGCGCCTGCGTGCCGGGCACCGTGAACCCCAGTGCCGCCAGCCAGTGCAACTGACCGAACATGCGCGCAAAGGTGGTCTTGCCTCCGTTGTTGGGGCCGGATACCATCAGGATGCGCTCCGGGTCGCTTAGCGCGACATCGTTGCCGACCACAGGTTGCTGTGTCTTCACGGCTTCCGCCGCCAGCGCGATGTCGAAGCCTCCATCGCACATTATGGCTTTCGATTCCGGGTCGACCGCGGGGAAGCACAACTGCAAGCCCGCGTGCCGCATGGAGTCGGTGTACTCGAGCCAGGCGAGGTAGAAGCACACCTCACGCGCCAGGCGTGCCAAGGTTGCATCAACGAAATTCGCGTGTTCGGCGCAGAACGCTTCCAGGGTGGCGAAGACGCCTGGATTGAGAATCGCGACCTTGTCGAGCACTTGGGCCTCGATGTGGTTGAGACCGTTGATGCCGATTCGGCCGTGGGCGTGCACACGGTAGTCGTTACCTGCATCGCGCCGGAACTTTGCGAAGGTTGCCTCGATGTCCACGCTGGCGTCGGCTTCCTCCTCGTACCCCTGCACGGTAACGCTGCCGCCGCGGATGATCAGGCTGTAGCGGATCGCCTCGAATGCCGACAGCAGTTCACGGGCGTCCGCCGCCAGCTTTTTGAACCCTGCGGACGCGGTGTATGCCTCGAGCCAGCCGAAGAGTCCGCCCAAGCCACGCGAGACCGGTTGCATATCCCCGAGTTCGCGGGTGAGCGTCTGGGTTGCCGCGCGGTAGGCATCCACCGCGCCCAGCAAAGCGAGCTCCTTCTCGGGCTTGTAGAAGAGCTTGTCGATTCGTGCGATTTTCTCGCGCATCGCCCGCATGCGTTTGACGAACGATGTGAACGCATGTCGCCTGGGCGCCTGCCCGAGGTCGCGCAGGATCTCCTGCCGCCAGGCGATGGCGTCGTGATTGCGCAGTGGGGCACGAAAAAATGGCGCGAGGTTTTCCTCGGGGCGCATCGCGGTCAAGGCCTGCTCCACCCGATCCAGGTTGAGGTCGCCGAAGCAGTCGGGAATTGCGACATCGTCACGCGTGGTGCCGGCTGCCTGGGCATCGCGCCACAGGATGCTGGAAAATGATTCCTTGGCGGGGATACTGACCACGGCCATGCTCCTGTCTTGCCGAAGCAAGGTAGCCCAAGCATGTCGCAAGCCGCGGCATACGCCCGGACACCCTGTTTCGGGTGTACAGGCATCATTAGCCGACGAGGCGGTTTGCCCAGCGCAAACCGGGCCGGAGGGGTGCCATCTCCGTGTTGGCAATTGTACCTCAAACAATGCTTGAATCCGGTGTATGTCGCCACATGGCGCGGCGCGTTAAGCTCGTCCCTGCAATGACTTTGGATAGCCAAGACGGGTTGTCGCGGCGGATCGCGGACTGGATCGACGATATTGCCAGTCACGCCGAGGCGGCCGATGCGATCGCAGCCATGCGCGAGGCGGCGATTCCCGGAATCCGCGCGTACCTTGCGCGTGGCCCGCAGGTGGTGCCGCAAACACGCTGTTTCGCGGTGGCTATGCTGGCCCGCATGCATTTGCCGGCCGCGACGCAAGCGATGCGCGAAGTGCTCCGAGCCAACCGGTTGCATTCGTTGTCGTCAACGTTCGCCGAATCGGAGTACGTGGTGAAGAGTGGCGCGCTGGAAGCGCTCGCCACGCGCGCCGATGATGCGTTGGCCGACGATGTGGTTTTCGGTATTTCCGAACGGTTGCGGGTGGCGGTTGATATTGCCGGGCGTTTGCAGTTTGCCGAGGTGGCCGTGCAGCTGGTCGATTTTCTCGACGACGACGTGTTGGCCGAAACGGCGATGGACGCACTGGCCGCAATGGGGCCAAAAGCTGCCGCTGCGATCGCGCCGCGCCTCGACGCGTGGTTGACCGAGGCCGAATTCTCGGCGCGTCGCCGGTTGGCCGTGATACGCGCGTTGAGGGTGATGCATCACGTACATGCGGATGGAACGCGGCGTACCATTCAACATGCGTCGAACGACTGGCATCCCGCAGTGCGTGCGGCGGGGGCATTGCTGGCGTGGCCGGCGCGCCGCGACGCAACGACTATTGAATGCCTTGTGCACGGCGCGGTTGGTTTCGATCGTGGTCTGGCCGACGATTGCCGTGAGGCATTGACCGGAGTCGGAACGGAACTCGTTGAGCCGGTGCGAGGTGTCTTGCGGCGAAGCTCCGAGCCCGGCTTGTATGGCGACGAGCAAGCCTTGTCGTCCGAGCAGCACGACTGGCTCGTCCGGTGCATGGACGAGCGACAATAGGTGCATGCGGAAGCACCTGAATCAGGAATATTCGCCTGCCGTGTTGGCACTTGCGCGTGATGCGGCAGCGCGGCTGGCCGAATATCTGCGTGATCATCAGTCCAGCGACGGGGGTTTCTGCTTCTATCGGTGGGGTGGCATCGATGAACCGACCCTGCACGACACTTGGCGCGCGCTCGCAATCTTTGCGTTGCTGGGTCTCGAAGTGCCGCGCCGGGGCAAAGTCCTGGCTTTCCTACGCGGCTTCGATGGCGGCGGGTTCGACGATCTGTATCACCTTGCCTTGGCGCTGGATTTGCTCGGTGTGACGCTCGATCCGGACTTGCGCGAGCGCGTTGGGCGACTCGATGCTCTCGACGCCATCGCGGACAAGCGTGTGTCGGTCAGCGGCCGGCTGACGCGCGCGCGTCGTATCGTTGTGTTGCAGCGTCGCCTTGCTGCACTGAATGATGCCGAAGGCATTGTGGAGGGCGTGCTCGCACTGCAACGTGATGAAGCCTGGGGCGACAAACTGAATCTTGCCGATACCTGGTCCGCCCTCGCGGTCCTGGACGCCTGCGGGGAGCATGATTTCGATGACGCCACACGAGACTTTGTCGACGATTTGCAGGTTGCTTCGTTCGGGTTTACCGCGACGCGCGATTCCCTTTACGCCAACCTCGACACTGTGTACGCCGGCATCCTTGCCGCGGCTGTGCTGGAACTGCCGTTGCGCTACGGCAACGATGCGCTCGGTTTCGTGCTGGCTTGCCAATCAGACAACGGCGGCTTCGCACGCACGCCCGATGCACTCCCGGACTTCGCGTTTACCCATCGAGCATTGTTGTCATTGGTCGTGGCGGGGGCAATGCCGGCGCCAAGCGGGATATTGAATCCGGACCCGGCATAGCTCCGTGCTCAGCAGCGCAGCGTGTGACCGGTTTCATTGAGCGTGTGCAGCACGAAGCGGCCGCTGTCGTGTTCCAGCACATTCAACGTGCATGGCGCCTGCATGATGGACCAGAAACGTGCGAGTGGCAGGTCCAGCGCATGCAGCAACAACACGCGGTTGACGCTGTCGTGTGCCACGATGACGATAGTCCGGTCCCGGTGCGCGTGCAGGATGGCGTGCAAGGCGCTGATCGTGCGCGTGGCGATATCCTGCAGGCTCTCGCCACCCGGGATCGTGACGAGGTGCGGAGTACGGCGCCAACGCGCCAGTTCTTCTGGCCATTCGGGGCGCACCTCGTCGTCGCTCATGCCTTGCCAAGCGCCGTAATCGATATCGTTGAGGCCCGACATGGATTTGATCCGCGAGCGGGAAGGCTGGGCCACGATCGTCGCGGTACGCAGGCAGCGACGCATCGGACTGCTGTAGACGGCTTCGGGCGACCATTCCACCGCAATGCGGTCACGCAGCGCTTCGGCCTGGCTTTCACCGAGGGCAGTGAGCGGAAGTTCCGCGCGGCCGCGGAAGCGTTCCGGCTGTATGCCTTCGACGTGTCCGTGCCGGACCAGCAGTAGGGTGGTCGTGTGACCATTCATGCCTGTGGCCATTGGAACCGACGACAAACGGTCGGGCCCACGTACGCCAATAACTGACTGGTGGATACTTTGATCATGCCGTTTTCACTCAACCAAGATAGGCAATACCGAGCGCGATCAACAGGGTGACAATGGCGTACGCCATATAGCCGTTCAGACGGCCGTGATGGATGCCTGCCAATTGGTCGGCCACGCGCATCGTGGCTTTCATCAATGGCGTAAAAATCCAGCGGTCGAGCACGTACGGCTGCCTATCCTCGCGCACGATCGCGACGCGGAAATGCTTCGATGCATGTTCTTCGCGTTGTTCGGGCGAATAAGGTGCGAGCACGTGCGAGAAAATGACCCGTGCCGGATTACCGAACCCGGTTGCGGTGTAGGTAAACTGCGGCGGCAGTGCCGGCAACCCACCGTCCCACGCGCGCCTCACTTGCAGTTTGCGGCCGCGCGACAGGGCACGCACTACCAGCCAGGTAACCAGCAGGGCGGCAGCGATTGCAACGTCGAGATAAGCGGGCGCCGCGGCGAATACCACTGGATTGGTAGTGCCACCCTGGTTGAGCAAGACAAGTCCGGGCGGTGGCAGGATGCCGCGGCCAATCTGTGCGCCCAGTGCATGGAAACTGGTTACAAAATCTGGCGCAAGTGTATGACCTGATCCAAGAAACGTCGGTACAAGCGCTGCTCCGCCACCGGCGAGACCTTGGGCGTGGACGACGCTGTCAAGCCCGCTCACGAGGTATGTCGGCAGCAATCCGAGCAGCAGGCAGATCGCGGCCAGTATGCCCAGCGCGATGCGCATGCTCGCCGCCACTGGACGGGCTTGTCGCGCTTGTTCGCTGCGTGGCATGGCCAGAAAACCCATCGCGAACAGGCGCGTGAAAGTTGCCAGCGCCAGGCCCACGGTCAAAGCCATCAACGCGCCCGCCACGGCGAATGACAGCCGGATCGACACCGGCAGCAATTTCGCGCTGCGCAACAAACTCTGGATCAGCAGCCACTCGCTGGCGAAACCGCCGCTGGGCGGCAATGCAGCCAACATCAGGCAACCCACGAGGCAGGTACCCGCGACCCACGGCAGCAGGCGCATCAGTCCGCCGAGTGCGTTGAGGTTACGGGTGCCGACGGCATTGTCCACGGCGCCGGCGGAAAGGAACATGAGGCTCTTGGCCATCGAGTGGTTGAGCAGGTGCAGCAGTGCCGCGATCAGCGCCATCGCCGCGAAAGTGGTCTGTCCAAGCGCACGGAACGTCAGGGCGGCGCCTATCCCCAGCGCGACCAGTCCCATATTCTCGATCGTCGAATGCGCGAGCAGTCGCTTGAAGTCGATTTCGACGGTCGCGTAGAGGATCC
>JBOHYR010000056.1:0-29442 GCA_050737995.1 Rhodanobacteraceae bacterium
GATCAACCGTCGCAACAAACGACCTGCGCCGCGTTGCTTATCGGGTTGCCAGGCATTACCTCGGCACGTCAGCAGCGTGGCTGGATGCGCACGCCCGCTTGACAGATACGAGCCATATCAACGCTTAGTAGACCCCGGATCGAGGCATATGCAGGCATCGTCGAACGCTGCGCCGATCACGTCACGCAGGAAAATCCCGCGCAGGGGCAAGAACTTGTCCCCCAGACAACGGGCGACGCGCAGCGGGAGGATGGTCTGCATATCGCACAAAACGCGGTCGTTATGGATTGCCAGCGCGGAAACGCTGACATGCAATCTGTCGCGGGCAAAACTGATTGTCAGTACTGCGGCCGGCGCCAACCTGTGCGCGATTGATCTTTCGGAGTCCGAAAGTTGCGGTTTCAGCACAAGCCTCCCGTGGCCGCTGTCCGCGGCGCAGCGGAGGCGCCGACCCAACGCAAAAACGTACGCGTCCCACGGACGTTTCTCGCCGCACCCGCAGGGCGATCATCCTGTCGTGCGTGCCACGAACCGCAAGGCCACCGAATTCATGCAATAGCGCAGGCCGGTCGGTTGCGGGCCGTCGCTGAAGACGTGGCCGAGGTGGCTGTCGCAACGGGCGCAGCTGATCGCGATGCGCTGCATGCCGAAATCGTTGTCGGTACCTTGCACCACGTTACGCTTGTTGATCGGTTGCCAGAAGCTGGGCCAGCCGGTGCCGGAGTCGAACTCGGTCGCGGCGTCGTACAGCGCGGTGGCGCAACCGGCGCAGCGATAAAGGCCGGCCTGCGCGGGTTTCTCGTGCGGTCCGCTGAAAGCCCATTCGGTGCCGTTGCGACGCATCACGTTGAAGGCCACCGGCGACAGTCGCTGACGCCACTGTTCGTCGCTGAGCATCAGCTTGGGCACACGACGGGTACCGAGATCGCGACCATCGTCGCCGTAGAACTCCAGCAACACGTCGCCGGGCGCGGTGTGGACCAGAGCCGGCAGATCGCTGCTGCTGCCGATGCCAGCGGCGAACAGGCGAGGCAACGCGAAAGCACCACCGACAGCGGCCAGTGTGCAACCGCCGAGTGCGCACAGGAAACGGCGGCGTTCCAGCGCACGGATTTCATCGAAACGGGACATGGAGTCCTCCACAAATACAAGCGTTGCCGAAGTGTGCCGGAGCGGTGGCGAGGTCGGCGCCAGCCGCCTTGCGGTTGATTGTTCGATCAGCCGAACGTGAAAGCATAGGCATGCACGCCGGGATCGAGAAAGGTGATCTTGAATACGCGCGCGCCAGTGCCGTGCGCCTGGCGTACCAATTGATAGAGGCGTTGCGCGGTCACGGTGCCGTTGCCCGCGGCGTCGGTGTCCATGCCATGGTCGGTGCCCGGCGCCTTGCCGTCCAGCGTGACGCGAAAGCGTATGGGTTTGCCGTCGCTGGCGGGGCCAAGCACCAGGTGCAGGTCGCGTCCCTGGAAGCGATAAGTGATGCTGCCGCCGGCCCGGTCGAGCGCGGCGGTGTGCGCGTGCACGGTCCAATCGCCGTCGAGTGCCCAATGATCGATGGCCAGCGTGGCGGGTGGGTGGTAGTTGCGCGCGTCATCCTGGGTCAAGTGCCCGCCGGCGAAGTCATCCGCACGGGCATAACCGACGTAAGTTTCCGGCGAACGAGAATAATCACCGGAACTGGCTGCTTCCGCGCCCTTTGCGTCGGGGTCCACGTAGCCGCCGGGCAGATTTTTCTGACCGGCCGCGGCAAGCAACGCGCGGATCACGTCCTCACTTTGCTTGTAGTCGCCTTCCCCGTAGTAGTGATGGCGGATCCGCCCGTTGGCATCGATGAAGTAGTCCGCTGGCCAGTATTGGTTGTTGAAGCCTTTCCAGATCGCATAGTCGCTGTCCAGCGCCACCGGGTAATCGACACCGAGCCGCTTCACCGCCCTGGCCACATTGGCCGGAATTTTTTCGAACGCGAACTCCGGCGAGTGCACGCCGATTACCACCAGACCGTGGTCCTTGTACTTGGCATACCAGGCTTCGACATAGGGCAGCGAACGGATGCAGTTGATGCAGGAGTAGGTCCAGAAATCCACCAGCACCACCTTGCCACGCAGCGACTGCACGGTGAGCGGCGCACTGTTGATCCAGCCGGTGGCGCCGGCCAGCGAGGGGAACGTTCCTTCCACCGGCAGTCCCGCATCGTTGGGAAGCAACGGTGCGGCTTCGGCGGGCGACGGGCGCACCGCATCGACCAGCTTCTGCTCGATACCCGCGGTGCTGGCCAGCGAGATCCGGGCGAGCGGGCCGGTGTCCAGACCCAATGCGATCACGGCCACGCCTGCCAGTACCAGCACGCCGAGCGCTCTGCGCACCCATTCGCCGGCACCGAGCGAGCGCTTCATCATCGCGAACACCCTGCCGCCGATCAGCAACGCCACAGCAAGCGAAGTGGCCGCGCCGGCGGCATAGGCGAGCAACAACAAGGTGGTCTGCACGGTGGCGCCGTTCAGCGCCGCGCCAGTCAGCAGCAGCCCGAGGATCGGTCCCGCGCAGGGCGCCCACAGCAGACCGGTGGCTACGCCAAGGCCCGACGCGGCCCAGATCGAGTCGCCCTCGCTTGCCGTCCGCTGCGACAGCCTGTTGCCCAGCGTCACGACGGGTCGCGTGACCCATCTGGCGAATTGTGGCGAGAGCAAAGTAATGCCGAGCAACGCCAGCACCGCCATCGCCACGTAACGGCCATATTGATTCGCGTGCACCGCCCAACTGCCGCCGAACGCGGCCAGCGTGGCCACCAATGCAAACGTGATTGCCATGCCGACCAGCATCGGCAAGCCGTTCTTCAGGAACGGCCGGTCCGAGCGTGCGAACACGAACGGCAATACCGGCAGGATGCACGGACTGAGGATGGTGAAGGCGCCACCGAGATAGGCAAGGATCAGCAGGAGCATGGTCGGAAGGCTGGTTGGGAGATGTCAGCTATTCGCTTGGCGCTGCGGCGCGGTTACCTGTACACACGAGGTAACGTCCGTTACGGATGCAGCGAATCCCCGAACAGGACTCACGAAGTGATCCGACGATGCCGGGCTTGACTGCCACCGCTGCGATAGTCTCTGATGGAGCAGTCTTTCCTGGAACGCGTGTCTGGTCGACCTTGCCAACTGCAGCCGCCAGTCTTGACGAGTCGCCTGACCGGCGCCGCGCGGCGTGGATGGCTGCGGCGCAAGCGGGCGATCGCCGCCTTTACGAGAGACTGCTGGCCGACTCGGTGGCGCTGATCCGCGCGGTGGCGCGGCGCCAGGGCGTAACACAGGATCATCTCGACGACGTGGTGCAGGAGACCCTGATCACCGTACATCGCGTGCGTCATACCTACGATCCGACCCGTTCCTATGATACATGGCTCAGTGCCATTGCCAGTCGTCGGGCTATCGACGCGCTGCGCAGCCGCGGTCGTCGCGATCGTCGCGAATTGCACGATGATCTGGCACTGGAACTTCATTCCGATCGCGACGACGCCAGCGCCGCCGCCGAACGCCAGCAACAGGCGCGCCGACTGCGCGAAACCGTCGCGCAGTTGCCTGCTGCCCAACGCGAGGCCGTGGAGCATCTGGGCCTGAAGGAACAGTCGCTGGCCGAGACTGCAGCGCACACCGGACGCACCACCGGCGCCTTGAAAGTGAACCTGCACCGTGCTCTGAAGGCGCTGCGCGGACGCATGCACGAGGATGATTGAGCGCAACATGACCACCCCGCACTCCACCGACAGCCTGATTGCTTCGCTCGGCACCGAGCTTCAACCGGTGCGCCGATTGCTGCCGCCGTGGCTGCGCACGCTCGGCTGGCTCGCGGTGGTGGCGGCGATCGCCGTGCTGTTGTTCGTGATTTATGGCGCCACGCCCATGCTGCAGCGATGGTCTGGCGCGCCCGATCTGGGCTGGGCGGCTTTGGGTGCGGTGCTCACCATGATCGGCGCGGCGTGGGCTGCGTTCACGCTGGCCGTGCCCGGCCGTTCGCAGGCGTGGGCGTGGCTGCCACTGCCGGGCGCGTTGCTGTGGATCGGTGCGAGCGGGCTAGGTTGCTTCCGGGTGGACTTCCAGCACTTGATCGAACAAGGCACGCAGATCGCCACGCTGCAGGATTCCTCCACCCATTGCCTGGTGTTCATCATCGGCTTGTCGATACCTCTCTCGGGCTTGTTGATCTGGCTGTTGCGCCGCGCCTGCCCGTTGCGTCCGGTGCTCACCGCCGTATTGTTGGGACTGGCCAGCGCGGCCGCTTCTGCCGCCCTGCTGCAGATCTTTCATCCGTACGATGCGTCCGTCAGTGACCTGTTGACCCATGCGCTGGCGGTAGGCGTGGTGATCGCGCTGAACGCCGCCATGGGTGGCCGGTTGTTTTCGAGGACATGAAGCTAGACCCCCCCTTGAATCCCGGGCCATTTTGCCAGGGTCACGAACGACCCGATCTACTGAAGAAACGACGCGACTCAGCGGCCGTAGCGGCGGTTGCGGCACTGATACGTGCGTACGGCGCGCAGGAAATCGATGCGCCGGAAAGCGGGCCACATTACGTCGCAAAAGTGGAACTCGCTGTAGGCTGCCTGCCAGATCAGGAACCCGGACAATCGCTGTTCGCCGCTGGTGCGGATGATGAAATCGGGATCAGGCGTGCCGCCCGTGTAGAGATAACGCTCGATCTCCGCGGCTTTCAAACCGGCAGCCACCGATTCGAGCGACCGTCCTTCCGCGGCTGCGTTATTCAACAATCCCTTCACCGCATCGGTAATTTCCTCGCGCCCGCTGTAGGCAAGCGCGATGGTCAGCAGCATGCCGTCGTGCCCGGCGGTGGACAGCTCCAGCGCTTCGCTCGCCGCCACGACCCGTTCCGGCAGGCGTTCGCGCTGACCGATGATTTTCACGCGTACACGCCCGGATTTCATCCGCGGCTCTTGCAAAAGGCGCGCACTTTCGCGTACGAACAAATCCAGCAAGCCCTCGACTTCGATGTTCGAGCGGCCGAAATTCTCGGTACTGAAGACATACAGCGTGACATGACGCACGTCGAGGTCGAGGCACCACTCGAGCACCTCGCGCAGCTTGTTCACTCCGAACTGATGCCCAAGCGTCGCCTCCAGGCCGATGCCGCGGGCGAAACGCCGATTCCCGTCCAGGATCAGTCCGATGTGTGCCGGTACCGGCCCGGTGGCAACCTGTCGTGCGAGGCTGTGCTCGTACCAACGGTAGAGCGGATACACCAGCGGCCTGAGCAGTCGCCACGGACGGCGGCGCAGATCCGCGTAGGCAACACGCAGCCAGCCGGGCGCGACGGCCCTCGTATCGTCAACCGCGAGTGGCCGGGAAATGTTCGAATGCATGGCCGCGCATTGTAGACCGGTACAAGCCGCATGGTGTCAGAGCGTGCCCGATTTCGGGACGTGCAGCGCAGTTGTCAGGCAGAACCGGCACCGCGCGACCCGGTCCTTTTCGATCACTTCTGGTGACAATTGCGGGCGTACTACGGACCCTCTCCGGCGCCGTGATCCCTCCGCCAGCCATACCGCAAAGCTGAACTTGATTGGCCCCGAAACGTGGCCGGCACACTACCTTTTGTTCGTCACTCCGGGGCCGGTCGCGTTGTTTGCGGGCGGAACCCGGAATCCTGTTTGTGGCCCCGATGCAGGGGCAGGCGATTGGATTCCGGGGTGGCCTGCGATGAAGCCGCAGGCCACCCCGGAATGACCACAGAGAAACTCCGATCTGGGTTTCGGAGCCAATCAGGCAGTCGTACGCGTGTACTCGTTCGCGCTCGCGCTTATCCGCGCAGCCACGTCGCCGCATCCAGTGCGAAGTAAGTCAGGATCGCATCGGCGCCTGCGCGCTTGATGGACAGCAACGCTTCCAGCGCACAGGCTTGTTCGTCGATCCATCCGTTGGCGCCGGCGGCCTTGAACATCGCGTACTCGCCACTGACCTGATAGACGAAGGTCGGTACGCCGAAGCGATCCTTTACCCGCCGCACGATGTCGAGGTAGGGCAGGCCCGGCTTCACCATTACGGCATCGGCGCCTTCATCGAGGTCGAGCTGCACCTCGCGCAGGGCTTCGTCGGAATTGCCGACATCCATCTGGTAGGTATGTTTGGACCCTTTGCCGAGGCTCGTGGCTGAACCCACCGCGTCGCGGAACGGGCCGTAGAAGCTGGACGCATATTTGGCTGAATACGCGAGGATGCGGGTGTGTATGAGGCCCGCGTCTTCCAGTGCCTTCCGGATCGCGCCGATGCGACCGTCCATCATGTCGGACGGCGCGACGAAATCCGCGCCGGCGCGGGCCTGTGACAACGCCTGCTTGACGAGCACCGCGACGGTTTCGTCGTTCAGGATGTAACCCGTGTCATCGAGCAGGCCGTCCTGGCCGTGGGTGGTGAAAGGGTCGAGCGCGTCGTCGCAGATCACTCCCAGTTCGGGAAAATGCGACTTCAGGGCCCGCACCGCCCGCTGGACCAGCCCGTCGTCGTTGAAGGCCTCGCGGCCGTCGGCGGTTTTCTTCGCGTCTTCAATGTGCGGGAACAGCGCCAATGCCTGCACGCCCAGCCGCCGGGCTTCCTCGGCGACCTTCAGCAGCGCGTCGATGGAGAGTCGCGCCACACCGGGCATCGAAACCACGTCAGTGCGCACCTCGCCCGCGCCTTCCTGCACGAAAACCGGCAGGATCAGGTCAGCGGGAGTCAGCACCGTTTCTCGCATCAGCGTGCGCGAAAAGGCGTCGTGGCGCATGCGGCGCATGCGGTTCGAGGGGTAGGCCATGGCGATCTTCCAGCGTGGTTTGAACCGCTGATTCTACCGCCACGTGACGCCGGACCCGACTTGCCAAAGAGGCTTGGCACGAATTCTGCTGCTACTTCCCATCAACGGACGACCGAAGCCGAATTCAGGCAGGCCTTCCAGTCACACCCAAGTCAGGCGGTTGCAGTTAAAATACAGTTAATGCACAATGACGTCCGTGGGATGCGTGACGTTTCGAAGGCAGAAACTTTGATCTGATCACAAGCTATTGAAACAACTATGATCTCTGCACTCACCATTCTCGTTTTCCTGATGCTGCTGGCGCTCGTCGCCATACTCAGCATCAAGCGTATTCCGGAAGGTCAGGTCTACACCCTGCGCCGGCTGGGCAAGCCGGCCGGCACCCTGACGGCTGGCACGCACCTCGTAGTGCCGTTGATCGAGCGCATCGCCCACAAGATCAGCATTACCGGCTACACCCTCGCAGTAGATGAACGCATTGATCCCGGATCGGCCGTCGCGCCCACGCTGCGCGGCCGGGTCTGGTGGCAGGTGCTCGACCCCGAGCGTGCCGACTCTGTGATTGACCGCGCCAACGACCTGATCCGCGGACGGCTGCGCGAAGCCATGAGCAACGCCGACGACAGCGCGGACCAGGATCTGCGGTCGCGCAACCAGCGCATCAAGCAAACCTTGAACGGCAGCCTGCGCGAGCGTGGGGTGCTGGTGACGCGAGTCGAGCTGGATCTCGCCGCGTAACCCGAACCAGCCAGGGAGAAACGGTCGAGCCCGCTTTGCGGGCTCCTGTTTTTGGATGTCGCTGGCATACTCGTTGCCGGTCAACAACTGTCCGCAGCAGAATTCTACAACTTCGCATTCCGGGGCCGCCCCCGCGTCGTGCGCGGGTGGAACCCGGCATCCATTTTCTGGCGACGATCCCGAGACGAGATGGATTCCGGGTTCCATCGCCGAAGAAGCTGGCGATGGCCCCGGAATGACCAGGGAATCTTCAAACGTCGTAGTCAAGGTTGACTGACAGCCGATCCGCATCAAGTATTCGTTGGCTCTTCAAAAATCCCGATGCCTCCAACGTCATCACTTGCCACACGTCTCGCCGATGGCCTCGCCGCGATGCGGCTGTCGCTCTCGGAAGGCGCGCAAACACAGCTCGTCGCCTATCTTGAACTGCTTGCGAAGTGGAACCGCAGTTACAACCTCACCGCGGTGCGCGATCCGGCGGAGATGGTGCCACGCCACCTGCTGGACTCGCTGGTTGTGCTGCCCTACGTCCTCGGCGAAACCCTGGCCGACCTCGGCAGCGGCGCCGGTCTTCCCGGTATCCCGCTGGCGATCGCGCGGCCCGATCTCGCCGTCACACTGGTCGAATCCAACGGCAAGAAGGCGCGCTTCCTGCGCGAAGTTGCGCGCAGCCTTCCCCTGCCCAATGTCGAAATCGAGCACACACGGGTTCAGGAAGCGGTCGGTTCATTCGATTGTGTTACGGCGCGCGCCTTCGCCTGCGTAGCCGACATGCTGGCGTGGGGTGGCCATCTGCTGGCGCCGCACGGCCGCTGGCTGGCGCTGAAAGGGCATATCGATGCGGACGAAATGGCGGCCATCCCCGATACCTTCCGGATCACCGGAGTTCACCCGCTCAACGTGCCGGGCATCAGTGGCGAGCGCCATTTGGTCGAACTGGCACGAAGCGGGCAACGCATGCCACGGCCGGCGATGGTAGGCTAGTCGGCCCCCGTGTCCCTTTGTCGACCATGACGCGCATCATCGCCATCGCCAACCAGAAAGGCGGCGTCGGCAAGACCACCACTGCCGTAAACCTCGCCGCCGCGCTGGCGGAGACCAAACGGCGCATCCTGCTGGTGGACCTGGATCCGCAGGGCAACGCGACGACATCTTCGGGTGTGGACAAGCGCACCGCCAAACCCAACGGCTGCGAAGTACTGCTGGAGGAAGCGCCGATCGAGTCGACCATCCTCACGACCGAAGCGGGTTTCGACCTGCTGCCCGGCAACCGGGACCTGACCGCGGCGGAACTGAAACTCACGGACGCGATCGCGCGCGAAGTGCGGCTCAAGGAGCAACTCGCCAAGCTGGGCGACCGCTACGCGATCATCCTGATCGACTGCCCGCCTTCGCTGCATCTGTTGACTTTGAACGCGCTGACCGCCGCGCACAGCGTGCTGATCCCGGTGCAGTGCGAATCGATGGCGCTGGAAGGCCTGACCGATCTGCTCGACACCATCAAGGCTGTCCGCAAACGTCTCAATCCATCGCTGGAAGTCGAAGGCCTCTTGCGCACCATGTTCGACGTGCGCACCGCGCTCGGCAACGACGTATCGGCTGAACTTGCCAGGCATTTCGGCGACAAGGTGCTGCGCTCGGTGGTGCCACGCAACGTACGCCTCGCCGAGGCACCCAGCCACGGAAAACCCATCAATCTCTACGACCGCGAATCGCGCGGCGCAATCGCCTACCTCGGACTCGCCGGTGAAATGATCCGGCGCGGTGGCCCGACCGCGCCCAACACGCCACCGTCGCCCGACGCGCCGCACACGCCCTTGATGAAGGTATCGGCATGAGCGCAGCCAGACGCAGGGGCCTGGGGTCCCGCGACCTCGACGTATTGTTGGGCTCCGTGGACGACGGCGACGCGCAGGCATCCGGCGAAACCTTAGAAAACCTGCCGGTCGCCTCGATCCGCGCGGGCCAATACCAGCCGCGCCGCCATTTCGATGAAGCCGGGTTGGACGAACTCGCCGCCTCGATCAAGGCGCAGGGCCTGATCCAGCCGATCGTGGTGCGCGCGCTGGGTCGCGGCCAATACGAACTCATTGCCGGCGAACGCCGCTGGCGCGCGGCGAAAAAGGCCGGTCTCGCCGAAATTCCCGCGGTGGTGCGCGACATCCCTGCGCAATCGGTGCTGGCGGTCGCGCTGATCGAAAATATCCAGCGTCAGGAACTGACCGCGCTGGAGGAAGCCCAGGCGTTGCGCCGCCTGATCGACGAATTCAAGTTGAGCCAGCAGCAAGCCGCCGATGCGGTCGGCCGCTCACGCGCGGCCGTTGCAAACCTGCTGCGCCTGCTCGACCTGCCCGAATCCATCCGCGACCTGCTGGACGAAGGCAGGATCGAAATGGGCCACGCCCGCGCACTGCTCACGTTGCCCGCGCCGCGCGCGATCGCCCTTGCGCAAAAAGCCGCGGACCAGGAATGGTCGGTGCGCGAACTGGAACAGGCGGTGCGCCTCGCGCAGTTGCCGAAATCTTCCGGCAAAGGCAAATCGCGCAATGTCGATCCCGACATCGCTGCGCTGGAACGCGAGCTTTCCGAAACACTCGGAACCCGCGTCGAGATCTCGCACGAGCGCAGCGGACGCGGCAAGCTGAGCATCCGCTATCACAGCGCGGACGAGCTTGAAGGGATTCTCGAAAAGCTGCGCTGAAAATCTCCGTGCGATCATGCATGATCGCCGCGTCACCGAGCGTCCTGGTCAGTGTGCGGCCTCCCGGCCCGTGAAGGCCAGAACGGCCTTCCCCTCGCCCGACTTTTCACCACTGCCGCGTCACCGGGGCCTGGTCGAGGCGACCCGGGGCGACAACACCGTCCTCCATCGGCGATAATCGCGTCTTTCCCACGGCAAGGTCGCACGCATGCCCGAATTGTCCGTGGTCGTGCCGGTGTTCAACGAGCGCGACAACATCCCGCCCCTGCTCGCGGAGATAGCCGCCTCACTGCGCGGCCACACCGACTACGAAGTGGTGTACGTCGACGACGCCAGTTCCGACGATTCGCTCGACGTGCTGAAAGCCGAACGCGCGAAACACCCGGAATTGCGCATCGTCCGACACCTGCAACAAAGCGGCCAGAGCACCGCGATCCGGAACGGAGTGCGTGCCGCGCGCGGCGAATGGATCGCGACGCTGGATGGCGACGGCCAGAACGATCCCGCCGACATCCCCAAATTGATCGAGGCACGCAAGACTGCCGATCCGAAGGTGAAACTATTCGCCGGATGGCGCACCACCCGCCGCGACAGTTTCAACAAGCGCATTTCCTCGAAGATCGCCAACGGGGTGCGTTCGCGGATGCTCCGCGACGCCACGCCTGATACCGGTTGCGGCCTGAAATTGTTCGAGCGAGAAACTTTCCTCGCACTACCCTATTTCGACCACATGCACCGCTACCTGCCGGCGCTGGTCAAACGCGCCGGCTACCGCAGTGTCAGCATCCCGGTCGGCCATCGTCCGCGCACGCGTGGCGTTTCCAAGTACGGCATGCTCGACCGGTTGTGGGTGGGTCTTGCGGACTTGCGTGGCGTCGCGTGGCTGATGCGGCGTGCGAAGATCACCGACACCGAGGAAGTCTGACCGGCTCATGCCCGTATCCGCTGACGCCGTCGCATCCGCCACCAACGACATAGCCGCGCAGGCGCACGCCGTATTACGCGATGTGTTCGGCTACAACGCCTTTCGCGGCCACCAGCAAGCCATCATCGAACAACTGTTGCACGGCGGCGATGCGCTGGTGTTGATGCCGACCGGCGGCGGCAAGTCGCTGTGCTACCAGATCCCCGCGTTGCTCAAGCCGGGCACCGCCATCGTGGTATCGCCGTTGATCGCGCTGATGCAGGATCAGGTCGAGGCACTGCGGCAACTCGGCGTGGACGCGGCGTTCCTCAATTCGAGCCTCGATGCGCCAACGCAGGCCAAGGTTGAGCGACGCTTTCTGGGTGGCGAGTTGAACCTGCTGTATGTGGCCCCCGAACGGTTGCTCACCACGCGTTTTCTGGACTTGCTCGAACGCACCCAACCATCGCTGTTTGCCATCGACGAAGCCCACTGCGTGTCGCAGTGGGGCCATGACTTTCGCCCCGAATACCGTCAGCTCACGATCCTGCACGAACGATTTCCCGGCATTCCGCGCATCGCGCTGACCGCCACCGCCGACGCGCCGACCCGGCGCGAAATCGTCGAGCGTCTGGCGCTGGGCAAGGCCACGCAGTTCGTTTCCAGTTTTGATCGGCCCAACATCGTCTATCGCGTACTGCACCGGGATCAACCGCGCCAGCAGTTGACGGCCTTTCTCGCTGGTCATCAGGATGAATCGGGTATCGTATATTGCCTGTCGCGGCGAAAGGCCGAGGAAACCGCGGCGTGGCTCACCGAACAGGGCATCAAGGCACTCCCCTACCACGCCGGCCTGAATGCCGACGCGCGTGCCGCGCATCAACGACGCTTTCTGCGAGAAGACGGCATCGTCATGTGCGCGACGATTGCTTTCGGCATGGGCATCGACAAACCCGACGTGCGCTTTGTCGCGCACCTCGATCTGCCGAAAAGCCTGGAAGGCTACTATCAGGAAACCGGCCGCGCCGGCCGCGATGGCCTGGCCGCGGAAGCGTGGATGACCTATGGGCTCAATGATCTGGTCACGCTGGCGCAGTTCATCCAGCGATCCGAGGCGAGCGAAGAACGCAAACGGCTGGAACGCAGCAAACTCGATGCGCTGCTTGCTTTCGCCGAGACCACCCGCTGTCGCCGCCAGCAGCTTCTGGCTTATTTCGGCGAGACTCTGAAACAACCTTGCGGCAACTGCGACAACTGCCTCGAACCGCCACCCGTCTGGGACGCCACCGAGGCCGCGCAAAAGGCGCTGTCGTGCGTGTACCGCACCGGCCAGCATTTCGGCGCGGGTTATTTGATCGACGTGTTGCTGGGCAACGACAACGATCGCATCCACGCGCGAGGCCACGATCATTTGAACGTGCATGGCGCAGGTACCGAACTGGATGCGCGGCAATGGCGCGGCGTGTTCCGGCAACTGGTGGCCAACGGCCTGCTGAGCCCTGATGACGAAGGCTACGGTGGCTTGCATCTGACACAGGCCGCGGGCGCCGTTTTGCGCGGCGATGAGACACTGCACCTGCGATGCGAACCCGACCGAGCGCAGCGTCGTGCCGGCCGTCGTACCAGCGCGACGGGCGTGCGCCGCAGCCTCGACATCGCCCCGCACGAAGAGCCATTGTGGAATGCCCTGCGCGCCACCCGCGCGCGACTGGCGAAGGAACAGGGCGTACCGGCCTACGTGATCTTTCACGATGTCACCCTGTACTCCATGCTGCGCGAGCGTCCCTCCGACCACGACGCACTGGCTGCCATCAACGGCGTCGGCGCCCGCAAACTGGAACGCTACGGATCCCATTTTCTCGACGTGCTGCGCGAAGCTTGATCCGACGTGTGCCCATAGGTTCAACCCGTGCGCTGACGAAGGTGCGCACAGCGGGCGCAGCCGCACCACGGCGTATCCCGCAGCTTTGCCAAGTCGACTGGATTCGCTTCGCCACTGCTGCCTGCGTGATGCGACAACGGGCCGGTTACCGCATCCTGGCGGGTGCAGCCGATGACCCGGACTCAAGCATCGGTTGCAGTGCGGTCCATATGTTGTCGAACACGCGGCGTTCGCCAACGGCGTTGGGATGCAGGCCGTCGGCCTGCATCAATTTCGGGTCGAGCGCCACACCCTCGAGCAGGAACGGCAGCCGGCGCACGTGGTATTGCGTGGCCAGATCCGCGTAGATCCCGCGCAGCGAATCACGGTAAGTCGGTCCGTAATTGACCGGCAGTTCGATGCCGAGCAACAGAACGCGCGCGCCACCGTGCTGGCTGGCCCGAATCATGGCCGACAGGTTGGCGCGAATCTCGTCCAGCGGCAGCCCACGCAGACCATCGTTGGCGCCCAGTTCGATGATGACGATGCCCGGCTTGTACTGTCTGAGCAATGCCGGAAGCCGGTTGCGCCCACTTGCCGTAGTCTCGCCGCTGATACTGGCGTTGATGACCTGACGAGGCGTATGGAGCGCTGCCAAGCGCTCCGCCAACTGGTGCACCCAGCCTTGGCTCAAGGCGATATTTTGTGCCGCCGACAGTGAATCGCCCAGCACCAGCAGGGGGCCCGGCCGCGCAGCCGACACCGCGACGGGCACCATCAGCAGGATCACCAGCACAATACGCCGCATGAACAATCAATCCATTCCGATCATCGCAGCCCATGATGTCAGCAAACATCTGAATGGTCCCGCCGGGCGCATCGACATCCTTCGGAATGTCGAGTTGATCGTCGCCGAGGGCGACAGCGTCGCCATCGTCGGCGCGTCGGGTTCGGGGAAGACAACGTTGCTGAGCCTTCTGGCCGGACTCGACGTGGCCAGCAGCGGTGTCATCGCGCTCGCTGGCGAAGCACTGGGCGAACTCGACGAAGAAGAGCGAGCGGCGTTGCGGCGGCGGCTGGTCGGCTTCGTGTTCCAGTCCTTTCACTTGCTGCCGGCGCTGAGCGCAGAGGAAAACGTGTTGTTGCCACTGGAGCTGGCGGGCAGCAAGGATGCACTGGAACGCTCACGTGAGGCGCTGGCCGCGGTCGGTCTCGATGCGCGCAGGCGTCATTTCCCCTACCAGCTTTCGGGCGGCGAACAGCAACGCGTGGCGTTGGCGCGTGCCTTTGTGCACCGGCCGCGGCTGCTGTTTGCCGACGAGCCCACCGGAAATCTCGACGAGCATACCGGCGCCGATATCACCGAGCTGCTGTTTGAACTCAACCAGCGTCATGCGACCACGCTGGTGCTGGTCACCCACGATCGTGTGCTGGCCGCGCGCTGCCTGCGCAGCTTCAGGTTGCATGGCGGCCAGCTCGAGGCGATCCCGACGTGAATGTATGGCGGCTGGCGGTGCGCAACCTGCGCCGCGAATGGCGGTTGCCGGAACTGCGTGCCCTGATCGCAGCATTGGCGCTGGCGGTGGTGGCGCTGGGTACGGTGGCCACGTTGTCGGCGCGCGCCGAGCTGGGCGTGGTGGCGAGCGCCGCACAATTGATTGGCGGCGACGCGGGCGTGTCGGCACCGGCGCGCGTACCCGATCGCCTCACGCAACATGCGCGGCAGCTCGGACTTGCCACCAGCCTGACCGCGCGTTTCCCCACCGTCGCCTTTGCCGGCAAGCACAGCCAGATGCTCGATGTCATGGCTGCCGATACCGCGTGGCCTCTGCGCGGCGAGCTGGTCGTCGCGGATGCGGCAGGAAACCCCCGCGATCGGCACGCGCCGCAGGCCGGCGCGGTATATCTGGATCATCGTGCCATGGTGGGCCTCGGCGCAACGGTCGGTGGTCATATCCAGATCGGCGGCCGCGAGCTGCGTGTTGCCGGACAGATAATCGGCCAGCCGGATGGCGGGAGTCTCATCGTGCTCGCGCCGCGCGCATTGATGCATCTGGGTGATGCACGCGCCATGGGCCTTCTCGGTCGCGGCAGTCGCGCCAATCACCAGCTTCTGGTCGCCGGCGCGCCCCGCGAAGTGGACGCTTGGCTCGCGTTCGCGAAAGCGCACAAGCCAGACAATGGCGAACTGATCACCCCGGCCAAGGTGCAGGCACGCATGCGGACGGCGTTTGCCCGTGCCGGCGCTTTTTTGCGTCTGGCCTCCTTGTTGGCTGCCTTGCTCGCCGGTATCGCGATTGCGCTTGCGGCGCGCCAGTATGCGCGTCGCAAAACCGACGAAGTGGCCTTGCTCCGGGCGCTGGGCATGCCGCGCCGCCAGATCGGCGCTTTGCTGGGCGTGGCCGTGGCGCTTGTCGCGTTGCCTGCCGTGGTGGCCGGCGCGCTGCTGGCACTTGGATTGTCGCAACTGGCGTGGCTTGCGGCCGGTCATCTGCTCGGCACCGTACCGACCGCGCTACCGCTGGCACCGGTCGCGGGTGCGGCGCTGATGGGCCTTGCGGTACTGGCGGGTTTCGCGCTGCCACCGCTGGTCCGTCTGTCGAGGTTGCCACCCGTGGCGGTATTTCGTCGCGAGTGGGAACGCCCCAGCTGGCGCGATCAACTCTGGTATGTCTTGCCGGTGGCAGTGGCACTGGGCCTGATCTGGTTGCAGAGCCCGTCGCTCGGAATGGCTGGCATTCTCGCCGCCAGCTTGACCGGAGTCGGCATGCTCGCGATGGCCCTTTCGGCTGCCGCGGTGTGGTTGCTGAATCGCCTCGCACGGCGTGCCCATCCGTCACTGCGTTTGGGCTTGGCGTCGTTGGCAAGACGGCGCGGCCTGAGTGCATTGCAGGCCACCGCGCTGGCCCTTGGCCTGACCGCGTTGCTGCTGCTCGGCGTGGTTGCCCCCGCGCTGCTGGACGGTTGGCGGCGCGAACTGCCACCCGATACGCCCAATTGGTTCGTGCTCAACCTGCAAACCGACCAGCGCGCCGGTTTCGAGAAAATCCTCGCGCGGCTCGGCGCCAACCAGCTCAACATGCTTCCGCTTGCGGTGGGCAAGCTCACTTCGATCAATGGCCGCGCGATCGATGCCATAGACTTTGCCGATCCCGACACACGGCAAGATGCGGATCGCCAGCTGCGGATGTCCTGGAGTAGCGCGCTGCCGCCATCCAACCAGATCGTTGCCGGCCGCTGGCAGGGTGCGGACCCTCGGCGCGCCGAGGTGTCGATCGACGAGCTGTGGCGCGACCGCTTTCACCTCAAACTTGGCGATACGCTGGGCTTCGAGGTGGGTGGGGTGAACCTCGCAACGCGCGTCACCAGCATCCGCAAGGTCGACTGGGGTTCGTTTCGCGTCAATTTTTTCCTGTTGCTGGATCCGGCACACGCGGCGCGCCTGCCGCATACCTGGCTGGCGAGTTTTTATTTGCCTCACGCGCAGTCCGACCAATTGGCCGCTCTGACCAACACCTATCCGAATCTCAGCCTGATCGACGTCGATTCACTGCTGGAGCGCATCCGCGGCATCATCGACCAGGTCGCAAGCGCGACCCGCTGGGTGCTGGGGTTCAGCCTGCTGGCCGGGGCGTTGGTGCTGGCCGCCGCGTTATCGGCAACCCAGCGCGAACGACGGCATGAAGCTGCCCTTTTGCGCACCCTGGGTGCGCACCGCGCGCAACTGCGCCTCGCCGCAGCCTTCGAATTCGGACTGCTGGGATCGATCGCGGCATTGACCGCAGCGTTCGGTGCGATCGGCGCCGGCGCATGGCTGGCGCGATCGGTGTTTCACATCCGGCATTTCGTCCCGCCGCTGCTACCCATTGCCGCCAGCATGGTCGCCTCCACCACGATCGTGATGCTGCTGGGGCTGGCGGCGACGCGTCGCATCGTCCACACGTCTCCACTGGCGTTGTTGCGCCGGGGATGACCACGGCTGCGGTTTTGCTTACGACTTGCCCTTCGCCAGCGGCAGGTCCGCCTGCTTCCAGGCGTTGATGCCCCCCGCCAGCGTCGCGACGTGGGTGAATCCCGCCTTGACCAACCGCTTGGCCGCCTTGCCGGACTCCGTGCCGTTGCGGCACACGGTAATCACTTGCAGGTCCCTGGCCTTGGCGACATCCTTGTTTTCCGGATCGAACTGGCTGGGCGCGATGTGTTTCGAACCCAGGATGTGACCCTTCTGGTAATCGGCGACTGCGGACAGGTCGACGACCAGCGGCGAACCACGGTTGATCAACTGCACCAGCGCGGACGGGGTGAGTTCGCGGAAGCCGCGGAACCTGCGCGATACCTCCAGCCCGATCAGCGCGAGGATGATCACGACGAACGTGGCGACCAACAGAATGTGGTGGCCGATGAACTGCGGCAAACGGGTCAGAAACTCATGCATCGGAGGGTCTTGATCCAGATGGAACCGCACATTATCGCGGAACGTGGACCCATCTGTCTCACGGGTTCGGCGTGATGTCTGGCAAGCCAGACTCCAGCCACCAGTGCTTGGCCTTGGCGTCCCAGCGCCAATGCTGGTGATCGACCACGCTGTACACGCTCTGGCTGCTCTTTGCGATCAGTTCGATCTGGACGGTTTGTTCGAGGGTATCGGTTCCGGTTGAGACCGGACCCGATGTGTCGTAGTCGGCGATGCGCACGGTGTTGTAGAGTGCCTTTTGCGGCGGAGTCAGCGGGTGTGCCGCACGCACGTCGGGATCGACGTACGACCAGCCACTGTGGAAGCCGCCCCAGCGCAACGCAGCGGCATAGCCGTCCAGAGTCTGGTCTCGCAGCTGATTCTTGTTTTGCATGGTGGCGCACGCCGACAGCAACAGTGCCGACAGCACGCTCGCCATGATGGTGATTGGGCGCATGATTGATCCCTCTCTATGATCGCGTCTCGATTGTGCCGGAACAATCGCGGTTACGCGCGTATCTTCGCGAAAAAGCGCGCGCCGAGCGTAGCGGCGGGACGGTCATCACCCGCGATTTCGCAGATCACCTCCGCGTGGCTCTTGCCGCGCTCCCGCAGCCCGGCAAGCAACGCGTCCAGCGCACCAGCTTCGGCGAAACGCGCGACACCGCGCAGTTCACCCCACACGGGTTTCGTGTACCGCAACTGCGAATCGCCGACGTAGATGTCGCAATCCAGACCACGCGCGCGCAGATTCAGTTCGATCAGCCCCCAGCCCGCCAGTGTCAACAACGACGCCATGCTGCCGCCGAACGCGCAACCCTTGTCGTTGATGTTGGGCGCCAGTGGCGCGGTCATCTCGATCTCGGCACCGGTGTAACGAGGTACCGCCAATTGCATTGCCCGCGCCAGCGGGATGTGTTCGAGGATTTCGGCCTGCAGGGCCGCCGCGGCGGTATCGTTCGCATCCATCGCGGCAGTTTGACGCCGCGCAACCATCGCGACAAGGAGCGTGCGCACTCGCCTATCATCACCGCATGGCAAGATCCCGCCCGCTTGGTGGCGCCCGAGTCGCGATCACCCGTCCCGCGGGGACCGCTTCGGCGCTCGCGCGCGAGGTAAGGAGCCGCGGCGGCACCCCGATCCTGCTGCCGGGATCGAGCCTGCGCGCTGAACCCGACGCGACCACAGCGCGCAAGGCGCTGAAGACTGCGCTGGATTGCGACATCGTGATCTACACCAGCCCCGCAGCGGTACGATTCGCGCGGCGATTGGCGCCGTTGCGCAGCCGCGCGCAGGTGCTGGCGCCGGGCAGCGGTACAAAACGCGCGTTGCGGCGCGCGGGGCTTTTTGATGTACGGGCTCCCGCACGGGAAGACAGCGAAGGCATCCTGGCGCTGGACATTTTGAAAAATGTGCGCGGTCGGCGAATCGGGATCGTCGGCGCCCCCGGAGGACGCGGGCTGCTGGCGCGCGAACTCGGCGCTCGCGGCGCCGGGGTCATGCACGCGCACGTCTATCGACGGCTGCCCGCACGGCTCGACTGTCGCCATGCCGAAGCGCTGCTGCACGGCGATCGGCGCAAGCCGTTGTACGTTCTGTTGTCCAGCTCAGAAGGGCTCGCCAACATCCTCGACGGCCTTCCGGTCGACGCATGTCGCGCATTGCTCGCGGGCACCGCCGTCGTCAGCAGTACGCGTCTCGCCAGCACCGCTCGCGGAACCGGCTTTTCGCGCGTGCTGCGCGCCGCTTCGGCGCGCGCCGAAGTCATGCTGGCGGCGGTTGTCGCTGATACGACAGACGTCGGCGGGCAACCGATGCCCTGATCGAAGCCTCTCTTGCGGGAAGTCGGGCCACGGAGCTCTTTGCCATGGATGGCGGCTTCGAAGGTTGTTCTGATGCCATGCAACGGCCCGCGACGATTCGAGCGAATCGACTCGGGAACACAACGATCAGGGACGATCGCAAAACGAACCCCTGTTAGCATTGCCGGCATGATCGACGACCCTCGCGACGACGGCCTCAAACCCGAGCCACGCAAACCGCGCAACCGCCCGGTCGGCCTCGCCGGTGTCGCAGTAATCATTGCTATCGTGGCGCTGGCGCTGGCCGCCTGGAGCCTCTGGCGTCTGCAGGGCATGGTCCAGGCCAACGATGCAGCGCGCAAACAGGACGCCGCCGCATTGGCCGGGTTGCAAAGCCAGTTGGCGGCAAGCAACCAGCAGTCGCAGGCCGGAAACCAGCGGCTCGGTGCACTCGAGTCGGGACTCGACGATCTGCGCAACGCGCAGCGCGGACTCGACCGGCGCACGTCGAACCTCGAAACCGCATTCTCGAACCTGAGTGGCCAGCAGCAATCGGGCCACGACACCCTGCTGCTCAACGACGCCGAAATGTTGCTGCGCGCGGGGCAACAACACTACGACCTGTTCCACGACACCACCGGCGCGTTGAAGGCTTATTCGCTAGCCATCGAAGTGCTTGCCCAGGTCCAGAACCCGGCCTATGCGCCGGTGCGCGCGAGCGCCATCACGGAACGCGATGCGCTGGCCGCGGCCGCGCCGCCTTCGCGACAGAAATCGCTCGATACGTTGTCGGCGCTGCGCAGCAAACTCGCATCGTGGCCGCTCGCGTCGCCCGAGAACACCGCCACCACGAAACCATCGAAACCCGGTTTCTGGTCGCGCATCGCGCACTCGTTCAGCGGCATCGTCAGGGTTACCCATGACAACGGCAGCGGCACACCGCCCGCTGATACACGCTTCGCACGACAATCGTTGGCGCTGGATCTCGCGCAGGCGCAGGAGGCCCTGCTGGCCTTCGACGACGGCACCTATCGTGCGGCGTTGCAACGCGCCGATGCCACGCTCGCGGCGCAGTTCGATATCGACGATGAAGGCGTGAAGGAGGCCCGCGTCGAAATCGCCAACATGCTCTCGCAACGCGGACCGGGTCCCGCCCCGAATCTCGGCGGCACACTCGCGCAACTGCAAAGCCTGCGAGCCAGCCAGGCCCCCGCAATCACTGCGCCTGCTTCCGCAGCCAGCAGTGGAGTCGACAATCCATGAAGGGCAAGCGCTGGCTCGTCTTCGGGCTGATCATCATCGTGTTGCTGGTGATCGCCTTCGTGTGGCTGGCGTCCGATCCGGGCTACGTGCTGATCCGCTTCCGCGGCTGGCGTATCGAAGCCACCGTGGTCGGCGCGGTGGCGATCCTGATCGCTACATGGATTGCGATCGGCATCGTGTGGTGGCTGTTGCGCTGGCCATTCGGAGCGTTGTCGCGCCGACATCGTCGGATCAGCCAGGAACGCCTCCGCGACGGGTTGGTCGCGATGACCGAGGGCCGCAACGTCGAGGCCAACCGCACACTTCAGCGCGCCGCGCAATATGCATCGGTGCGATCTCCCGCGCTGCTGTCGGCCGCCGAGGCGGCGCACCGGCACGGCGACGCTACCCGCGCGCTGGAGGCCCTCGACGAAGCCGCGCAACACGCACCCGAAGCGGCGCGTACGTTGCGCGCCCGCATTCTGCGCGAGAACGGTCGCGCTGAAGAGGCATTGCAGCTGCTGGCCCCCGGCGCCGACGCTGGCAAACTGCCGCCGGCCGGCTGGCACGAATACGCCCTCGCTGCGCTGGCCACGAACCAGCCGGACAAGGCGCGAGCTGCGCTGGAGCCGCTGCGCAAATCCGACATGCTCGGCGCTGCACGCCAAGCCGAACTCGTGGCCGATGTTCTGGGGAAATCATTGCGACTGGCGCCGAATGCCGCAGCCTTGCAGGATCTGTGGAAACGTGCGACGCGCCCGCAGCGGCAGATTCCCGCCGTGCTGGAAGCCTATGCGCACCGTGCAGCCGAGCTCGGCGTCGCGCACGATGCGCTTACCGCCATCGAGGATGCCGTCAAGCGAGAATGGAATCCGGAACTGGTCGCCGCCTATGGCGATGCAACACCACCGAGCGAAGCCGCGGTGCGCCTGCGCAACGCAAGCCGCTGGCTGGATGCCCATCCAGGCGACGACGCTCTGTTGCGCACGCTGGGCGTGCTGTCGATGCGCGCCGCCGACCCGCGCGATGCACGCGAGTACCTGGTCCGCGCGCTGGCCATCAAATCATCCGCCGCGGGCTGGGCAGCGCTGGGCGACGTGCAATCCGCATCGGGCGAAGCGGACGACGCAGTGCGCTGCTACGCCAATGCATGGAAATCCACGCAGGGGCAGGAAATCGCGCCCGGCCCGCATGAAGCAGGCATCGACACCGCGCAGATCACCCCGGAAGAACGCGACGAACACGGGATGCCGCGGCTGCCGGATTGAACAGCCGCGAACACTGCACGCCACCATGCCCATCTGGAAACAATCCGTCGACCTCGCAACCGCCAACGCGTGGAGTCGGGGCACGCTGATGCAGGCGCTCGACATCCGCATCACGGAGATCGGCGACGACTACCTGCGCGGCACCATGCCGGTCGACGACCGCACCCGCCAGCCCTACGGCATCCTGCACGGTGGCGCGTCGGTCGCGCTCGCGGAAACACTCGGTTCGACGGCCGCGATGCTGTGCTGCGAGGACGGTCGCGCCGCGGTCGGTCTCGAGATCAACGCCAATCATCTGCGCGCGGTGCGCGACGGCTTGGTCACCGGTACCGCGCGACCGATCCACGTCGGCCGCAGCACCCAGGTGTGGGAAATCCGGATCGAGAACGGCGCCGGAGACCTCGTCTGCATCGCGCGCCTGACGATGGCGGTGGTACCGGGCGACGCGTTTTCCTTGCGGACGTAGCGCGATACAGCGCGTCTCGGCACGTGCGACGGAGCGGCCATATCTTCGTCGGCCTCCTACCGCCTACAATCCCGTCATGGATCCGGTTCTGCCCATCATCGCCATCATCCTCGCTGCCATCGCGGTGATCCTGCTGATCGTGTTGTTGCTGCGTCCGCGCGGCGACGCGGGCTTGCGCGAGAAACTGGAAGCGTTGCGTGGCGACAGCGAACGGGTCGAACGTGCGCTGCGCGAGGAGCAACGCGCCGGACGTACCGAATTGGCCGAGGCCCTCGACCGGCTGGGCGGCCAGATTCGGGAACGGCTGGGTGGCCTGACCGCCGACAACGAAAAGCGCCTCAACGAGGTACGTGCGACGCTGGACGCGCAGTTGAAGGCGCTGCAAACCGACAACGCTGCGCAACTTGAAAAGATGCGGGTCATCGTCGATGAAAAATTGCAGGCCACGCTGGAGACGCGGCTGTCGTCCTCGTTCAAGCTGATTTCGGAACGACTGGAAGCCGTGCAGCGCGGCCTCGGCGAAATGCAGTCGCTCGCTACCGGCGTGGGCGATCTCAAGCGCGTGCTCAGCAACGTCAAGACCCGCGGAACGTTCGGCGAAGTGCAGCTCGGTGCCCTGCTGGAACAATTGCTGACGCCGGAACAATTCGCCGCCAACGTCATGACCGTGCCCGGTTCCAACGAACGCGTCGAGTTCGCGATTCGGCTACCGGGGCAAGACCACGACACGCCGGTATGGTTGCCGATCGACGCCAAGTTTCCGATCGAGGATTACCAGCGAATGCTGGACGCGCAGGAGCAGGCCGACACCGCGACCGCCGGCGAGGCAGCCGCGGCGTTGCAGCGGCGCGTGGAAGACGAGGCAAAAACCATCCGCGCGAAATACGTCGCGCCGCCACACACCACCGATTTTGCTCTTCTGTTCCTGCCCACCGAAGGCTTGTACGCGGAAGTGATTCGCCGTCCGGGCCTGTTCGAAAGACTGCAGCGTGAGTATCACGTCACGGTGGCTGGTCCGACCACGCTCGCAGCGATCCTCAACGCGCTGCAGATGGGTTTCCGCACGCTCGCGATCGAGCAGCGCAGCAGCGAGGTGTGGCAGATCCTCGGTGCGGTCAAGACCGAGTTCGGCAAATTCGGTGCGGTGCTGGAGAGGACCCGCAAGCAGCTCGACGCAGCGCGCAACAGCATCGACAGCGCCGGCGTGCGCACCCGCGCAATCGAACGCCACCTGCGCGGCGTGGAATCGTTGTCGGCCGAGGACACGCAATCGCTCATGGGTCCGTCCATCGAAGATGAAGAAGGCGATGAGGATTCCGAACCGGTCTGATCAGACGGAGCGCAGCCGCTACGGGGACAACCGCGTTAGACTGAACCGCTACGTTTTCCAGGAGGCAGGCCCATGAGCGAATCCGGCAAACCTTCCCTGTGCGCCGCAGCCAAACCGACGTCGCCGCCGGTGACCCGCGATCAGGCGATGGACGCGGTGCGCACCTTGTTGCGCTGGGCTGGCGACGAACCGACCCGCGAAGGTTTGCACGACACGCCCAAGCGTGTGGTCGACGCCTACGCGGAGTGGTTCTCCGGCTACCACGAGGATCCGCAGGATTACCTGCGCCGCACCTTCGAGGAAGTCGCGGGCTACGACGAGATGATCGTGCTGCGCGACATCCAGTTCGAATCGTTCTGCGAGCACCACATGGCCCCGATCATCGGCCGCGCCCATGTCGGCTATGTGCCGGATGGCAAGGTCGTCGGCATTTCCAAACTGGCGCGCGTGGTCGACGCGTTCGCACATCGTTTCCAGGTGCAGGAGAAGCTGACCGCGCAGATTGCCACCTGCATCAGCGAGGTGCTGCAACCGCGAGGCGTCGGCGTGGTGGTCGATGCGGTGCACCAGTGCATGACCACCCGCGGCGTGCACAAGCGCGGGGTGTCGCTGATCACCAGCCAGATGCTGGGCAGCTTCCGCGAGGATGCGCGTACGCGCTCGGAATTTCTCAATTTCATCGACATCGACGGCGGCCGCTGAATGATCGCGACTGCTGACGTAGCCGACACCATCCCCACCCTGCCCTCCCCTTGAAGGGGAGGGTTCGCGCATTCGGCACACGTGAACACACCCGGCAACATGGAGCATCCCCGTCGCCGGGCCGCGGTGATCTTCATCTTCGTCACGGTGACGATCGACATGCTCAGCTTCGGCATCATCATTCCAGTGTTGCCGCACCTGATCGTCGAATTGATCGGCGGCAGCATCGCCAAGGCCGCCGTGTGGTCGAGCGCCTTCAGCACCCTGTTCATGCTGATGCAGTTCGTGTCCTCGCCGATCCAGGGCGCACTGTCTGATCGTTTCGGTCGCCGCGCCGTGATCCTGATTTCCAGCCTCGGGCTGGGTGTCGATTTCATCGTGATGGCGCTGGCGCCGGTGCTGTGGCTGCTGTTCATCGGACGCGCGGTATCGGGCATCTGTGCGGGAAGTTTTTCCACGGCCAACGCCTACATCGCCGACATCACGCCGAAGGAGAAACGCGCAGCGGCGTTCGGCCTGCTGGGCGCGGCGTTCGCGATCGGCTTCATCGTCGGCCCGGCGCTGGGCGGCTTTCTGGGACACCTGTGGATCCGCCTGCCATTCTGGGCGGCCGCCGGTCTGGCGCTGCTCAATTTCTGTTACGGCCTGTTCGTGTTGCCCGAATCGCTGCCGAAGGAACGCCGCAGCGCACGCTTCGAATGGCGCCACGCCAACCCGTTGGGATCGCTGCTGTTGCTGAAACGCTATCCGCAGGTATTCGCGCTGGCCGCGGTGTTCTTCCTGATGGCGCTGGCACAGTATTCATTGAACTCCACTTACGTGCTTTACACCGACTACCGTTACGGCTGGGGACCGCAGATCGTCGGCTACACGCTGGGCCTGGTGGGTTTGTGCAGCGGCATCGTGCAGGCGGTGCTGGTGCGGCGCTGGATGCCATGGCTGGGCGAGCGGCGCCTGATCCTGATCGGGCTGGCATTCGCGAGCATCGGCTATCTCGTGTTCGGTCTCGCGCCGGAAGCGTGGATCTTCGTCGCCGGCATCCCGTTCCTGTGCCTGGGTGGCCTTGCCGGACCACCGGCGCAATCGCTCGTGACGCACCAGGTCGATCCCGCCGAACAGGGCCGCCTGCAGGGTGCCCTGACCAGCCTGCAAAGTCTGGCCGGCATCATGGGTCCGGCGGTGTTCGCCAACCTGTTTGCATTGTTCATCAGCAAGCACGCCCCGGTGCAACACCTGCCGGGCGTCTCCTTCGTGCTGGCCGCGGTTCTGGTCGCCGTGGCGCTGGTGGTGGCCGCCCGGGCCACGCGCGGCATACCCTCGTCGACCGCCATTCCGGTCGGCGAACACGGTTCCGCCTGACCCTTGTCTTCGGGCGTTGCCGCTATCATTTCATTCGGATTGCCACCCTTGGAAACATGCGCATGGCCACCTTCCTGCTCTGGTTGTTGCTGCTGATCTTCTGCTGGCCGCTCGCGCTGCTGGCGTTGATCCTGTATCCGCTGGTGTGGCTGATCCTGTTGCCGTTCCGGCTGCTCGGTATCGCCGTCGGCGGCGTGTTCGATGTCCTGCGCGCGCTGTTGCACCTGCCGGCGCGGGTATTGCGCGGCGTTTGAGATTTTCCCCTCACTTCCCCATTCGGAGTTCAACCATGACGATCTCGATGTATCAGGCTTCCGTTCCCGTGTTCACGCGCGCACTGACCAATCTCTCCGTCGTGCTCAAGAAGGGCGAAGCGTTCGCGAAGGAAAAGAACGTGGAACCCGACCGCCTGCTGCAGCAACGGCTGATTTTCGACATGCTGCCGCTGATCAAGCAGATCCAGATTGCCTGCGACACCGCCGCACGTGGCGCCGCACGCCTTGCCAATGCCGAACCGCAATCCTTCCCCGACACCGAAACCACACTTGCGCAGGCCTACGACCGCATCGACCGCACCCTCGCCTACGTCAAGACCTTCAAGCCCGAACAGATCGACGGCTGCGAAGAACGCGCGATCGTGGTCAAGATGCGCAACAACGAGGTGAACTTCACCGGACTTAGCTACCTGTTCGGGTACGCTCTGCCGAACCTGTTCTTCCACTGCGCCACCGCCTACGACATCCTGCGCGTGGCCGGCACCCCGATCGGCAAAAAGGATTTCCTGGGCAACCAGTGAACGATTGGCCTTATGTAAGCCGGCTTTCGTAACTGCGACCGGCCGACACTCTTAAGAAAAATTAGTTGACTTTTTTTCCTAAGATGCCAAAATCGCCCTGCTTGATAAAGCGGGGCGATCTTTTATGAAGAGGGTAGCCGGCACCTACGTAAAGGGCAGCATGGCCGGCAGCGGCCACCGCGCATTCGTCCCTGCCTCTCTGCCACCCCAGCCGCCGCTGCAATTCGACGGCCCCTTGATCGCGCAACTGGAACGCGCCAATCATTCACTCGGGCGACTGGATGGCATGACCCGCATGTTGCCCGATCCCAAGCTGTTCCTGTACCACTTCATCCGCAAGGAAGCCTTGTTGTCTTCGCAGATCGAAGGCACGCAGTCGTCGCTGACCGACCTGATGTTGTTTGAACTAGACGAAGCGCCCGGCGTGCCGATCGCCGACGTGGAGGAAGTATCCAACTATGTCGCGGCGCTGGATCATGGATTGAATCGCCTGCGTAGCGGGTTTCCGCTGTCGCTGCGCCCGCTGCGCGAAATCCACGAAGTGCTGCTGCGTGGCGGCCGCGGGGCGCAGAAAACGCCGGGCGAGTTCCGTCGCACGCAGAATTGGATCGGCGGTCGTTCGCCCGCACTTGCGCGCCATGTTCCGCCGCCACCGGAGCGGTTGACGGAATGCCTTGGCGACTTCGAGAAGTTTCTGCATGCCCCCGAAAAGGACATGCCGCCGCTGATCCGCGCGGCGCTGGCACACGTGCAGTTCGAAACCATCCATCCGTTCCTCGACGGCAACGGCAGGCTAGGCCGATTGCTCATCACGCTGCTGCTGTGCGAAGCCGGCGTGCTGCAGGAACCAAGTCTTTACCTGAGCCTGTATTTCAAGACCGATCGCCAGCGCTATTACGACGAACTGGATGCCGTCCGCCGCACCGGCGATTGGGAGTCTTGGCTTGCGTATTTCCTCGAAGGCATTGCCGAGACTTCCGCACAAACGGTGGACTCCGCGCACCGCGCCTTGAAGCTGTGGGAAAACGACCGCGCCAAACTGCACGGCCTCGGCCGCAAGGCCGGCAGTGCATTGCAGGTTTTCGAGCAATTCACCCGCCAGCCGATCCTGTCGGCCGCACGCGTGGCAAAGGAACTGGCACTGACGCCGCCCACGGTGCGTGGCGCATTCGCGGGTCTGCAGCAACTCGGCATCATCCAGGAAATCACCGGCCAACGCCGCAACCGCGTGTGGTTGTATCAGGCCTATTACGACTTGTTGAGCGAAGGCACCACGCCGCTCTGAAAGGGGAAGCGCATGTCCAGCGTGCTGATCCTGCAATACTTCGCCGAACTCGCGCGGCTGCGTCAGGTCGGCGGCACCCACCGCGAAAGCGTGGTGCGCGAGGCGTTCAAGGATCTGCTGAAGGGCTGGGGCCGCTCGCACGATCTCATCTTCGTGCCCGAATGCGAGATCGAAACGCCGGCGAAGGAACGCCGTTACGTCGATGGCGCATTGTTGTACGGCCTGCGCCTGCCGTTCGGCTACTGGGAAGCCAAAGACGAAAAGGACGATCTCGACGCGAAAATCGAGCTGAAGTTCCGCCGCGGTTATCCGCAGGACAACATCATCTTCGACGCTTCGCGCGAAGCCGTCCTGATCCAGAACAAACGCGAATTCCTGCGCTGCGCGGTCGATGACGTCGATCGCCTGCAACGCCTGCTGGAACTGTTCTTCGGCTACGAGCGGCCGAGCCGTGGCCGCTGGCGCGCATCGACATCCCCGACGAGAAGGCGCGCAGGAACGGCGCGGCGCCGAAGGCGCTGCTGATGGCCGACAAGGACAGCGGCCGCATCGTGCTGGATTCGGAAACCACGCTTTCCGGCGTGCCGCCCGAGCCATGGGATTGCCAGCTCGGCAACCGCTCGGCGCTCGAATGGATACTTGACCCGTACAAGGAAAAGAAGTCCAGGGATCCGACCATCCGCGAGAAATTCAACACGTATCGCTTCGCCGATTACAAGGACAAGGTGATGGACCTGCTCGCCCGCGTCAGCGTGGAAACGCAGAGCATCGTCGAAGCCATGCGTACCGCGCCACGCTGATTGTCCGCCGCGATTCTCGCATTCCGCTGGAATGACTTTACAATCCGGTGCGAGCATCCACTCGCGTTCCCGCATGACGGAGATGCACCATGCCCACCCTGATCCTCGGACTTGTCATCTTTCTCGGCGCGCATTCGGTGCATTTGCTGGCGCCGCGCTGGCGCGACGGGATGATCGCGCGCATCGGGGTGATACCGTGGAAGGGCCTGTATTCGCTGGTGTCGATCATTGGCTTCGTGCTGATCGTCGTCGGCTTCGGCATGGCGCGCCACATGCCGGTGCTGCTGTACGCGCCGCCGTTGTGGCTGAAACACTTGAACGCATTGTTCACGCTGGTTGCGTTCGTGCTGGTCGCGGCGGCGTATGTCCCGCACAATCACATGAAGGCGAAGCTCGGCCATCCGATGCTGGCCGGCGTAAAGTTGTGGGCGCTCGGTCATCTGCTTGCGGTCGGTTTCCTGCACGACGTGGTGCTGTTCGGCGCGTTCCTCGCTTGGGCCATCGCCGACTTCGCGGTGTCGCGACGGCGTGATCGCAGGATAGGTACGGTGTATCCTGTAGGCACGCTGGCGGGCGACGCCGCAACGGTCGTGGTCGGCGTGGCTGCATGGGCGATCTTCGCCTTCCTGCTGCATGCGCGCCTGATCGGGGTAAATCCATTCGCCTGAAGCGGACACGGGAACCATCCGGGTTTGCGCGCATCCAATACGAGATGGTTTCCAGCTACGGGGATGACGTGACCCAGCACAATTCCGCAAAGGGCAAGATCATCGGCGCGATCGTGGTGGTCGTGGTGGTCGCGCTGGCGGCGTGGTGGTATTTCTCGCATGTGCCGGGGGTGGATTTCTCGCGCCACGGCCCTGCTCCATCCGGACCAGTCGTGGCCAGCACTGCGCCGCCGCCGATCGAGCATCCCATCAGCGAGGCTCAAACCAGC